>CANPXG010000004.1 GCA_947585795.1 uncultured Clostridia bacterium
ATACACAGAAAAATAACAAGAGTGTAAGTTGTATACCATGTGCTTACACTCCTGTATACCATGTTACTCTTGACAAATTGCCGTCCCCTACAATTGTTGATGTTGGCACATCGAAGATGTGCGGAAGGATGTTCTTTTTAAAAAAAGAACCAAAAACCCTAAGAGGGGGGATTTCGATTTCCCCCCTCTTAGGAATCACCCCCTTGAAACGACCGGAGGGGACTTGCCCCCTCCGGACACCCCCGTGGGCGGGCGGGGGATATTTGCCCCTACAAACCGTTGCTGTCAGGGGGTCAGGGAGGCGGGCTGAGGGCAGCCCGCCCTACGGGGGGAAAATTGCGCGGCGGCGGGGTGGGGTGAACAACACGTAAGTGTTGTAGGCGTGTTCGCTTGCGAACAAACGCCGTAACAAAGGCAGCCCGCCCTACGGGGGAAAATTGCGCGGCGGCGGGCGGGGATGAACAACACGCGGAGCGTGTTGTAGGCGTGTTGCGAAGCAGCAAACGGCGTAGCAAAGGCAGCCCGCCCTACGGGGTGTGGGTGAGTGAAAATGCGGGCGGACAGGGCGTGCATACGGGGGGATGGGGATGATGAGATGGGAGGATTTGGAAATGAGTGGTAAAGTGGTTGATTTGTTTATGTTTATGGGACAGTCAAATATGGCGGGGCGCGGGATATCAACTCCCTCTCACCCCGAAACGGCTCCGACCCTCGTGAAAGGCGCAGGGTACGAGTACCGCGCCGTTTCGTCGCCCGACAAGTTACACGTTGCCGGTGAGCCGTTTGGTAAAAACGAAAACAGAAGCGGCGGTATCGACGACGGCGATATGAAAACCGGCTCCTTGGTCACGTCTTTCATTAATACCTATTACAAGATTACGCGTGTGCCGATCGTGGGAATTTCCGCGTCAAAGGGCGGCAGCCGTATTTCCCAGTGGCAGCCCGACGGCTTATATTTGAGCGACGCTATAGCAAGGCTTAAAGCCGCGTCGGAATTTTTGTCGGCGAACGGATACGTCATACGCCATAAATTTATGGTGTGGTGCCAAGGGGAGTCGGACGGCGACATCGCAACGCCGAGCACAAAGTACCGCGCGGATTTTGAAAATATGCTCGAAAAAATGCTCGAAAACGGAATCGAAAAATGTTTCCTGATAAAAATCGGTAATTATAACGGTCGTGAAAATTACGACTACGGCGATATTAGGCGCGCGCAGGAGGAAACGGCGCGGGAAAATAAGGATGTCGTCATGGTTTCAACGATGTTCGGGCAGATGAAGGAACGCGGCTTGATGAAAGATTCGTTCCATTATTTCCAGCAGGCTTACAACGAGGTCGGCGCGGACGCGGGAGAAAGAACTGCAAAGTATGTGGTGTCGTTGGACGAGGAGAAGTGAAAAGCCTTGAAGGCGTGAGGTGGACCCTAAAGTTTAGACAAAATTTAATATTAAATTGCTTGCGAATGAGTTCGGTATTGTACCGGGCTCATTCCGTTTAATTTCATAGGTATTCGGTCGTTGTTGTAATAGTCGATATATTCCTTTAATTCCCCGATGAATTCGCCGGCGCTCTCAAATTCCTCGCCATAAAACATCTCTACCTTCAATCTCCCGAAAAAGTTCTCCATACAGTTCCCGTTCCTTGACTTGCTTCTTCAGAGGCCTTTGATATTCAGCATGCCGGTACTGCTAACCCTGACCTGAGTGAAACAACGGCGCAGCACCCCCCTCGTGGACACCCCCCGTATAGCAGAGCGTTGACAACGGGGTGTCAGGGAGGCGGGCTGAGGGCAGCCCGCCCTACGGGGTGTGGGTGAGTGAAAAAGCGGGCGGAGGTAAAGGGCGTGCATACGGCGGGCTGAGGGAGTGCGGGGGGATGGACGAGGAGAAGTGAAAAGCCTTGAAGGCGTGAGGTGCGCTGTTTCAAGGCTTTTTTTATTATTCTATACCGTTCACTATCTCGTCAACGCTGCTTTTATCTGCTCCCTCGGCGTGTATTTCTATGCTCATGCCGCCCGATGACATCGACACGGTCATGTTCTCGCCGTCGCCGTCATAGGAGGGCGGCGTGTCTTCTTCGCCCGAATAGTACGCGTCGACCGTTATGCTCGCGCCGTCGCCGTTCACGAACGATGCGGAGGTTTCCGTGCGGTACTCGCATGAGTAGCCGTTAGGAGTCGGAATATACACGCTTTGCGCGGGCAGCATGTATGAGTGGGAAAGCTCGCCGCCGTCGCTTTGCGCGGACTGTGAGCCCGATAAATCGGCATTTTTGTTCTCTTGATCGTCCTCTTGCTTGTACGCTGCCGACGAGCTGCCGCCTCCGCCGCCCGCGTGAGCGCCGCTGCTTTCAACGCCGTACTTATTGTTTTCGTAAATTTCCATATCCGCCGAGAAGCGGGCAGGATCCGCTTCGTCGGCTTCTATGGACTCGGGCACTGACGGCGGCTGCGCCTTTGGGATCGCCTCGTCGGCAATGATCTCGCTCGCGCCGAAAGTGTCCGCTGCTGCGGGGGGTGCTTCGTTTACTCCGTTTTCTTCAATTTTTCTACCTTTATCCTCAATTCCGTTCCTGTCTGAATTATAAGCGCCCGCCGCTTTCGGAGGATCTGCCGCGTCCGTCTTTTTCGGTGATACCGGCGCGGCTGCTTCATTTTTCGCATACGAATGTACACTTGTATCTGATACGCCTGTATCGGATACGTCTGTATCGGATACGCTTGTACCATGGGGAGGGGTTTTGGCAGAGGAGCTTACGGCGGGGACAGGCGTGCCTTGCGGCGGCGCTGTGTGCGTGGCGGTTTCCTCGACCGTTACCGCGTCGTCCGTGCCGTGCATATTCTGCCACACGGGCGCGGAAATAACAGCCGCCGATACTATCAAGAGCGCCGCAGCGGCGCTTGCCGCGTATTTCGCGTAGCCGTTAAGCAAAGGAGGACGGCGCTTATGCGCGTTTTTAATGACACTGTTTATAAATTCTTCACTTGCCTTTATGTCGTCATTGGCTTCCTTGTAGTATTTTCTAAACAAAGTCATAACCTCCTTTCAGTTTTTGGCGCAGCATTTCCCGCGCGCGGAAGAGTTGGGATCTTACGGTGGATTGCTTTAGTCCCAAAGCGTCGGATATTTCCTTCACGCTCATATCCTCGTAGTAAAACAGGTGTATCACGGCGCGGTATTTTGAAGGAAGGTCATGCACCGCAAAATACACCTCGCTTTTCTCGGGCGTGTCAAAAGCTATTTCCTCGGTAAGCGGTACCGTTTTACGGTTCCACGCGCCCATGAAAATACTTTTTGAGCAGTTTATCGTAACTCGTATGAGCCACGCTTTTATGTGCTCGTCCGATTTGAGGCTCGAGCGTTTTTGTATGAAACGAAGAAATACCTCCTGCGTCACGTCTTCCGCGTTCGGCACGCTGCGCGTCTGCGACAGGGCAAGACGGTACACCATGTCAAAGTACGCGCGTATGATCTCATCCGACGACGCGTCCGCCGTCGGTCGGTCTGCTGCCATAGATCCCCCTCCCTTCATCTATAATACTTTTTAAACGGTCAAAAGGTTGCAAAAAGCTCGAAAAAATTTTAAAAAATCCCCTTAGATTTCTCTAAGGGGATCTTATCCTGTCAAATTATTCAGCAACGAACGGCAAGAGCGCTATAATTCTCGCGCGCTTAATAGCCGTTGTGAGCTGTCTTTGATGTTTTGCACAGTTGCCGCTGATACGTCTGGGCACTATCTTGCCTCTTTCTGTGACATATCTTCTGAGCTTCGCCGTGTCTTTGTAATCAATATGCTCGATCTTATCCACGCAGAACATGCAAACCTTTTTCTTAGGTCTTCTTGCTCTTTGCGGTCTGTCATTTCTTTCAGCCATTGTTTTTTCCTCCTATCAATTTCTATCACCGCTTGATCAGAACGGTAGATCGTCCTCGCTGCCATCCAAATCCGCGAAACCGTCCATGTCAAAATCGTCACCAAATTCCGGCTCGTCCTTCGGCGGCTGCTGAGCTTCAAATCCGCCCTGAGCGTTGTTATAGCCGCTTTGACCGCCGTATCCCTGATTTTGACGGTAGTCGCCTCCGCCCTGAGTGCCGGTTTCGGCTTTTGAACCGGTGAAATATGCCTCGTCCACGCTTACCTCCGTGGCGTACTGTCTTTTACCGTCCTGACCGTCCCAGCTTCTCGACTGGATGCTTCCGACTACCGCGATCATACTTCCCTTGCGGAAATATCTCGCGATAAATTCGCCCGTCTGCCGCCATGCGACACAGTTGATAAAGTCAGCCTGCTGCTGACCATCTCTCCCGGCAAAGCGTCTGTTCACCGCGATTGAAAATCTTGCAAGTGAAACACCGTTTGGTGTTTGACGCATTTCGACGTCACGGGTAAGACGTCCCATTAAAATAACCTTGTTCATACTTGCACCGCTTTCTTAAGACTATTCTTCGTCTTTTCTGATAACGATAGTTCTCAGTATTCCTTCCGTGATCTTGTACTGTCTTTCGAGTTCCTTCGGGAACGCGCTGTCAGCCTTAAAGTTTACAAGATAGTAGAAACCTTCGGTTCTATCATTAATCTCGTAGGCAAGTCTTCTCTTACCCCACTCGTCGACCGATTCAAGTTCACCGTTCTTTTCGATAAGCGATACAAACTTATCCTTAAGCGCGGTCACGCTCTCCTCGTCAAGCGCAGCGTCAATGATAAAAATTGTTTCATAGCTGTTTAAGATTTTTTCAGCCATTTTTCGCACCTCCTTATGGACTTTAGTCCTGCGAAAGATTTCGCAGGCAAGGATCGTCTGTCTTCACAGACTTAGGTATTATACTTCAAAATTTTGAAAAAGTCAAGACCTTTAAGGCAAATTTTTTTCGGGGCGCGGAAACCTTGCCAGCATTACCTCGTAGTAGTCGCATATGCGCTTTAAGCCCTCCTCGCTGAGCTTCGCAAGGTCGAAGTTCAAATTGTCGGGGATATTGATTCTGTAGCGGTTGTCGTTCATGCCGTAGAGATAGTCCATCGGTACGTTGAAGAGCGCCGCGATGATCTTTATCGCGTCCACGTCGGGGAAGCGTATGCCGCTTTCCCAGTTCGCGACGCTCGAACGCGACACGCGCGCCTTGTCCGCAAGCTCCGTCTGCGTCATGTTCTGTTCGATACGCAACTGTCTTAGTCTTTGCCCAAACTCCCTATTGTTGTCCGTTGTCTTAGTCTTTGACATCATCGTTATCTCCAAATTCCGCGCCGCGGCGTTTATCCTTCACGCTCTTGTAAATCTCCATAAACGTGTCGCCGGTAACGGTTTCCTTGTCTATGAGGTAACGCGCGATCTCGTCGAGAGCGTCGCGGTTTTCCACAAGTATACGCATCGCCTTGTCGTGACATTCCTTCAGTACGCGTATGATCTCGTTGTCAACAGCCGTCTTTGTTTCCTCGGAGCAGTTGGAAACGCTTCTGCCGTCGAGGTACTTGTTCTGCACGCTCTCAAGTCCCGCCATGCCGAATTTGTCCGACATGCCGTACTGCGTTATCATGTTGCGCGCAAGAAGCGTCGCGCGCTCTATGTCGTTCGCCGCGCCCGTGGTCTTGGTGTTGAACACAAGCTCCTCCGCCGCGCGTCCCGCAAGGAATACGGTTATTTGGTCAAGTATCTCGTCACGGGACATGAGGTAGTGCTCCTCCTCCTCGGGCATCTGCATAGTGTAGCCCAAAGAGCCCATCGTTCTCGGTACTATCGTTATTTTGTGCACGGGCTGTGTGTGTTTCTGTACCGCAGTGGCGAGGGCGTGTCCGACCTCGTGGAACGCGACGATCTCCTTTTCCTTGTCTGACAGGATCCTGTCCTTTTTCTCCTTACCGGCTATGATTACCTCGACAGCCTCCATAAGGTCCTCCTGCGATACGGTCCTTCTGCCCATGCGTACGGCTCTTAACGCCGCCTCGTTTACCATGTTCGCAAGGTCCGCGCCCGCCGCGCCGCTTGTGGCGAGAGCCATTTCGCGGAGGTCTATGTCCGGTTCCGTTTTTACGTTCTTTATATGGACCTTAAGTATGTCCTCCCTGCCCTTTAAGTCGGGCTTTTCGACGATGATGCGCCTGTCGAAGCGTCCCGGACGTAAGAGTGCCTTGTCAAGTACCTCGGGGCGGTTCGTCGCGGCGATTATTACAAGTCCGCGTGAGGAGTCGAAGCCGTCCATTTCGTTCAGGAGTTGGTTTAAGGTCTGTTCGCGCTCGTCGTTTGAGCTTATTTGATTATCTCGCGACTTTCCTATCGCGTCAATTTCGTCTATGAAGATTATACACGGCGCTTTCGCCGATGCTTGTTTGAACAGGTCGCGTACTCTCGACGCGCCCACGCCGACAAACATTTCCACAAATTCAGAGCCGGAAAGCGAGAAGAACGGTACCTTCGCCTCGCCCGCGACGGCTTTCGCGAGAAGCGTTTTACCCGTTCCCGGCGGTCCGACGAGCAGCGCGCCGCGCGGCTGCTTCGCGCCTATTGCCTTGTACTTGGACGGGTTGTGAAGGTAGTCCACGATTTCGTCAAGACTTTCCTTCGCCTCCTCCTGTCCCGCCACGTCCTTAAACGTGACGCCGGTGGAGTTTTCCACGCTGTACATTTTCGCGTGGGACTGACCTATGCCCATTATTCCGCCGCCTCCGCCCATGCGCTTCGACATGGAGCGCGTCAGGAGGAAGAAGAGCAGGTAGATAATTCCAAGCGGAAGTATCCACGTCAGGAAAAAGTCGAGTATGGGGCTGTTGTTCTGTATCGGCGTGGAGTACTTAACTCCCTTTTCGTCGAGCTGCGCAAGCAAACGCTCGTCGTATATATAACCCGTATAATATACGCGGCGGCTGTTTTGCTTCACTTTGTCGAGCGCCGCGTCCACGTCAAGTCCCAAAGAGCGCATAAACGAGTCTGTGCGCGGCTCTATTTCGGGTTCGGCACCGTTTTCCTCTATTTTTTCGTAAATGACAAATCTGTCTTGGGTGATGACCACCTCGTCTACCTTGTCCGCGTCCAGCATGGCAAGGAAATCACTGTAGGAGATCTCCTGCTTTTTCGGTGACTGCAGCGATAACATCATTACGTTAAGTATGACGGTCGCGATAATGGATATGGCAAGGAATATTAGTAAAGGACTTTTAAAGGGCGAACGATTTTTTTTATCGTTGTTCATTCAATTGTATCCTCCTTAATTCTCAATGCTTAACTGCTCTACATTTTATCACTTTATTTCAAGTATTTCAATATTTTTATTGATTTTTATAAATTTTTTCATAATTTGGACACAATTGTTTGAATTATGCGGTCAAGCTCGATAGCTTAAGCAATTATAAATTTGACAAAATATTTGTTTTGAGATATAATTACGATAGAATTATAAAGATGATTTCTCGGTGGGGGCATTATGATTGTATATCACGGTACGGATAACCTAAGTGCAGAATCAATTTTGGCTAACGGAATTAAACTAAAGTATGGAGATAAGTCCGTTGATAACGGACAGGGGTTCTATACAACTCCCAATCTTCAATTTGCCGCAGAGCGCGCGAAAGAAACCGCCTATAGAAAATCCATGCTTACCGAGCAGGCTTTGTATCCGGTCGTAATAGCGATAGATTTGCAAATACCCGTTAATGACAGTGATATAACAATAAAATCATTTGACGAGGGTCGTACATACGAATGGAAAGAGTTTATCTTTTACAACAGAATCGGAATACGTGCCTTGCAAAAATGGAAGATAAAGAGCAATAACCATAACTTGGACGCAAAGTATGATATTGTGATCAATGAAACAGCCGATACCGGTGTAAACAGGGCTGTTGCGAACTATAGATATAAAAAGAACGTGAACGTACATGACTTACGGGAAATCATAAACACGATCGACAAATCGTCACGACCTTATTGGGATAAGCAAATTTCTTTACACACGAAAAAGGCTTGTTCTTGTATAAAGTCAATGAAAATAATATCTCTCAAGGACGAATAACAGAGTGAAGGAGTGAGTATAATAATGGTAACTATAAATAACACGGCAATGGATATTGGAGTTATGGATGATCTGTATAACCAAACAGCGGACGGTGTTGAAATTATTTTAAAGAACAGATATAAAATGACCGCAGCCAATGCAAAAAAGGCTGTGTCAACTTCACCGTTAAAAAATATATTTGAGAAACACGGCGACATAGCTGCCCACACCTCTTGTGAATCATTGGCAAGGGATGTATACGAATATTGGAAACGAAATAATCGTAATGATTAAAATAAGCCGTTCCGTATGGACGGCTTTTTTTTCATAATTTGGACACAATTATATTTGAGTGGTGGGATACTGATTATTGACTTATGAGAAAAAAAGTGATATAATATATAATGTATTGCTATGTTTTCAGAAAAGGAAAGGTGATAGATTTATGAAAAGGATTTTTGCAATGCTCGCGGCGTGCGTTCTGACGGTGTCGGCAATTTGTCAGACGGCGGTTTTCGCGGCATTTAGCGATGTTACCGATACAAATCCGTATAAAGACGCAATCACGACTCTCACGAAGCTGTCGGTTATTGAAGGGTACGGGGACAATACCTTTAAGCCCGAAAATTCCATCACGCGCGCGGAGTTTACGAAAATAATTGTATTTACACTCGGATTCCAAAATCTTACATACACACAGTATGATTATACGGATATTGATGGTAACTGGGCGAAGGATTACATACAGACGGCAAGCAATCTCGGTATTATCGCCGGCTTCGGCGACGGTATATTCGATCCCGATAGTCCGGTAACCTACGAGCAGGCTCTTAAGATGGTCGTCTGCGCTTTGGGCTACGAGCAGTTTACTCAGGAGCTTGAAAGCGATATGGACAACTGGGCGAGCAAGTACATAAGAGAAGCGGTCACGATAGGTCTTACAAATGATATAACGGGACTGCAGTTCTCCGACAGCGCGCCGAGAGGCGTTGTCGCGCAGATAATTTACAACGCGCTCAACGTTGAGCTGTACGACTTCAACGGTCAGAGCTGGGTAAAGTCGGGCAGAACGCTTTTGCACGATTACCTTAAAGCCGACATGGTCAAGGGTATACTCGTCGGCGTGAGCGACAGCGTGACGGAGGAATGTACGCGTGAGCTCGGTGAGGATGATATGGATATTCTCACTCAGGGCGGCGACGAGGTAATAATCAATTTCTACGAGTACACGCAGAACAAGGAAGATATTTCAAAGTATCTCGGTACCACGCTCACCGTATATTACCGTGAAAGCACCATAAGCGATGAGAAAATGCTCATCATAATCGACGATGAAACAATCAAAAATTCAAATATCGACCTCAAGTACGACGATATAGACAGCTTATCCGGTACCAATTTAAAGTATTACGACGATAATAACAGGTCAAAGAACGTCAAGCTGAGAGATGAGGATCTTACGGTGCGCTACAACGGTAAAAACGTCGCAGCCGACAGCGCCGTTACTCTGACAAATCCCGTGACGAAGGAAAGTGAAACGTTTACGCGTCAGCAGGCGCTCGAAATGTGGCTCACGCCCGACAGCGACTATTTCATATACGGTGATGTTAAACTGACGGACAGCGGTTCGGACGGCGTTATCGACATGGTCCAAATCAACGACTATGAAACGATCGTCGCGCTCTCCGCGCCGTCCTCGTCGGATTACCGTATCACGGACAAGCTCGTGACGGGTAATTACCTCATTCTCGATCCGCAGAGCGCAAATTACGAGTACACGATAACAAAGAACGGCTCGTCTATCCCCGTTACGTCAATAGCGGCGAACGACGTAATGCTTTACGCGGAAAGTCTTGACGGCTCGTATTATTCGGTAATCGTTACAAACAAGACGGTAAGCGGTTCCATCACGTCCATGGCATCAAGCAAAAACCGCATGACGATAAACGGAACGTCGTACGCGATAGGCGACAGGTGCGAAGCTTACATTAAGGAAAAGGACAATAAGGAAATCAAGGCAGGTATCTCGGGTACGTTCTACCTCGACGCTTTGGATACCGCCGTTTACGGCACGATCGCTCAGGAAGCCGTGTCGCCGTACGCGTATATAGCGAACGCGTTCTACGATTACGACGAGGGAGGAAAATCGTACATAACCGTGTACGCGCCGAACGTATCGGCGTCGAGCGCGGCTTCGTATCCGTTAAAGAGCAAAATCAAGCTCAACGGTTCGAGCGTGGACAGTGAGGCGGCTCTTGACAGGCTGCTCACGTCGGCATCCTACGCCGATAACGAAACGGAGTACGCGGACAAGATATACGGCGCGGGTAAAACGCCCAATATCCCCGAATACGCTCAGCCGGCGCGCGTGACCGTCCAAAACGGTGAAGTGACGGCTATAGTGACGCTTACGTCGGACGAGATAGCGGACGAGAACAACGACACGGAAAAGCTTGTCGAGTGCAAGGGCATAGGTCAGTACACGTACTCCTCCAACAGCTTCACGCAAAACGGCAAGACATCGTTCTCGGTGAACTCGAACACGACAGTCCTCTACGTTCCCTCAGACCGCACGACAAAGAACAAGTACGCGAAGAAAACGCCTTCTTCGGCGTTTACGTCGGGTGACTCGTATTATTTGGAGGCGTATGACATAAATTCCTCGAAGGTCGCGGGACTTATAATTCTCTACGGTAACGACGGCTCGCTCACGCAGGTAAAGAAGGATACGGACTTCTCCGTCATAGCTTCACAGCCTGAAGAAACATACAGCGAGCAGACCGACAGCGCGGAGCTGAAGTTTGACGTGTTCGCCGGCACCACCGGTACGCCGAAGTCGTGGACGACGTATGACCGCAATGAGTTTAGCGACGTTGAAGTCGGCGACGTTATACAGTTCGCTTACGACAGTGACAACCTTATACAGGGACGCGTTAACAACATAAGATTTTCCGACATCGCCGCCGTGCTTGACGGTGAGGAGTATGACGGTCAGAAGTACAATTGGGCGGAGCCGCTGACTCCGAGCGAGGATAATAATTATCAAAAGTACAAGTTTGACTACCGCTTCAAGAAGGCGGGCAGCGATGAGGACGAGATGTTTACAAGCTCCTCACTCGGTACCATTCCCTATTCGAGAGCTTGTATGTACAATGTAAGTCAGGTGCTGACCGACGAGAACAAGCTCTTCGTTACGAAAAGCGGTTTCTCGAAGGACGAGGGCGGCGCGTTCGTGCTCGACGACAGTGATTATGAGGAGGTCAATATAACGTCCTCGACAAAGATACTGCGTATGGAGGACGACAGAGAGGAAATCAGCAGATACGCCGCCGGTACGGAAACGGCTATGACGATAAACGACCTTAAGGACGCGAAGAATTACGGAACGGAATGTTCAAAGATCCTCGTTTGTCTGTCAAAAGGCACGGCTAAAATGATAGTTGTTTACAATTAAAAACGGACATACAAAAACGGCGTTCACGTTGAAGTGAACGCCGTTTTTTTCGTTTACTTTATTATCAAGTCGTTTATTTTTACCACGTCGCCCGCGCCCATTGTAAAGACTATGTCGTTCTCACCGACGCTGCTTTTCAAAAAGTCGGCTATGTCCGAAAAATCGTCTATATACCTTACGCTCACGCCGCGCTTTTTTATATCCTCAGCCAAGTCCTGCGGTCTTGTAACTCCGTCAAACTGTTCGCGAGCCGCGTATATGTGGGTGAGTATAAGCTCGTCCGCGTCATCAAACGCTTCGGTAAACTCCTTCCAAAGCGTGCGCGTCCTCGAGTAGGTGTGGGGCTGGAACACGCACCATATCTTGTTATGGTCAAACTTTTTCGCGGCGCTTAAGGTCGCCTTTATCTCGGTCGGGTGATGCGCGTAATCGTCTATCACCACCGCGCCGTTTAAAAATCCCTTCTTTTCAAAGCGCCTGTGCGTGCCTTTAAAGTTTTCTATGCCGCGCGCCGCCGTCACGGCGTTCACGTCCGAAAGCTCGCATACAGCCACCGTCGCGAGCGCGTTTAAAATGTTGTGCTCCCCGGGTACGTTCAGGTGAAGCGAGCATATTTTTTCGCCGCGGCGCATAACGTCAAAGCTCGGGAAGCCCGCGCTGTAAACCACGTTTTCGGGATAGTAGTCAAACGCGCTGTCCATACCGTATGTGATTATTTTTAAATCGTCCGCGCCCAAAAGCGCCTTTTGGACGTTCTCGTCGCCGCCCATGGCAACGACGTAACCCACGTCCTTCGTCAGATACGCGAAGCGCCTGAAGCTGTCTATAATTTCGTCTATACCGGAGAAGAAATCGAGATGGTCCTCCTCGATATTCGTTATAAGCGCTATTGTCGGGTAGAAATTGAGGAAGCTGTTCGTGTACTCGCAAGCCTCGGTCACGAAGTAGTCGGACGAGCCGGTCCGTATGTTTCCGTCGATAAGGTCAAGCTCGCCGCCGACGCTTATCGTCGGATCCAGTCCCGCGCCGACGAGCGCGTGCGCAAGCATGGAGGTCGTCGTCGTCTTGCCGTGCGTGCCGCTTACGCCGACGGCGTGTTTGTAGTTCTTCATTATCGCGCCCAAAAATTCCGCGCGGTTTATCATTCTCACGCCTTTTTCTTTCGCGGCGATCATTTCGGGGTTATCGTCATGAACCGCCGCCGTGTACACGACGAGCGACGCGTTTTTTATTCCGTCCTCGTTCACCGCGTCGTGTCCGTAAACGATTTTTGCCCCCATCTGCTCGAGCTTTCGCGTTATATCGCTTTCGTTCCAGTCGGAGCCGGTCACGCGGTAGCCGTCTTTCAGCGCGATCTGTGCCAAGCCACTCATGCTGATGCCGCCGATACCGATAAAGTGTATGCTCGAATTTTGTCCGATGTCGGACATTACAAACCTATCCATCATTTTTCTCCTCATAAAGTTTAATACGGTTATTCTATTATTATATACCTTAAAACGCGAATTGAAAACCCTTTTTTGTAAAATTTATCATATACCGATAAAAGTATTACAAAGCATTGGCTTTTTGTTTAATAAAATCTGTGCAAAATACTTGACAAATCTAAAGTTTTACTATATTATAAAGTTAGCAAAGAGTATATTTTGCCGAAAGGTGGTGAAAGACATGGAAATTACAGACATCAGAATCAAAAAGGTTTCTAACGACAGCAAAATGAAGGCGGTGGCTTCTGTCACTTTTGATAACGCTTTTGCTGTACATGACGTAAAGGTTATTGAAGGACCTGAAAAATTGTTTGTTGCTATGCCAAGCAGAAGAACTCCCGACGGTGAGTATAGAGATATCGCTCATCCCATCAACAGCGACATGCGCGGAATTCTTGAAAGCAGGGTTCTCGCAGCATATGAAGCTATTGAGGAAGACTCGGATTTTTCAGCGGATGCTGAATAATTTTACATTATATATATAACATAAATAATAAATATCCACCCGTTTTTGCGGGTGGATATTTATTTTTAACGTATCAAGTTATAAAGACGGACGACCGTGGCTACCGCCTGTTCGACGGTGTACGCGCCCTGCGGCGCAAACTCGGTGTCGGTGACGCCGGTCATAATTCCGTACTCGTTCGCCCATGTAACGTAAAACTGCGCCCACGGTGAAACGCTCCACGCGTCGGAATACGGCAAGGTCGTTTCCGTGCCTATCCATATGTATCTTTCCGCGACCTTGCAAAGAAGCGCCGCCGCTTCCTCGCGCGTGATCATTCCGTGAGGATCGAAGTGCGTGTCGTCCTTACCGCTGACTATGCCGAGCGCGTACAGTATGTTTACGGAGTCGTCAACTCCGTCACAGTCCTCAAAGTAATTTCTAAGGTACGCGCCGCCGTTGTCGAACATGTACGCGTCGAGTGAAACGTAATTTTCGTTCACGGCGATAAGGTTGCCGAGCAGCACGCAAAACTGTTCGCGCGTTATGTTGTCGGAGTACTTGTTCGTAAACTCGTACGGGAGCAGGCTGTACGCCGCCGCCTCCCTTGCCGCCGGCTGCGCCCACTGCGCGGACGGGAGCTTTAAAAAGTCGTTCGCCGCAGCGCGGTAAATTTCGGCTCCGTCAGTCTTGTCGGAGGAGTCCTTGTACGCGCTGTCGAGGTACAGAAGCTGCTGCGTGTCGCTGTCACCGAGCTTGTAGCACACGTAGTTTCCGCTTCCGTACAGACCTATCTGTATACCTGAATTTAAGTAATAGCTTTTTACGTCCGAGGCGGTGTACACGTTTACCGCGATACCGCGAAACGGTGTGGGATTTATGCGGCGGGTGACCGTCATGTTCATGGCGGTGTTGAAAAACGTCTGTATGTCCGAGGCGGTAAGCTCGATGTACTTGCCGTCAGCCGTGTCCGACACGGTCATACGCGTTATGTCGCCGGCGTTAAAAATTCCCATCGCGTCCGAAAGAGTCATGCTTTCGGGCAGGTCGACCACGTTGTACGCGCGCGCTGAAAGCGGCAGCGCGAATAACATGACCGCAAAGAGCAGTATTTTTAAAATGCGTTTAATAGTAATCACCCCTTAGTCCAGAACGCAATAGCGGCTCATGTAGTCCTCCATTTTCGGAAGTATGCCGCCGTATGCGCCGTCTGCCTTAAGATACTCGTAAATATCCTTAACGGTTATTATGGCGTGTATGTTTATGCCAAAATCCTCCATGATTTCCGTGATGGTCGTTTTACTCGGATCTTGTCCGAACTCACAGCGGTTTACCGATATAAACATGTCGGTGACCTTAACGTCAGCCGCGCCTTGAAGTATCGGCATGGTTTCGCGCACCGCCGTGCCCGCCGTAACGACGTCCTCGATTATTATCACGCGGTCGCCGTCCTGCGGCTTGTAGCCGACGAGTGAGCCGCCTTCACCGTGGTCCTTCTCCTCCTTGCGGTTGAAGAAGTAGGGCTTGTCGATACTGTACTCGTTATAAAGCGCCGCCGCGGCGGCAGCGGCAAGCGGTATGCCCTTGTACGCGGGACCGAACATACAGTCGAAGCCGGTGCCGATGTTTTCCTTTATGAGCGCGGCGTAAAATTTGCCGAGCGTCGCGATTTGTTTTCCCGTTTTGAAATTACCCGTGTTTACGAAGTAGGGCGTTTCGCGTCCGCTTTTGGTGACAAAGTCGCCGAAGCGGAGAACGTCCGCGTCCGTCATGAATTTAATAAACTCTTTCTTCTTTTCCGTAAGCATCGTTATCTCCTTTCCCGTACTCAATCCCTGAAATACATACTTCTAAACTTTTTCAGTACCTTTTTTTCCATGCGTGAAATCTGCATCTGTGATGTGTTCATGATCTCCGAGATCTCCTTTTGACTTTTTTCCTCATAGTACCTTAAGCGCACAAATTCGCGCTCCTTTTCGGTAAGTCTTTCCATACATGAAGCAACAAAATCCTTGTCCTCTATCATGAGATAATTTCTGTCCTCAACTCCGACAACGTTGGAAAGTGAGATCTCCCCGTCGGCATACGCCTCGTACTCGAGCGACTTTATAAATGACGCGTCGCCTATTTCGTACACGCTGTCGAGAAGAGCTTCGGGTATGTTGAGTATACGCGCGATCTCGCCGCGCGATATACCGCTTGACATACGGCGGATCTTTTCCGCCTTGTAAAATATCTCGTAAAGTCTGCGCGGTATGCGTATAAAGTTGCCCTTGTCGCGGAAATACTTACGTATCTCCCCCATCACGGTGGGCGTGGCGAACGTGGCAAACTTAACTCCGCGGTCGGGATCAAAGCGTTCCACCGCGTACAGTATACCCATGCACGCCACCTGATATATATCGTCGTACTCCACGCCGCGATTCACAAACTTTCGCGAAAGTATTTCTGCGATGTATATGTACGACGACACTATCTCGTCGCGAAGGCGCGTGTCGTGCGTTTCGCGGTAGCGCGAAAACATCTCATATTCACTTGTCATGATTTCGGGTTTTACTACTGCCACGGTGACCCTCCTCACTGTTATAGAATTACTTTATAAGCTCCTTCGCAATATTAAGAGCGTCCTTATAAATTTCGGCTGTTTCGTCGCCGTCCCCGTCGTATCTGCGCACGAGCAGGTAGAGATCGTCGTTGTAAATTTCGTTTTCCTCCAAAACCGCGCTACCCGACAAATCGACCGCGTAGCCCACGCCGTCCTCGCTTTTAAGCACCTCGGCGTCGGTATCGGCGGCGTAAATACTCGTGTCCGTAAACGCGTCCGCGACGCTGTCACGGTTCAAGTAAAGCTCCGCCTCCTCCTTGTCCATAAGGTACACGGCGGCGGCTTTTTCCGTAAAGCTCATGTCCACCTTCGTCTGCATCGCGTAATCATATTCCTCGTTGCCGACGGCACCGGAGAACATCATTCTTTGAAAATCGACCGAAGGCTTGCCGTTTCCGTCAATATCGGTTATATAGCCGTTTAAAAGCTCTGTAAGGCGCTCCGTTTCCTTCTCGGAGTAATTCATGTGTCCCGCGTATATGACGGTCATGTCGTATCTCGGACGGTTCACGCACTGAACTATCGTAACGACGGCTATAAGCACGGCAACGGCGGTGATCACCACGCGCCATTTGTAGTAGTACCAAAAATAATTCCACCACGCGCGCGTAAACCGCGGCGGTATTTCTCCGTATTTTTCAGCCATGAAAAGCCCTCCCTCCGTGCTTTTGCCCGCGTGCGGACACAATAGCTATTTGTATTGTACCACATATTCCGTCAAAATTCAAGGCTTTTCCTCCAAACCGCGCCAAGACGCAAAAAAATCCGAACGCGCCGCGTGTGGGTGACGGTTCGGATGGGTGTATCATTGTATGTTTGACTCAAAATCCTTCATGCAGAATTTACACGGGCAGTAGCCCGCCGTGATCGCCTTCTCCGGAGCAGTAAATTCGATTTGGTTTTTGCTCATCGCGTATACGCATGAAGAGGTGTGCAGCTTCTTTGTTTTCGCGTTGCCTATGTACATGTTTTTCTTCGGCGGTCTTGGTTTGTAAAAGTGCCGGTGCACATTGTTCAGCAGCGTTTTTGAAAGCTCGTAGTCGGGGTGCTGCGGCAGAACGGTCGCCTTGCCGCAAACGGGACACTTAGCCGTGGAAAAGACCTCGCCCTTCACATATTCGGTTATGTCCTCCGACGGGAACACGCTCAGGCAGCCGTAACAGCCGCATTGTTCCGATATTATTACGTCGGGCTGGTTGTCGCGGCTGTGTGATATTATGGCGTTCATTTGACGGTTCTTTTCTTCTTTTTTACTTTCGTCTGTGAACTTGTCGCCAAGCATCTTTATGCTGTCCCTGTATGACAACTCTATCCGCGTCAGCCATACGGGGATTTTGAGCGTGTTTTTTAATTCGGCGTGTATGTTTTTTATGTTTTGCGCGCTCGGCGTGTGCACCCATATTTTTATACCGTTTTTAAACGGTTCGGCGCGTTGGAGCTTGATGTTCGGCACGTCCTTTAAATATGCTTCCGCCGCCGATAGCGCGTCTTTAAACCTTTGCTCCGCCTCGCGTTTTTGCATCCTCAGCAAGCGTGACAGTTGTTTTTGTTTTTCGCGTTCCTCCCAAAACGGGCTTTCTTCAAAGCGAATAAGAAACGGGCACTTTTTCTTTAAGCACTCGTGCTCCTTCAGGAGGTCCGGCGTCAGCGCTCCCACGTGCGCGTTGCAGCGGCATTTTCCTATGATCCTGTTTTTTCTGCGCACGCCGTCGATACATTTATAGTATCTTTCGCCGCGTATTTGCTCCGCGCCAAAATAAGGCTGCGCCGGATCGTCCGATTCCGGCGCAAGTGTATTTGCGTTATTTTCATCCTCGATATTTGTTTTTCGTTCGTCCATATATTATCACTTCTTTGTTCGGCGGGTATGTGTCGGTAGTGTTATTTTATCATAAAATCGCGGTTATTGCAATCGTTTATAGAGATTTGTATTCCTCATCGCTTACAGGTTCAAGCCACTCGTTTGAGCCGTTTTCGCCCGGTACTTCTATTGCGAGGTGCGAGAACCAGCTGTCTTTTGCCGCGCCGTGCCAGTGCTTTACTTCGACGGGGATATTCACGCAATCGCCGGGCTTCATCTCGATCGCGTCCTTGCCCCACTCCTGATAGTAACCGCGTCCGCCGACGCATATAAGTATCTGACCGCCGCCCTTGTCGGCGTGGTGAATGTGCCAGTTGTTGCGGCAGCCGGGTTCAAACGTGACGTTGAAAATGCCGACCTGCTCCGACGATACGGGCGCGAGGTAGCTTTGTCCCGTGAAATACTGCGCGAACCCGTCGTTCGGCGCGCCTATCGGGAACAAAATCGTGTTTTGGTATTTGTCCTTTTCGCTAAGCTCCTCATCTTTCCACACGTCCGTCGCGAGTCGGAACACCGCCCACGCTTTGGGCCAACCCGCATAAAATGCAACGTGAGTTATGATAGCCGCGATCTCTGCGCGCGTTACGCCGTGCGCCTTCGCGTTTTCAAGATGATACGTCAGCGACGAATCGGTGATCCCCGATGACATAAGCGCGACAACGGTAATAATGCAGCGCGTTTTTAAGTCGATGTCCTCGTTGTTCCAGTTTTCACCGAATAAAACGTCGTCGTTAAAGTGCGCGAAGTCGGGCGCGAAGGTGCCAAGACTGTCCCTGCCTGCCGTTTGTACTATTTTCTTGCTCATCGTAATTCCTCCTTTACATGTATTATACACCTAAGCAGCAGAAAAATCAAGGGCGGGGGTGGGGGTGTCGGAGTGGCGGTCGTTATAGCTGACAATGAAGCCATTGGGGGAATAAATAGCATGGTGATGCGGGTTATGAGAAAGAGAAACGGGAATTTACCACTTTTGAATTTTCAGAGCCGATAATAATTTGTACGATAGAGATGTTGTTATGGAAGTAATAACATCTCTTTTTGTATGAAAAAAATTATTAATGCCGGATAGAATAAAAACCTACAAAATTCACTCGACCACCCCTTGCAATCCATCCGCATTTGTGCTACAATAAACTTACATAAATTTTTATTTCCAATTTCAGCTCCCGCTTTTTAGGGAGCGAGGATACCGCAACCACTAACACTTTGCTGTTTTTTCCATGTTAGCGCGGTATCCTTTTCTTTAGTTACAGGACTTTTCCCACTATAAAAATACATATTCCAACGAATATGTGTTTTTTTGCAGTCGCAATTACACTTTTTCGACAAATTTCAAGGCTGTCGATGGTATGCAGTATTACTTCGTGGCGTCGTGTTCGGGCTTGTGTACGACGGTGATAAAGACACGCCGTCAAGTGCGAATGTGTGCTTGAGAAATCTAAAGATAAAGCAGGAATATATAAAAAACCGCATAAATATGCGGTTTTTTTAAACGCGTATTTTTTACTCCGTTATCGTCACCGTTCTGCTTTCACCGTTCCAGTCGACCGTTGCGTCAAAGGCTTCGACTACGGCGCGGATAGGTACCATCGTGTAATCGCCTACAAGCCGCGCGGGGGTGTCGATCGTTACTGCGCTGCCGTTTTTATACAGCTTATCATCTCCTATGTTAAGCTTAACCGTCGTGGCACCGCGCGTTGATGTTACGGTCTGCGTCGACGGCTCCCACTCGACCGTCGCGCCAAGCGCCTCAAATATTGCGCGGAACGGAACGAGTGTACGGTCATTCTCCATTATGGGCGGTCGGTCGAACGAGATCGACTGACCGTTGATAACTACCGATATATTGGCATTGGGTACCACGGCGGCGGACGGATCCGGCTCATGCCCGAAGCTCATATACTGACCTCTCTTATATAGCGTGTATTCACGGCTTGTTCCGTTTGCCAATATCTTTAATTTATGCTCTCCGTCCATTATGCTGTTTATATTAAAATTACAGGTGTACGGTATTTCCTTTGAACAGTGGAACCATTGATCGTCAATAAAGTAATCCACCGTTATGTTCGGTTGGTTGGGGAAATACGCGAGCGTGTACAGCTTTACGGTACCGTTATTCGCCATGAGAGTGTCACCGTTATTCGCGGGCGCAAAGGTGAAGTCGGGAGTATCGTCAGCCGAAAGCAGATACGCGCCGTTTGACGCGGCTTGCTTAAAGATCTCGAGCGACGACGGGAAGCCCGATATATAGAACACATCATCCTCTATACCCGTAAGATCACTGTTAAAATAATTTATCATCTTGACCTGCGGGTACTTCATTATCGTATTCCAATACATATGTCTGAGGTGAGATTCATGCCAGCCGTTGTAATCGGTATTTATGTAGTCCGTGCGCACCACGCCGCCCTCACTTATCATTACGGGCTTATTGATGTTATGCTCACTCATGAACTCCAGCGTAGGTCTGAGCTTATTTGTAGTCCAGCCGTAATCTCCGGTCATGAAATATATGGAGTCCTCGACCGTCGTGTTTGGATTGTGAAGGAAGTACTTCGTCATATAACTGCTTACGCCTATCCAATCCACGTACTCGTCACCGGGGTAAAACCACTCAAGCGGTCTGTCAAGCGCGCCCATGTCGTTCGGCGACCATACAACGGCAAAGTTGGGATATTTGTGGATCATATCCGCCGCCTGACGGAATATGTCGACGTACCTTTGGGGATCGTCACCCAAGGTCGATATATTCATTTCATTGGCAAAACGGATAAACATGGGTTTGTTATATTCGTTTAATCGATCCAAAACCCTACGCATAGCATCAAAGTCCACTTTGTCCAAAGAAGTCACGGTCCATCCTACCATAACGACCTTATTGCTTTTTTTGATCAGTTCATTTGCAGGATAATAAAAATCATCCTGATCGAAGTCCTGAATATATGTAAGATATGAACCGATCGGCTCAAATTGCGCGGAATTTTCAGCCACCATTCCTATATAAGTGCCGGCGCGCGGTTCAAGCTTGGCTCCGTAGTACACGCAGTTTTCGGGATCTCCCTCAACGTACAGCTCAAAATCGGTTTGTGATACCTGCTCTCTGCGATGGTTAAGCAACTCCCCCCAATCCGGTTCCGGGAACTCAAAAGCGTACGCCGCGGGCGCAAACATGGCTATGATGACGGTTAATACAATGCATACAAATTTTTTCATTTCGATTACTCCCCTTTGTAATAATTGTTTTTGCTTATATAAATTTATTTTTCAAAATGATAATACGAGCCTTCATCAAAAATGATTTTGCCGTACAAGTCGCCGTTTTCCTTTGAAAGAATAAAATTGTCGCCGTCCGGTTTTATGTCAAGGCTTATGACGCTTAAGTCGGGCATCAGCACAAAAAAGCTGCAGCTTTGTGCCCATAGGTTTGTTGCCAAGTCCACCGACTCACCTTCTTTTATGGGCGTAATGTTATTTATTTCCGCAATACCGAGCCTATGTTCTACGCAGCCGGTAATATCCGCATAGCCGCTGCACGACGCGCGTACGGTTTCCCAGCAGTTGACGCTGTTTACATCCTTGTAATAATCGTACGTGTCAAGCAGATATGAACATTTGTGTGAATTTGTCAAATCGTTTTTCGTGTCAGTCTTTATGAGATCGTCGGCAATTTCCGTGTCATGCGCGGAAACGGTGTTGAATTGATTTACTATTCCCATTCCCGAAACGGTAAATACAAATGCCGCGGCTGAAAATCCGACAATGTAAACTATCTTTTTTACAGGCTTCGGAATAAGCGTCAGTATTTCTCCCGCGAAAACACCTGCTCCCACGACAAAGAAAAATACGGAACGAATGGTAAACCGCGTGTCGGAAAGCATGAAGAGCAAGCATATCCCCGAAGCGGCAAACAAAATTCCGATCAAAGCTTTTTTCCATTCAAATTTATCCTTGCCGCTTTGATCGAGCGATGAAAAGTATCCGAAAATGACGGATAGTATCGCTATGATCACAAGTACGATTTGGTGCTTCGAGAGCAAAAGCTTTGCGCCCTCCGTAAAGCCCGAAGAGAGCATACGCATATTGATAGGTACAAGAATTTGCGCGGCGGCAATACCGGTGGACTTTGTATGCTGCAATATATTTTCGGTAAGAAGCTGTCCGCGCGAGGCTATTTCAGGCGAGTTATGGTGCGCAAAGTAGAATAACGCTATAAGAACGGCGTGAATTATCGGAATTGCAAGGAGCTTTTTATCTCCGTTTTTTAAAATAATGTACGCGTTTAAAAACAAGTACGGAAGTATCGCCTGCTCGTAAAATCCGACGGCAAATAAACCCAAAACAATGTATGCTGCAAGAAAGCCGATTCGTGATGTTTCAATATAACGCGATATGAGAGTCAGTGCGAGGGAAATAAAAAACAAAGCGCATACAATTCTCGAAGCGGCGCTTATCCAATATGTTGCCTCCGTATTCAGAGGCAGCAGGCAAGCCGCCAAAAAAAGCGTGCCTCCGACTGTGAAGCCGTTTTTTTTCAGTACCTTATATAACATAAACACCGCCGCAAACAGCATGAAGCATATCAACAGCTCGACGATCCATATATGCGTGAACAGCGGTGCCGTTATGAGCGCGTCAAACAGTCCCGCCATGGGGCGGATAGCCAGTTTTTGAGTCGGTATTATGTATTGCGTCCATATATTATCGTATAAATCTCCGTAAAGGAACCAATCGTCCATTACGGGACCGTACCCCGCGTGAGGAACAAATCTTTGTATTAGCATTAAGCAAAAAGCAAGAGCCGCAGCGGCATATTCGCGATAATTTTTTCCCTTTTCCATGTCGTCCCACCATTCGTGATTTTTTACCCGAGGCTGATGTCGTTCAGCGTAAAGAGCATGCGGTAAAATTTTTGAATCATACCAAAAATGCATAATGAATTATATCACGCAAATAAGACTGTGTCAATGAATTTTGCTGCTCTTGCTCTTCCCAATAAAAAACCGCATATTTATGCGGTTTTTTATATTCCTACCTTACCTTTAGATTTCTTAAACACACATTCGCGCCTGACGGCGTGCCTTTATCAACAATTGCACGGGCAACCCTCCTCCGCCCGCATTCCCTACCATCTTGTAGGGCGGGCTGCCCCCAGCCCGCCGTTAATATGTCTTGCCACACCTCTCTGTAGGGGCAGTCACTGGCCGCCCGCGAGGGTCGCCCTGTTGATAATTAACTAATAATAAGGCGTATAGCATTAATTATTAACAGAAGACCTATTATTGTTGTTGCAATAGCACCTATGCATCCATAATTGTTGTTCATTGTATACACCTCCTATAAAATATTTAATTTCCATTATGAATCAATAATGTCAACTTTACTGCATGATGATATTTTAGGAGAAAATATGCCTGCGCCCCAAGAAGCTTTATATTTACCCCCATTAGCAGGAGAAACTGTTTCCATACACATTGGAATATTTGTTAATCCATAAAATCCGATCATAATCGGTTTATTTGATTTTATTTCAGCAATACTGCCGGCTGGTACGGAACACAGTTTTTTCCCACTCACCATATCTTTGATTGTTATGATTTCACCTCGCACTACCGGACTTTGTTCAATTTTAATTCTTATTAAATCGTTTGTATTTTCGGCAATAGGGTAACCGCAGTTAGGACAATTTTTTGCAGAACTGGAAACATTGTTTCCGCATTCCGGACATTGAATTATAGCCATATTAAATCTACCTTTCTTTTTTAATTTTAAATTACATAATACGTTTATGTATAAATGTTATTTTTTGGGTTTATAACTTGCGGGTGGTTTGGCGTCTTCAGGGATATGCCATGGACTGCCCGACGCGTCTTGATACGCGTTTGTGATTTTTCCTTCTCTACACCATCGGGCAACAGTACCCTGATTGACTCCATACCTTTCGGCAAATTCTTTTGTGCCTATTGTTTTGTTCATCAATTTTCCCTCCTTTCCACCGAACCGAATGAAATTTCTATTAAAAATCTCATCATACTTCAATTATACTTACCTTTTCAGTAAATGTAAATAATATATTTACCATATAGGTTAAATATTTCAATAAAATCACGATTACGGTAAAATGAATTTAGGAGTTGATATATATGACTTTTGGAGAAAGATTGAGAGAACTGCGGGAGGACAATGACGAAAAGCAAAAGGATATTGCGGATTTACTGTTCGTTTCAAACAAGGTCATAAGCGATTATGAAAGAGGAATACATTTTCCGAGGGACGAGCGCGTTATTATCGCGCTTGCAAACCATTTCGGTGTCAGTATCGATTACCTTTTCGGTATCACAAATATTAAAAATCACACGTACAGCAACGATTTCCTGATCGTGTTTCACTCACTGACCGCGGAGCAAAAGAATGAGGTTATGGATTTTATGCAGTTTCTTGCCGCGAAAAATCGTTAAAAATACCTCCAAATCCGCGCAAAAATAAATGCGGCGAAAATAGAACTCGCCACACGCGACTACAAAAAACACGTGGCACAAACCTGCGCCACGCATAAATACGTATTCCCATAAATTTATTTTTCCGCGACAATAACCTTCACATCCTCGCGCGCAAGCTCCTTTTCCCATTCGTCGGTAAGCCGTTCGTCGGTGATAAGGCAGTCGATTTTGTTAAGACCGGTAATACGCGGCACGCCGAGCTGACCTATTTTATTCTTATCACACAGAAAAATCGCGGACTCGCTGCAGGAAAGCATCGCCTTTTTAATTTCCGCCTCACTCTCGCTGCTGTCCACCAGCCCGCGCCCGAGCGTCACTCCCTTGCACGAGAAAAAGCACTTGTTCGCGTAATAATTTTCAACAATGGTTTTTTCGGCGATCCTACCCACGAACGACATATTCCTCTGCGTAAGCTCACCGCCGACGCAGACGACGTGGATATGCGCGCAGTCCGAAAGCTCACTCACGACCTTCTCCGCGTTCGTTATGACCGTTATACCGCGCTTACCCTTAATATGCCGCGCGAGGTGCCACGCGGACGTTGACGCGTCGAGAAACACCGTTTCACCGTCCCTTATAATTTGCGCCGCGCGCTTACCTATACGCTGCTTACCCTCATAATTCACCGTGTCACGCTCAGTTATCGCAAGCTCCGCGCCGCTGCCGTCCGCGACCGTCGCGCCACCGTACGTGCGCACCAACACCCCCTGCCTCTCCAACTTTTCCAAATCACCGCGTATCGTTTCTGTAGTCACATCAAACTGCTTCGCAAGCTCCACCACCAACACGCTTCGCTCCTTACTTATTATCTGCTCTATTTTATTCCTACGCTCCACCGCCAGCATAACCACACCTCATTTTCTTACTTATTCATCTACATTCTACCACAAAACATATATTTTTTCAACCGCTAACCAATTTACCGTGCACAAATACGCGTCTTTTTGTGCAAAAAGAAGAATTAAAAATAAAACGACACAAATTTAACAAATCCTCTTGTATATTTTCTCATTTTGTTGTAAAATATAGGTAACCGAGCTACAAGCTCACAAAAACATATTATTTATAGGAGGAATTTTTATTATGGCAGTAAAAGTTGCTATTAACGGATTCGGACGTATCGGACGTCTTGCATTCAGACAGATGTTCGGCGCGGAGGGTTACGAGGTTGTCGCTATCAACGACCTTACCAAGCCCTCAATGCTCGCTGACCTTTTAAAGTACGACACCGCACAGGGCGGCTATTGCGGAGTTATCGGTGAAAACCTTCACACAGTTACAGCTGACGACGAAGCAGGCACACTCACAGTTGACGGTAAGGTACTTAAAATCTACGCTATGGCTAACGCTGCGGAGCTTCCGTGGGGTGAGATCGGCGTTGACGTTGTTCTCGAGTGCACAGGCTTCTATACGTCAAAGGCTAAGTCACAGGCACACATCGACGCGGGAGCTAAGAAGGTAGTTATCTCCGCACCGGCGGGCAATGACCTTCCGACGATCGTTTATTCGGTTAACGAGAACACGCTCACAAAGGACGACACGATCATTTCGGCTGCATCATGCACGACGAACTGTCTTGCACCGATGGCGAAGGCTCTTAACGACTACGCACCCATTCAGTCGGGTATCATGTCAACTATCCACGCTTACACCGGCGACCAGATGATCCTTGACGGTCCGCACAGAAAGGGCGACATGAGAAGAGCACGCGCGGGCGCGGCTAACATCGTTCCGAACTCTACCGGCGCAGCTAAGGCGATAGGTCTTGTTATCCCCGAGCTCAACGGCAAGCTCATCGGTTCGGCGCAGAGAGTTCCCGTTCCGACAGGCTCAACGACGATCCTTACGGCTGTTGTAAAGGGCGACAACGTAACTGTTGATGGTATCAACGCGGCTATGAAGGCTGCCGCATCCGACTCATTCGGCTACAACACGGATCCGATAGTTTCTTCGGACGTTATCGGCATGAGATACGGCTCGCTGTTCGACGCTACACAGACGATGGTTATCGACCTCGGCAACGGTCTTTATGAGGTTCAGGTCGTTTCGTGGTACGACAACGAGAATTCGTACACATCGCAGATGGTTAGAACAATCAAGTATTTCGCAGAACTCGGCTAATTTGAACTTAAAAAGAACAGGCACCCGCCTGTTCTTTTTTTATAAACATCTATATTCCCTTTTTAGCCTCCCACACCATCTCGTAGGGCGGGCTGCCCTCAGCCCGCCTCCCCGACACCCTGACGGCAACGGTTTGTACGGGCAAACCATCCTCCGCCCACCATTCGCCAATTACGGCGGGGTGAGGGCACCCCGCCCTACAACACGCTCCGCAAGGCTCCCCTTGAGGGGAGCTGTCAGCGTAGCTGACTGAGAGGTGGCAAACCCCGTTTCCCCCGCCAACCACATATCAAAAATACCTTTTCAACCCCCCGATATTCCTCATAACATCATACATCCGCGGATACTCGTGGACGATGCGGTTGATACACCGGCGGCAAAAATCACTCCGAAGCGCGTCGTTATCGCGCATCTGCTGCTTCATGCCCCACGTATGCGTAAATCGCTTTTCGCGTTCGGAAAAAAGCGCGTCGAGGTCGGAAAACGCCTCCACCGACTTACCGAGCTTTTTCGCGCACATCGGCAAAAACCGCTGCTCCGCGAGCACCATATACGCGAGGCGGTCGTCCGTTTCTTCCGCATGATGCATGAACTCGATCGACTTTTCACAGTAAAACCTTCTAAGCTCCTCATCGTTTATCACGCAAAACGCCGTGTTCGCCGCGCGCAGCGACCAGTCAAAATCCGCGTCGAACTCATAGCCGCGCGTTTTAAAATACTCCTTCGGCGGGTACACGTCGGGATAAAGCTCCTCAAAATGCGCCACGGCAGCGTCCGCGTCCGTTTCGATTTTTTCCCACACTATAAAATCGGTGTCTATCATGGCTATCGGCGCTTTTTGCCGACTGAGCGCGAATATCTTACCCGCCGCCCAAAACATGTCGGGACTCACGTCAACGCCGTCAAGGGCGTTTTCCACGCCGTCCCATATCGGCGTGAGGTTTATTCTCTCGTAATACTCTTTACCCACGCTGTCCGTCACCATAGTTATTTTACCGTTCTTTTCGCGCCACTTGAGCGCCGAAAGTATCGTCGTAAGCAGCTCAAAATCCTCCGCCTCATATGGTGCGCCGCTTCGCAGCGTAAACGGCTTCGTGTGATTTATATGTATAGCGTCCATAATAAGCTCCTCCGCCGTTTTTAAATCAAATTTATACCGTAACCGTTTACCATAATGACCTCTCCGTTTTGCGCGTTGTCCCCGCCGTTATTTACCGCCGCCTCACACGCGCGTGACGCGGCGTAGGAGGACGTGTAAGAGGTCATGTATGATGTTACATAGGAAGTCGAATAAGACGACGTGTAGGACGCTCTGAGCGCGTTATACGAATACCCGTAAATATACGAGGTCATAAAGCTTGACATGAAATAAGACGACGCGAAGCTTGATGCCGACGTGCCGTATGAGTGAGCCAAGACGCTGATATGTGCGTTTGACGGCTTAAATACGGGAGTAAAACCGTCAAAGACGATGCCGAGCTCGTCCGCGCCGCGCTTGTCCGTGTATATGACAGCGTCCGCGCCGCCTATGGCGGTGTACGTAACGCCGCCCGCAAGAGGGATAATAAAGCTGCCGTCGCAAATGCAGACGCTTTTTATACCGTTTTCCACGGCGTTGTCAAGTTCGTTTTGCGAGAAAACGATAACATCGAAGCTCATAATATCCCCTCCTTTTTCTTAAGGTTTCACAGTCTGAGTATACCACATTTTTTTGGAGTATACAAGCGAAGCGGGAGCTATTTTTTAAAAAATCCGCCCTCGAGCATTTTATTTATTTCCGCACCGTAGAGGAATATATTCATGCAGAAATACAGCCAAAGCATCAGGAACACAATAGCCGTCAGCGAGCCGTAAACGAACGAATAATTTGAGAAATTGTCGATATACACCGAGTATATATAGGAAAATACGAGCCAGCCGGCGGCGGAAATAGCCGCGCCGGGCAGCTGTCTTGAGAATTTACCCTTTTTATGCGGCACAAAGCAGTAAAACAGCGCGAACAGCACCGTCAGATACAGCATAAATATGAGGATCTTTCCCCGAAGCAAAAAGTGCATTATATCCGATAGGATTATGGAATGCGACGAGAGAAACATCTCTATTTTGTTGCCGAAGCCGAAGAATATTATGGTCAGTATCAGCGTCGCGATAAGCGCCAGCGTATAAGCCATCGAAAGCAAACGACCGTAGAACCAGTTCCTTCTCTCCTCGTCATAAACGCTGCTCAGCCCCGTGTAGAGCGCCATCATTCCCTTTGAAGCGAGCCAAAGCGTCGATACCGCCGTTATCGATATCACCGATACCGAGGAGCTTTTGTAAAAAAGCTCGTTGAGCACATTCGTCATAAATTCGCGCATTTGCGAGGGCGCGAAGGTGTTGACCGCGTGCAGTATATCCTTGGGCTCTATGCTCAAAAACATATTTACTATGGAAAAAATCAGCATACACAGCGGAATAACGGAAATAACAAGAAAAAACGAAGCCTGCGCCGCGTACACGTTGATATTGTCGTCTACGACCGCGCCGATAAAAATCTCCGCCTTTTCTACCGCGTTTCCCAAAAACCTTCTAAATTTTTCCATACCTTATGCCCTTCCGCATTTTTTGATATTATTTGAGCTTTAACCGTTCCTGACCGCTGAAAACGGGAACCTTGAAGCGGTATTTTGCCGAGGGAAACGCCTCGAACATCGCGCCCATGCTCCGCGCCTGCTTTGAAGCCCACGCAACGTCTGTCGCGTATTGATGCGTCGCGGGAGCGCTCGGGTTCCAACGCATCTTATACAGTGTATTCTGATTGTAACGAGAATTATTTATGTAATTTTCGCTTATCCATTCCGCCCCGCCGTAAATCGCGTCCTCGACGCTCGTCCAGCCCTGCTCGTAGGCGAAGCGCGCGCCCTCCTCTTCGGGATAAGCGTCCGAAGCGCCTATGCCGAACATGTTGTAGACCGTTTCTCCGTCGTGATCTATACCGTTTGCGAGCGCGGAAGCGCCGTTCCCCGTTTCGAGGCAGGCGTGTATGACGAGGTAGACTTCGCTTATGTCGTTTCTTTCCGCCGCGTCCTTAAACGTGCCGCCCATACCGCTTAAAACGCCCTTGCCGTTGAGGTAAGCGTCAAGAGCTTGCGCGCTCACGTCGTTCGATAAGCCCAAGTCTATAAATTGGTACTTGTCATAGCCCGCCGTCAGATTTTCGGGGTTTAAGTATTGCTCGACGCTGTAGCGGTCGGCGCTCGAAGCCTCGTTTGTGAAAACCGTCGGAGAAGCCGTAAGCTGCTCCTCGGCCATTTCCTCCACCGTCATATCGTAATCCTCGTAGTCTGTGGGTATGCTCGCCGTGCGTTTCTCCCATGTGGACACCGTGACGGCGCACTTGGCTTTAAAGCCGCCGTCAATTGTTTCGGCGTATATGTCCGCCGTGCCCACGCCGCTGGGGGATACGAGCCCGTTTTTGTCCACGTAGGCGACTGACGTGTTCGTGCTGCTCCACTTAACGTCCTTTATCGTCGCGTCGGCGGGCGTGAAATTCACGCTAAGCTGAGCCGTTATCGGCTTGTCGGCGTAGAGAGTAAGCGCGTCCTGTGACATGGTAACGCCCTCAACGCCCTTGACGACGCTCACCTTCATTATCGCCTTCGCCTTGCCGCAGGTTATGTCTATCGTCGTTTCGCCCGCCTTGCCCGTGGGGGTGACGAAGCCGTCCCCGTCAACGCGCGCCACGCTTATGTCGTTCGATTTATATGTAAGCTCTTTATTTGTCGTATTGACCGGCATGACCGCCGCCTCGATTTTTTCGCCCTTGTTTTCTCTGCCCGCGTAAAATATCAAGCGTCCTTTTTTGAGATTGACAGACCGCGCCTTGACCTCGTCCCACGTGGACACGGGCGCGAAGTAAAACTCATCCGAAACGTACTCGTCGTCGTCCGTTTCCACCTTGTAAGCGCCGAGCGCCGCGGTTTGGACGAGCATAACGGCTATGGCTAATATTGCCGCAACCCTTTTCAAAGATAACACCACCTATATAGTTATGAAATCATTTTATAAAATAATCGCGGCAATGTCAATGGTAAATCATATTTTTCGGTATCGGTAAAGGCAAAAGGGCGGTTTTTTTGTGAAAAAATATTGTCAAACCGTTAAAAATAGTATATAATTAGTAGGATTATAAGCGCAAATCATTGAAATTAAGCGCAAATTAAGCGTAAAATAAACGCAAATAAGCGTAAAAAAGTGTGCAAATAATGGAAAAAACATGCGCAAATAGGGGAAAAAACGTGCCAAATAAAGGAAAAAAGCGCGCAAAATAAAGGAAAAAACGTGCAAAATAAGCGTAAAAAGGAGAAAAAATAAATGGAAAACACAGAGCAATTATCACAATTTTTGCAGGTGCGCCGCGATAAACTTGCGGAGCTTCAAAGCGAGGGAAGGGATCCGTTTCAAATCACAAAATTCGATAGAACCGCCACTTCCGGCGACATCAGAGCCGTCGCGAGAGAGGAAGAGCGCGAGATAACAATGCGCGGCGAAACCAAGCGCGTAATCGCGAAAATATCGCTGTTCGACGGTCAGCAGGTCACTGTTGCTGGTCGAATACTCTCAAAACGTGGTATGGGAAAAGTAAGTTTTACCCATATTGCTGATATAGATGGTCAGATACAACTTTTCGTCAAGAAGGATATTCTCGGCGAGGACGAGTATAACCGTTTCAAGAAGCTCGATATAGGCGATATAGTCGGCGCGCACGGCGAGGTTTTTACCACGCAGACCGGCGAGATTTCAATTAGAGTAGACGAGATAACGCTGCTCACAAAATCGCTTCAGCCGCTGCCGGAAAAGTTTCACGGCATGACCGACACCGATTTGCGTTACCGTCAGCGTTACATCGACCTTATCATGAACGAGGACGTGAAAAAGACGTTTATGAACAGATCGAAAATCATCGCGTCGATTCGCTCGTACCTGAACGGACAGGGATTTCTTGAGGTTGAAACGCCGATGCTCGTGTCAAACGCGGGCGGTGCGGCGGCAAGACCGTTTGAAACGCATTTTAACGCGCTCGACGAGGATTTTAAGCTGCGTATTTCGCTGGAATTGTACTTAAAGCGTCTTATCGTCGGCGGATTCGAGAAGGTTTACGAGATCGGCAGAGTGTTCAGAAACGAGGGACTTGACACGCGCCACAACCCCGAGTTCACGCTGATGGAGCTGTATCAGGCGTACACCGATTACCACGGCATGATGGATCTCACCGAGAACATGTACCGCCATGTCGCGCAGGAGGTGCTTGGCACGACGAAGATAACGTATAACGGCGTGGAAATGGACCTCGGCAAGCCGTTTGAGCGCATCACAATGGTCGACGCGGTGAAAAAGTATTCGGGTGTTGATTTTAACGAGATACACACGCTTGACGAGGCGCGCGCGGCGGCGGACGAGCATCATGTGGAGTACGAAAAGCGCCACAAGAAGGGCGATATTTTGAATTTGTTCTTCGAGCAGTTTGCGGAGGAGCACATGATCCAGCCGACGTTTGTCATGGATCACCCAATCGAGATCTCGCCGCTGACAAAGAAAAAGCCCGACAATCCGGAGTATGTGGAGCGCTTTGAGTTCTTTATGAACGGCTGGGAAATGGCGAACGCGTACTCGGAGCTGAACGATCCGGTCGACCAGCGCGAGCGCTTTAAGGCGCAGGAGGAGCAGCTGGCGCAGGGCGACGAGGAGGCGAACACCACCGATGAGGACTTTATGCGCGCGCTGGAGATAGGTATGCCCCCGACGGGCGGCATCGGTTTCGGCATCGACCGTATGTGCATGCTCCTCACCGACTCCCCCGCGATACGCGATGTTTTATTGTTCCCGACAATGAAGCCGTTATCAGAATAAATGGCATAAAACAAGGCTTTGCAGGGTTTGCAAGCCTAAATTTACGACCAACTTACGACCAAATAAAGAGAACACACTCAAAAAATCGCCTACGGTAAATCCATAGGCGATTTTTGCATATACTTTTTTACTCTACCGTTACTGTTTTCGCCTCGCACAGTGGGCGCATTCCGTTAAGGCTGTCCCAAGCGAATATCTTTACGCTGTCCGCGTCGTCGGCGTCTATAATCAATGTTTTTTCTGTTTCGCCCGCCGAAACAGTGTCAAATGCCACTCCCGACATATTGTTTCCTTTAAGTGCGACAGTGATTATATGGCTGTCATATTCCACACTTTCAAAAGGTACGCTGACTTTAACCGTTCCGCTTTCTTTGACAGCGGTCATATTGTCCGCAATTATCGGAGCTGCCGTTCCTATCGCGTTATAATGAATTGTGGGCGGTGTTTCAATAGACATACTGCTCCAAAGATAGCGCGATGCAAAACTGTCCCAACGTTCCTTTGAACCGCCGTAATACACGTCTGACAAATGCTCACATAATCTAAATGCCCCCTCGTTAATGCGGTTAATGCTGTTCGGTATTAAAACGCTTTTAAGGCTCGCGCATTGGTCAAACATTCTATTGCTTACGCTTGTCAAACTGCTTGGCAGTATAACATCTGTCAAGTTGTCACAGTGAAAAAATGTGCAGTAGTCAGCACTTGTTATACAGTTTGGTATTGTTATGCTCGTCAGTCCTAAGCAACGAGCAAATGCGTTATTGCCAAGTTCGGTTACGTTTGTCATAGTCGGAATGTCGGTTAATTTACTGCCGCCGAAAGCGGAGTTGCCGATTCTTGTCACAAAGTCCGGTACGGCATATGTTTCTTCTTGTTTTCCCGACGGATATTGTTTTAACTCGCTTTTATCTTTGCTGAACAAAACGCCATCCACAGAACAATAATTAGGATTATTGTCTCCGACCTCAATATCGGTTAAGCTATCGCAGTATCCGAAGGCGGAGTCACCTATCTCAGTAACGGTATCGGGTATTGTTACTTTGGGCAGACTGTCACACTCCGTAAACGCGTCATTTTTAATACTATGCACACTATTGGGAATTATTATATTCGTCAAGCTTTTACAACCATTAAAAGCCCAACCTCCAATTTCCGTAACGCTGTCGGGTATTGTTACGCTCGTTAGATTTTCATGTAAATAGAATGAACCGTCTCCGATGCGCGTCACTCCGCTTTCAATGATGACTTTTACTACGCTGTCACGATTACGCCGCCAAGATGTGTCAAGGGAAGAAATAACGGGACCGGGATTGGACATTTCCCCCTCGCCGCTTATGGTAAGAGTTCCGTTATCATCAAGCGTCCAAGTAACATTTGTTCCGCATTTGCCGCTGTCAATAACTGCCGCCTTTGCAAAACAGGGTATGCACATCGCGATACATACCGCAGAAATTAGAATAAATATCTTTTTCAATTTAAAAACCTCCTATATTTCCAATATACCAATATCATATCATATAATGTGCCTAATTGCAACAATTTTTTTGATACATACAGATAGTGTATAGCTATGTCTAAAAGCAATATAATATATTTAATAAAAATATAATAAATGAGGGTATCGCGTATGAATTTGGATAAACTCGGCTCAAAAATAAAGAATAACAGACGACTTTTGAAATTGACGCAAGAGCAGCTGGCAGAGCTGATAGATGTCAGTCCACACTATATCTATGAGATAGAAAAAGGATTAAAAACACCGTCCTTGCCTATATTAATTGCTATTTCCGAAAATCTGCATATCAGCATAGACAATCTTCTTTCCGCAACATCACAAAATGCCGATAGAAATGGTGATGAGCTTGACCGCTTAATAAATAATCTTAACGCGGAACAAAGAGCTAATCTCGCCAAGGTTATTCGCAGTCTTTTCCCGTGGCTGAGGCTTTAACAGTATAATTTTTAAATTTTCAGTTACTTATCAAGTAAGACAAAGGTGTAATAAATACAGGAAATTTGCAATTGGATAAAAAAATAAAAAATTTTCAAAAAAAATCTTGACAAAGTTATTATGGAGATGTATAATAGTGGTACAGAGGGAGTATGAGTATAGGATAGGGAGACATAACAATGAGTGTTCGAATACAAGTCATTATTACAGATGATGAATATGCGGCGATAAAAGAGAAAATTAACCGTGAAAATATAAGTCTGTCTCAGTATGTGCGCAGTTGTCTTTTCCCAATAAATAATAAACTTATTGAAAAAGAACGAACCGAATTTGAAAAATTATGGGAATTGTATAAACAACGCTTGGTCGAATATCCAGTTGACACACCATTTAACGTTTCTCAGATTTTAAGCGATACGAAGTGGAAAAGCCTAGATAGATCTACAAAATTGTCGCTTGCGCGGTTACTTAATCGCAACGTTAAGTCGGGAAATCTACCGAATGTCGTAAATATCGGGCGACGTTCTGGGAACGTAACATATTATAAAAAAATCAGAATTGACGGGTAGAATTGGATTTTTTCCATCTGCCCATTAATTAACCCATGGGGAGTATTACTATTAAGTAATACTCGTTACTATAAAACTTATTATTCTGCAATATAGAAAGGAGGTGATATAAATGCAGATGAAATTGTTAGGCTTCAAACCTGTAGATTTCACCAATCGTGATGGTGACCGCGTCACCGGTAACACTTTATATGTTGGTTATCTAGAAGATGGCGTTACGGGATATGTGACGGAAAAGTTTTTTGTCGGAAATCGGATTGAAATGCCGAAAGTATTGTCCGTAAACGACAACTTAGACATTTCCTTCAATCAGAAGGGCAAAATTTTATCAGTAAAAAAGGCTTGATTGCCTAAACGGTGCGGCTGGCGGCAATGCAGTAAGCGAAGCCGCCGAGCCGCCCGCCGCTTCGCGGCGGTATTAACTTGATTATTTGCTTATAATAGCAGAAAGGAGTACGTTGTTTTGGTAACGATTGAAAAAATTGATAATAATAGTGTAGTTATTGATGGTAAGTCAATCGTTAAAGTGAAAATTACGGGCAATATTATTGAAGTAAAATTCATTAACCGACCTATAGTTCAAACGATACAAAAAATAGACTCTCAAAGCTATATAAATTTATCCACTGGCGAGCTAAAAAAATTCAAACAGAATGAGACAAGAATTGATAATTTGAAAAGTTTAAAAACCTCTATGCGGAATTTACGGGATATTATAAATACGAATTGCGTTGATTTAAAGAAATGTAAATTTTTGACGTTAACCTATCGAGAAAATATGAAGGACTGTAAAAAATTGTATGCCGATGTAAAAAAATTCCATATGCGCTTCAGGTATTATTTAAAAGATATTCCATTTAATTACATAAGTGTGATTGAGCCTCAAGGCAGGGGCGCATACCATATACATGAGATTCTTATTTTTGAGCACAAAGCCCCATATATTGATAACCAAAAAGTAGCTGAGATTTGGAAACATGGTTTTACAAAAACAGAAAACATTAAAAACGGTGTAGATAATATAGGAATGTATTTGTCAAGTTATTTTTGCGATGTAATTAATGAGGACGCAACTGTTTCAGACACAGAAGCAGCAAAATATTCTAAATTTGTTACAAATGAAAGTGGTAAAAAAGTTTCAAAACGCGTTTTAAAAGGAGCAAGATTGAAATATTATCCCCAAGGATTCAGATTATACAGATGTAGTCGAGGAATAAAACGTCCTGCAGTATTTGAATGTTCAAATGAATATGCTATGAAACTAGTAGAAAATGCAAATTTATTTTATGAACAAACCATTAAAATAACAGATAACGACTATGTAAACATCATTAATTACAGGCAATATAGTTGTAAAATTCAATAACAGAAAAAAGTTTTGTGTATCAACACAAAACTACAAACTGGGTTCTTAGAAAGGAGAACATGATATGAACAAAAAAGAAAACACTCAAATTAAACCGCATAAATATTATGGCATGAGGTTTTCCAGTGGTATGGACAATCTTATAACCCAGACCGCGCCGAAACTCATACTATTAGTAAGTATAATAATATATTTTTTCATTATCACGATTGTTATGATCAATATATACAATCTTGAAGCAGGATCATTACAAAATATCCTAAATACAATCTCAAAATTTGTTTTTCCTGCAATGGGCATAATTGGATTTGTCATGCTAATAATAACATTTGGTGTACCTAACGCTAGTACAATTTACGAGAATTTTGTGAAAGGCGAACTAACGAATAGTGTAAATGAACCACCTATACTGCTCTCTAAAAGAAAATATAAGGGAACAAGCGCAATAGAATATACATTCTATTTTAATGGCGTCGTGAAAAAAGTATTTGAGGAAAAAAAAGATGTACTGGCAAGTAGCCTGAATATGGAAGTGGTAGATATAGACTATAAACTCCGAGGAAAGCATAAAAAAATTAATAAGCAACAAATAGTTGTAACATGTGTACCTTCCGATGGTATACCTGAAAAAATATATTGGAATGACAAATATTTACATCCCGACAGAGATATTATTACTCTCGGTGTAAACTGGCTTGGTGCTGTGACCGTTGATTTGAAGAAAACACCACATATGCTTATTGGTGGCAGTAGCGGTTGCGGAAAAACTGTTTTGTGCCGAAGTTTAATACATCAGTTTGTAGAACACGGAGACAAGGTATATATAGCTGATTTTAAAGGTATAGACTTTTTTGAAGAAGAAGAGGCAGGATATGAAGTCATTACTGACGAGACGATTTTTAAAAATTTAATAATTGATGTACTTGATACACTTGATACTCGTAAGGAAATATTCAGGCAAGCGCATGTAAGAAATTTGAGTCAGTACAATAAGAAAAATCCAAGTAACCAACTTCCGCGAGTCGTTCTTTTCATTGACGAAGCTGCCGAGGTCTTAGACGCTACGGGATTGCCAAAAGAGCAGAAATTAGAAATAGCCGAGGTGACTGGTTTGTTATCAAAAGCTGCTAGAAAATACAGAGCATTAGGCTTGACCTTATGTATATGTACACAACGCCCATCAAATGATATTATTTCGGGTCAGATAAAAAATAATCTTGATCTGCGTATTGCTGGTAAATGTGACGATGTTCTGAGCGATATAATACTTGATACAACCGAAGCGTCAAGACAAATTCCAAAGAATTCTGTTGGTTTGTTTTTCTCAAACACTAATGGCTTATTTCGTGGATTATTGTTAGATGAAGATGTGAATGAGGTGAATAGCCATAAAAAAGGAAATTCCCATATGGGAAAAATCAAATCTCACGCTTGAAGAAGCTGCGGCATATTTCAATATCGGCATAAATAAGCTGCGTGAAATCACTAACAATGAAAAGTGCGACTTTGTAATTTGGGTTGGAAGTAAGCGGCTTATCAAGCGGAAAATGTGTGAGGAATATTTGAAAAAAATATATTCTGTATAATTGTCTGGACAAGAGAACACACTTATGTTATAATGTATGTATGGGTGTGTTCTCTTTATTGTTATGAGATGAAAGGAGAATATCATCATGGCGATAAAGAGAAGAAAAGACGATAAAAAACGAGTTTTAAAAGAAGGTGAATATCAGAGAGCAAACGGCACATTTGAATATAAGTGGCGTGATAAAAAGGGTAAAAGACACTCTATATATGCCAAGACTTTAGAGGAGCTTCGAGAAAAAGAAATAGACGTTTTGCGTGACGCTTTGGACGGTATCAGAACGGATAAAAAAGATTTAACGATTAATGATTTATATAATTTCTGGGCCCAATTAAAGCGCGGCATAAAGGCTAATACATTTGCTAACTATAAATATATGTATACGCAATTTGTTCAGCCTGATTTCGGAAATTCAAAAATCAATGAATTAAAGAGGACTGATATACGAGCTTTTTACAATAACCTTGCAGACGAACAGCATTTAAAAGCGGCTACAATAGACAATATACATACTGTGTTACATCAAGTTTTGGAATTAGGTGTTGAAGATGATTATTTGAGGTATAATCCCTCGGATAACGCTTTGAAAGAATTGAAAAAAGCTCATAATAATGATTCCGAAAAACGCAAGGCGTTGACAGTTCCCGAACAGGAATTATTTGAAACATTCCTTAAGCGGAAAGGGCAGTATAACAAGTGGTATCCGATATTTACAGTTATGCTTTGGACAGGCTTAAGAGTAGGTGAAATAACAGGTTTGCGCTGGTGTGACATTGATATGAAAGATGAAACTATAAGCGTAAATCACACGCTTGTCTTTTATAGCAAAGGTAAAAATCAAGGCTGTTCATTCGCTGTAAATACGCCGAAAACCGAAGCAGGCAGAAGAATAATACCAATGCTCCCGAAAGTAAAAGAAGCGTTTATGCTTGAAAAGCAGTATCAAGAGGAATGCGGAATAAATTGCAGAGCGACAGTTGACGGATATACCGATTTTATATTTATCAATCGGTTTGGTGACGTTCAACATCAAGGGACGCTTAACAAGGCGTTGCGGAGAATTATCCGAGATTGTAATTATTGGGTATTAGACCAAAACAAGAAAAATCCTGTCACGCTTCCAAAGTTCAGCAATCATTCATTACGGCATACTTTTACAACTCGTATGTGCGAGGCGGGCGTTAATATCAAGGCTATGCAGGAAATACTCGGTCATGCGGACGCTGAAACGACAATGGATATATATGCCGAAGCCACAAAGGATTTAAAACGTGCGGAATTGATAAATTTTGAAGATTATTTCAATAAACAAAAAACGGCTCAATCGGACATTTCAAACCTTACGACCAATTTACGACCGATTTACGACCAATTATAAAGAGTTGTAGAGGTTTATGCGATTTGAGAAATGAAACAATGGTATTATATTGGGATATAAAGACCGTTAAGGGGTTATAAATTATCCGAAAAGATGTCCCGACAATGAAACCGTTGGGGGAATAAAGCGCATAATGGTGCGGGTTGTGAGAAAGTGAAACGGGGTTTACCACTTTTGAATTTTCAGAGCCGGTAATAATTTGTACGACAGAGATGTTGTTATGGAAGTAATGACATCTCTTTTTGTGTAAAAAATTATTAGTGCCGGATAGAATAAAAACCTACAAAATTCACTTATCCACCTCTTGCAATCCATCCGCATTTGTGCTACAATAAACTTACATAAATTTTTATTTCCAATTTCAGTTCCCGCTTTTTAGGGAGCGAGGATACCGCACCCACTGACACTTTGCTGTTTTTTCCATGTTAGCGCGGTATCCTTTTCTTTAGTTACAGGACTTTTCCCGCTATAAAAACACATCCTCCAACGAATATGTATTTTTTGCAGTCGCAATTACACTTTTTCGACAAATTTCAGTAAAATTTTTCAAAAATACTTGACAACAGCGTCTGTGTTATGTAGTATTACTTTGTGGCGTTGTTAAACGCAAATACGGTGGGAAGCGGTGGTAAGATGAAGAGGTTTGCGGGTTGGGTGATGAGTGCTGCAATTGCGGTGTCGGTCCTGCTTTCCGTGTGCTGCGGTGCATATGCGGATGACAGCAGCCTATCCGTATCGGCGCAAATGAACCGCGACGGTAAACTTACTGTAACTCCCTCGCTCACTTGCGGCTACACAAATGAACACCCGCCGAAAGCACCTCTTATTATTGCCGTTTATGATGATGCAAATGCTCTTGCCGCTATAAATGTGCAGGAAGTAACGCTTGCGGGCAGTACCGTGGAGGTAAGCCCTGTGGTGTTCGGTGACTTAGAATGTGATATGCTTAGGACGTATACAATAAAAGCGTTTTTATGGGAGAATTTGTCTACAATACAGCCGAGCGCGCTTAACGTTATTGCAAAGACCGATTTTCCGAATATCCAATATAATAATTCCCAAATGCTTAGGGATGAGAATAACAACAGATACGTTATGTTTAACGATAACGGAGAAAACAGCCTTATATATGATTTTGCGAACACGTCTTTTCCGCTTAGTATTGAGTTTGATATGAAGGTAGATAATATTAAAGAAGTCGGGGACGTATTCGGTATGGCGATGTTTAGCGGAGAAACGGAGATAGCCGGTTTTGGGCTGTATAAAAGACTGAGCGATGATATGTGGCTGCCGCACGAGAACAATGCGGAACAATATTTAAACATCAATGCGGCTTATGCAGAAACGGAGTACTACAAAAACAAATGGCTGCACATCGAAACGGAAGTAGTCGGTGAAACATCGATAGAAAGAGTGAATGTAAAAATATACGATGAAACAGGTGAAAACCTTTACTCGTACACGCAAGACATAACATGTGAGGAACATGATTTTCCGGTAAACCGACTTGTGTTCGGGCTTGTGTATGACGGCGACAAAAATACACCGTCAGGCGCAAATGTGTGCTTAAGAAATTTAAAGATAAGGTAGGAATATATAAAAAACCGCATAAATATGCGGTTTTTTTATTGGGATGATAGGCGTACTACTACACATTTCGCCATCGCGCGGGCGGAAAGTGAACCACACGCCTCGCGTGTGGTAGGCGTGTTGCGAAGCAACAGACGCCGTAGCAAAGCAGCCCGTACAAACGTTGCCGGCGGGGTGTCAGGGGAACGGCGGGGTGGGGGCACCCCGCCCTACAAGCGGACGAACGCGATTCGTCTGTACAGTATGTAATTTATAAATTCGATGCCACCACCTCTCAGTCAGCTACGCTGACAGCTCCCCTCGAGGGGAGCCTAAAAGCGGAGCAACAAGCGCCGTAGCAAAGGGGAGCCTAAAAGCGGAGCGACAAACGCCGTAACAAAGGGGAAGGCTAAGGGCGACTGTGAGGGTCGCCCCTACAAACCCCTCAGTCGCCGGTGGCGACAGTTCCCCTACGGAGAGAGGCGGAAGGGCGAGGCCGTGAGTGTATGTCGTCATATTCAATATGGGACTGTATGCGTGTTAGATTTTTGCCTATCCTTATATACATTGCGTTTTACTTGCTTTTATTTTTTCTGCAATTCCGTTATATGTTGATATTGTCCTTTTATAGAATTTATGGTATTATTATATTACAAAATATCGGAAAGGGATGTTAAATTGAAGTTTATACATTTATCGGATCTTCATATCGGCAGGCGTGTAAACGAATATTCCATGCTTGAGGATCAAGAATACATACTGGGAAAAATTATAAACATCATAGACGGGGAAAGGCCTGACGGTGTTTTTATCGCGGGCGACGTATATGATAAATCCATACCGTCGGCGGAGGCGGTACAGTTGTTTGACGATTTTCTTACTCGCCTTGCGAAGCGGAACACAGCCGTGTTTATCATAAGCGGCAACCACGACTCACCCGAGCGTGTCGCTTTCGGAGGACGGCTCATGAACAAAAGCGGAATATACATATCGCCCGTTTACGACGGAAAAATAGAGCCCGTCGTTATGGAGGACGAATACGGCAAAGTGAATATTTATATGCTTCCGTATATAAAGCCCGCCCATGTGCGGACGGTTTTCGGGGACGACGACACTGTAATCACTTACACGGACGCTCTGCGCAGGGCGATAGACGAGCTTGATGTAAACACGGAAGAGCGAAATATTATGATCACGCACCAATTCGTAACCGGCGCGGAAAGGACGGAATCGGAGGAAAAATCGGTCGGGGGAATAGATAATGTCGACGTTTCGGTTTTTGATCGCTTTGACTACACGGCGCTCGGACATCTGCACCGTCCCCAAAACTGCGGGAGCGAAAAGGTGCGTTATTGCGGAACGCCGCTTAAGTATTCGCTTTCGGAAGTAAATGATGAAAAATCCGTCACGGTAGTTGAGCTTACGGACAAACTCAATATAAAAACGATCCCACTCAAACCGAAAAGGGATATGAGAGAGATCAGGGGTATGTTTAACGTTATCGTGTCGCACGATTTCTACGACGGCACAACGTATCAAGAAGATTACGTTTATGTCAAGCTCACGGACGAGGATGAGATCCCGAACGCGATGGGGCAATTGCGAACGGTTTATAAGCATATAATGGAAATAAAATACGATAATGAGCGGATGCGTTCAGATACGGAAATCGACGCGGCTCAAATAATCGAAAAAAAGCAGCCCGCCGAATATTTTGCGGAATTTTATGAGGGAATAAACGGCAAGCCGATGAGCGATATACAGCGTAAATTTGTGGACGAGCTGATTGAGCGAGTAAAGGAGGAGAACCTGTGAAGCCTACCAAGTTGATCATATCCGCGTTCGGACCTTACGCGGGGAGAACGGAAATAAATCTTAGCCGTCTTGGCGGCAGCGGATTATATCTTATAACCGGCGATACTGGCGCGGGCAAGACCACTATTTTCGACGCTATAGCTTTTGCTTTGTATGGCGAACCGAGTGGTGACAGCCGTGAAACATCGATGCTTCGTTCAAAATACGCCGAACCCGAAACAATGACCGAGGTTGAAATGTATTTTACATATGGCGCGAAAAATTACTATATAAAAAGAAATCCCGAATACACACGTCCCGCAAAGCGGGGCGGCGGTGTCACGACCGAAAAGGCTGACGCGGAGCTTCATTATCTTGACGATAACGGCAGCGATGTTAAGCCGCCGGTAACGAAACTCAGGGATGTCAACGCCGCCGTAATTGAGATTATGGGTATTGACCGTTCTCAATTTTCGCAGATAGCTATGATTGCGCAGGGTGATTTCCGCAAGCTGCTGTTCGCGTCGACGGACGAGCGAAAAAAGATTTTTCAAAAGCTTTTTGACACACGGATCTATTTCGCGCTGCAGGAAGAACTTAAAGCGGAGTCGGGGAAATTAAAAAAAGAATGTGACGAGCTTTCAAACAGCATAAAGCAGTATATAAACGGTATTTTGTGCGATGAGAACGATGAGCTTTTTATGCAGGTAAAAAAAGCACAAAACAACGAAATGCCAATGGCGGATATAATGCTTTTGATAGATGAGCTTATACAAAAAGATAAATCAGCCAAAGAAAGCTCACGGGACAGTATAGGCAAAATCGACGGTGAACTTGAGGAAATAACGAAGGAGCTTACAAAGGCGGAAACACTTTTACGCGCCAAAAATTCTCTCATTGAGGCGGAAAAAGAGCTTGTCGGTTTATCAATAAAAAAAGCGGAGCTTGCGGACGCTCTCAAAAAAGCCGAAAGCAGAAAAGGCGAAGCAGCAGAGCTTACAAATAAAATTGCGGCTATTACGGAGCATATCGAAGAATATGACGAGAGAGATGAAAAGTTACGGGAACTAAGTAAAATCACTGATTTGATTGAAAAGGACAGTAAAACGCTTCGACTTAAACAAATTGAAAGCGATAACACACAAAATAAAATTTCCGATCTCGAAACCGAATTGAAAGCGCTTGAAAGCGTGGGAGCAGATGAGGAAAAGCTGAAGGCGGAGAAGGAAAAGATCGATCATAAAAAAACGGAAATCAACAGTCTTTTGTTCGACATAAACGAGCTTGAAAATCTAAAATTCAATCTTGATAAAGCGCAGGAAGAGTATACGATCAAGTCAGAAAATGCGTCTGTATTAAAGAAGAAATACGATATGTTGAATAAGCGGTATTTGGACGAGCAGGCGGGGATTATGGCTCAAAATCTTACTGAGGGCGAGCCGTGTCCGGTATGCGGCTCCGTTTCACATCCAAACCTTGCGGATATGCCGGAGGACGCTCCGACAAAAGAGGAAGTTGATAAAAGTAAAGAAACATCCGATTTTGCCGCCGCCGATTCCTCGGCGGCAAGTGAGAAGGCGGGCAAAATTAAAGGTCAGTACGGGGAAAAAGAAAAGCAAACGCACGAAAAAGCCGCGCGTCTTTTCGGCGATCACGAAAACCTTGACGAAACAATAAAAGCGGCTCGGGAGGAGCTTGCCGCGCGTGACAGTACGATCGAGGAGCAGCTTGCAAGGATAAGTAGCTCCAAAGCCCGTAAGGAGGAATTGGAGAAAAGTATTCCGCGCGAGAAGGAAAATCTTAAGGAAACGGAAAACAGTATATCGTTGCTTAGGGAGGCGATAACAAAAAATGAAACCGATAAGGCGCATATTACGTCCCGCGCGGCAGAGCTAAATAAAAAATTGGAATATAAAAGTAAGCGGGACGCGGAAAATGCGAGGATGAATTACGAAAAAGAAAGAGCCGATATAGAAAACGGAATAACGCGTGCGCGCGAAGAGCATGACAAGGTAAACCAAAGCATGACCGCGGCGGAAAGTAAGAAGGCGGAAAATGAAAAACTGCTCGCCGATACGAAGGAAATAAACACGGATGAGCTGTGCGCAAAGCAAAACGAACTGAGATCGAAAAAAGCGGCTTTGGAAAATGTTGAAAAAGAAACTCACTCTCGAATTGAAGCCAATAATAAAATCAAGCAAAATATTGTTGAACGATCCGAAAAAATCAAAATGGCGGAAGAAAAATGGAGTTGGGTGAAATCGCTTTCCGACACGGCAAACGGCACCGTAACGGGAGCAGAAAAGGTTACGCTTGAAACTCACATCCAAATGGCGTATTTTGACCGTATCATAAAACGCGCCAACACGCGGCTTTTGATAATGACAAACAATCAATATCAGTTGGTACGAAGTAAAGAAGCGTCAAACAAACGCAGTCAAAGCGGATTGGATCTGAACGTTATCGACCATTATAACGGAACTGAAAGGAGCGTAAAATCTTTATCGGGCGGTGAGGCGTTTAAAGCGTCGCTGTCACTTGCGCTGGGGCTGTCGGACGAGATACAGTCGTCGGCGGGCGGGATAAAGCTCGACACCATGTTCGTTGACGAGGGCTTTGGTTCTCTCGACAGCAACTCTCTCACGCAGGCGATGGCGGCATTGTCCTCGCTCGCGGAGGGCGATAAGCTCGTCGGAATAATCTCCCATGTTGCCGAACTGCGGGAAAAAATCGATAAAAAAATCATAGTCAAAAAGGAAGTAAACGGCGGCAGCAGCGTGAAGATAGAGTTGTGATAGGCCAAGAATAGAGGCGTATCGTAACCTTAACTGTATTTTGGGGAATAAATATCCGCCCTCAAGCCACCCCTAATAGGTGAACGACGCTTACGTGTGGTTTACCTCACCCCTCCCAATAAAAAAACCGCATATTTATGCGGTTTTTTTATATAGTCCCTATTTACTTTACCTTTAGATTTCTCAAGCACACATTCGCACCTGACGGTGTGCCTTTGTCGCCGTCATACACAAGTCCGAACACAAGTCGATTGACGGGCAGATCATATTTTGTGTATGTTATGCCCTGTGTGGACGAGTAAAGGTTCTCACCTGTTTCATCATATATCTTCACATTCACTTTTTCTATAGATGTTTCACCGACTATTTCTGTTTCGACGTGCAGCCATTTGTTTTTGTAGTACTCCGTTTCTGCATAATTCTCATTGATGTATAAATACTGTTCCGCATTGTTTTCATGCGGCAGCCACATATCATCACTCAGTCTTTTATATAGTCCAAAACCGGCTATCTCCGTTTCATTGTTGAACATCGCCATGCCGAACACATCTCCGGCTTCTTTGATGTTATCTATCTTCATATCAAACTCAATACTAAGCGGAAAAGACGCGTTCGCAAAATCATATATAAGGCTGTTTGTGCCGTCATCGTTAAACATGATGTAACTGTTGTTATTCTCATCCCTAAGCATTTGGGAATTATTGTATTGGATATTTGGAAAACTGGTTTCATCTATAACGTTAAGCGCGCTCGGCTGCATTGTAGATAAATTCTCCCACAAAAACGCTTTTATGGTATATGTCCTTAGCATATCGCATTCCAAGTCACCGAACACCGCAGGGCTTACCTCTACAATGTCTTCGGCAAGTATTACTTCCTGCACATTTATAGCGGCAAGCGAGTTCGTATCATCATAAACAGCGATAATAAGAGGTGCTTTCGGCGGGTGCTCATTTATGTAGCCGCAAGTGAGCGATGGGGTTACAGTAAGGTTCCCGTCACGGTTCATTTGCGCCGATATTGATAGGCTGCTGTCGGTTGCAGTTACGCTGTAGCACATGGAAAGCAGTACCGACACCGCAATTGCAGCGCTTACAACCCAACCCGCAAACCTCTTCATCTTACCACCGCTTCTCACCGTATTTGCGTTTAACAACGCCACAAAGTAATACTACATAACATAGGCGCTGTTGTCAAGTATTTTTGAAAAATTTTACTGAAATTTGTCGAAAAAGTGTAATTGCGACTGCAAAAAATACATATTCGTTGGAATATGTATGTTTATATTGCGCTTTGTTATTCGCAATGGGAAAAGTCCTGCAAATAAAGAAAAGGATACCGCGCTAACATGGAAAAAACAGCAAAGTGTCAGTGGATGCGGTATCCTCGCTCCCTAAAAAGCGGGAGCTGAAATTGGAAATAAAAATTTATGTAAGTCTATTGTAGCACAAATTAGGAGAGATTGCAAGAGGTTATTGCTGCAACGAGAGAAAATTATGTTCCCCGGTCAGCGTGTTCAGATAGACGTTAAGTTCGTTCCGTCAGCTTGTCTTGTCGGCGTTATCAATATACACCGCCATAAACGAAATAGTGGAAGCTTAGGGTGGGGTGTTGGGGAGGGGGACGAATGCGGTTCGCCCGTACGGAATGTAATTTATAAATTCAATGCCACCTCTCAGTCAGCTACGCTGACAGCTCCCCTCAAGTGAACCACACGCGAAGCGTGTGGTAGGCGTGTTGCGAAGCAACAAACGCCGTAGCAAGGGGAGCCTTGCGACGGAGCAACAGACGCCGTAGCAAAGGGGAGCCCGTACGGACACCTCATCCACCGCTGACGCGGTCTCCCTTCCCCTCAAGAGGAAGGCTAAAGAGGGGCAACAAACGCCGTAGCAAAGGGGAGCACGTACAAACGTTGCCGGCGGGGTGTCAGGGGAACGGCGGGGTGAGGGCACCCCTCCCTACAAGCGGACGAACGCGGTTCGTCTGTACGGACACCTCATCCACCGCTAACGCGGTCCCCCTTCCCCTCAAGTGAACCACACGCGGAGCGTGTGGTAGGCGACAAACGCCGTAGCAAAGGCAGCCCGTACAAACGTTGCCGGCGGGGTGTCAGGGAGGCGGGCTGGGGGCAGCCCGCACTACGGGAATGGGACGTCGAAGGCGCCGTCCCCTACAAACCCCTCAGTCATTTGTCATGCAAATGACAGCTCATTCGCTACGGCATACGAGCATAGCTCTATGCCTACGACGCTGAAGCGTCGTTCACCTATTAGGGGAGCCTTAAGGTGAGAGAACGCGGTTCGTCTGTACGGGATGTAATTTATAAATTCAATGCCACCTCTCAGTCAGCTACGCTGACAGCTCCCCTAGTAGGGGAGCCTGACGGCGGAGTAACAAACGCCGTAGCAAAGGGGAAGGCCAAACGCCGTAACAAAGCACCCCGCACTACGGGAATGGGACGTCGAAGGCGCCGTCCCCTACAAACCCCTCAGTCGCCTACGGCGACAGCTCCCCTAGCAGGGGAGCCTTACGGCGAAGCAACAAACGCCGTAGCAAAGGGGAGGCTTAGGAAGGGGTGGGTTTTTTTATTTGGGAAAATTTTGGGGTGTGAATAAAAGTGTGAGGGGAGCGATACAATAACTACACGAACTACACGAAAATTACGCGAAAAGGACGAAAGGGGCGGTAAAATGGCGGAAAATAGCGGGAAAGATCATGATTTGACGGTGAATGAGGCGGTAAGCGCGCTCGCAAAGGCGACCGGCGTGACAGATATTATGAAACACAAGGATCCCGAACGCTACGATATGCTCATGAATACCTTCCGCGATGTCGCGGAAAAAGCCGTGTCGTCACAAATAAACTGAAAGCGGAGCAACTTTCCTCCGCTTTTTATTATATAAAATCATTGAAGAATATTGCTTAAAATCGAATAATGTTATATAATAGTCTTACATAGCAGTTTAGGGGTGATATTTTTGAAAACAAAAAGCGTGGCAAAAAAGTCCGTTATGCTCATGGAGTTTGACTGGCTTTTATTCATAGTGACTATAGGACTTGCCCTCTTCGGCATAGTAATGATATATTCCGCGACGCGGTCGCTCGGCACGAACGTAAACGTGATCGTGCAGTCGGGCGCGCTCGTCATAGGCTGCGCGCTGATGCTCGTCAGCTGCTTCTTCGACTACGAACAGCTTAAAAACCTTATCAAACCTATTTATATCTTCGCCGTGGCGATACTTATTCTCGTGCTTCTTATCGGTATCGGTACAAACGAGTGGGGCGCGAAAAGCTGGATCCGTTTCGGTCCCGTCGGTATTCAGCCGTCAGAAATCGCGAAGATCTGTTTCGTCATAACATTCTCGTACCATCTGTCAAAGGTGCATGACGATATTAACAAGCCTCTCGTTATCCTCGGCTTGCTTTTACACTTGGGTATACTGCTCGGTCTTATCGCACTGCAGCCGGACTTCGGAAGCGCGATGGTGTTCGTGTTTATATTTATATGCCTTATGTTCACGGCAAAAATTTCGTATAAATACATTATCCCCGCAGGCGTGGTCGCGGGCGCGTCGCTGCCGCTTATTTACAAGTACGTTTTGAAGGATTATCAGCAGGAGCGTATCCTCGCGTTCTTTAATCCCGAACGGGACGCGAGTGGAAGCGGGTTCCACGTCATTCAGTCGAAGATAGCCGTCGGTTCGGGACAGCTTTGGGGTAAGGGGTATATGCAGGGCATACAAAATCAGATGGGATACCTGCCCGAAAAGCATACCGATTTTATTTTCAGCGTGATTTGTGAGGAGCTTGGGTTTATCGGCGCACTGCTCGTGGTGGGCGCGTTGTTCTTCGTGATATACAAATGCTTTAAAACGGCGCAAAAGGCGGACAACGCGTTCGGCAGGTATATCTGCACGGGCGTGGGCGCGATGATGCTGTTCCACGTTTTTGAGAACGTCGGAATGTGTGTCGGTCTTATGCCGGTTACCGGTATTCCGCTGCCGTTTTTGAGCTACGGCGGTACGTCGCTTGTGGTGAATATGGTCGCGATAGGGCTTGTGCTGAGCGTGTCGTACCATAACAAACCGCGCAGCGTGTTTGACGTGTATTAAAAATAAATAGAAAACTACCGTAAAGCTATGCTTTACGGTAGTTTTTTTATGGTTAATATTCACATGAAGCTATCAATATGTCATTGTACGCCCAGTGCGACGCGTCCACGTCGCTGAACGGGCAGGTGAGTGCCGCCGTTTGGTCGGTCATTTTTCTGCCGAGAATACGGTTTATCATAGATACCGTTTCGGCGCGCGTTACGCGGTTTTTGGGAAGGAACGTGCCGTCGCCGTAGCCGCTTATAACGCCCATCAGGGCGAGCGTGTTTATCTCGTCGCGGCACCACTCAAACTGTGCCGTGTCGATGAATACATCGTTGGTTTCGACTGTGTCGATACCGGCGAACCGTGCCAGTATGGCGGCAAATTCGGCGCGCGTTATCATGTTTTCAGGGCGCACGCTTCCGTCCTCGTAGCCGGAAATGTAACCCTTGGAAACGGCGAAGTTGATGTAATTCGTATACCATGCGTCCGCGTTCATGTCGGGGAATACGTTCGGGTAGACGGTGTTTTCGTCAAAGCTGTTGTCGAGCATCGCCAGTATTTTTGAGATCTCCGCGCGGGTGATGGTGTTGTCCGGTCGGAACTCTGACAAATCGCTGTCGCCGTAGCCGCTTATGTACGCCGTGCCGTTGTCGGGTATCGGCGTAAAGCTTGTGTCGGGCACCGGTGTTGGTGTCGGTTCAATCGTCTGCTCGGGCGGTGTTGTCGGTTCCGGAGTAGTTTGCGGTGTGGGCTCGGGTGTCGGCGTTGACGCGGACGAGTTTGACGATGAACCGCCGCCACCGCGTTTCTTTTTCTGCGTGACAGTCACGTAGTATTTGTGTTCCACGCCGTACTCGTTCACTACCGTGTAAACAACGGGTGTTTCCGAGGAATTTGTGAAGTCCTGCGCGCCCTTGGGCGAATAATCCGTGCCTACGTAGTCGAGTATCGGTTCCACCGCCTTCAAATCCGCGCTTGACGGAAGAACGATGCTTATGTTGTCGCCGTCGTATACCGTGTCGCCGTCCCGGTTTTCAACCGTCATGCTCTTAATGTACGGATCCTCGCCTTTTTTCGTTACGTGAACGGTGTATGTGACGCTTTCGTCGCCCGACGAGGACAGCGTGTAGGTCACGGGGTTCGTGAAGTCCTGAGGCGCGTCGGCGCTCGGGGTTATTGTGTCCGCATCGTATGTTATTTGAGGCGTTACCGCTGTTATGTCCTGTGTATACGGAACGGTTATGTTAATGTCCGTGCCGTTGATCTCCGTTTCGCCCTCCTGAACGTCGGGCAAAGTGAATTCCGTGATCGCGCGCGTCGTGCGGCGCGGTACGGTTATTTCGGAGCCCTCTATGACCGTGCCGTCGAGCGTGAAGCGCATGCGGTAGGAACGCGCTGCCGTTGTGCTGTCGTTATGCGGTACAAGCACGCTCCACTCTGCTTTGCCCGTGCTGAAGGACTGTCTTTCGACCGCCAAGCTCTCGCCGCTGTCCGATATGACTTCAAGCACAGCCGAGTCGAAGAAAATGCCTTCTATTTTGATAAGCACGTTTCCGCCGAGGAAATTCGTCGGCGAAATGTAAGAAATATTCGTGATTTGCGGTTGTCCGTCACGGGTGATATGAACTGTGTATTCCCTGCCCTCGTCGTCATTGTCGGCGTAAATCGTATACACCAATGACTTTGTGGGATTGTTGAAATTAACCGTGCCCTCCGGCTCGTAGCGGTCGCCGTCATATTGAAGGGTAGGCGTGATTTCCGTCAGGTCAGTGTCATAGTATACTTTGATATATATGTCCGTGTCGGTGATCTCCGCCGCCTGTACCTGTCCTTTATCTAACATAAAGTGGCTTATCGCCTTAGTCTTGCGGCGCGGTACGGTTATTACAGCCTTGTGGGTATACTCTATCGGCTCCGTGAAGCCGTCAAGATAAATTTCTATCTCGTATTCCTTGTCGGTGTCGCTATCGTTTTCGGGGATGTTAAGCGTTGCCACTCCCCCGCCCTCTTTCAAAACGGCATCCGCCTCAACGCTGTCGCCGCCGCCCACGGGCACCGCGACAACTCTCGCGCTGTAGAAGAATACTCCGTCTATCTCAACGTCTACCTGTGAAGCCTTGTAGCTTGTCGGAGTGTTGGCAAGCTCCACCGAATGAATTATCGGTGTGCCGATGCGCTCGGCGCTCGCCGTATACGTTCTGTCCGTATCACCCATAGCAGAAACGGTGTACACAACCTCTTTTTTGTCCAAATCCACTATGTCGGTCGGAGTATAGCTGTCGCCGTCATACTGTACGGACGGGAAGATATGCGTCAGGTCGGAGTTATACGGCATCGAAATCAATATGCGGTTGCCGTTTACCTCGTCCTCGATAATCTGCGTGTTTGCCGCGCCCGGTACGCCGAATGACGTTATCTTACGCGTTTTGCGGCGCGGGACGGTCAGCGTTTCGGCAATTTGACGCTCCGTACCGTTGAGGTATATTTTTAAATCGTATATCTGATTTGTTTCCGTGCTTTCGTTTATCGGAAGAGTAAGATGTCCCGTCGCTTTACCGGCGTAATTATCGCCGTAGTCCACGGTGCCCTTTATCGCGTCCGCAGCGCTGCCGCCGCGCGGAATAGCCTCGATTTCCAAGGTGTCCGTCGGTGTTCCGTCACCGAGAAGGGACGGTATAAATCTTCCTTCTATGTTGACGGTGATATTCGTGTCCGAATAATACTCGGGCTTTTTCGCGCTGAAAACGTCAATTCTCGGCACGCCGATACGGCGCACGTGAACGGTATACGTGTTTGATGTGCCGTCAAGCGCGTACACGGTGTATTCCACGTCGTTATTGAAATTCTGCGCGCCTGTCGGTGTGTAGCTTTCACCTGAATAGTAGACCGTCGGCTCTACGTTCCTGAGGTCTGTGTTGTACGGGACCGCCACTTCTATCACGGTCTTGCCGTCTGTTTCCGTTATGCGCGGCTCGCCCTGCTCCGGCGAAATTATAATACCCGTCATGTACGCCGCGTTGTCCTCTCTCGAGGGCACGGTAAGCTTGTATTCACGGTCAAGAGATTGTTCCTCGTTGCCTATTTTGGCGGATAGGAGGTAAACTCTTTCCTCCGTGGACGGGTTGCTCGGCACTGTCAGCGTCGCGACAAAGTCGCCTGTTTCCTCGTTCTTTCTCACCGTCGCGGGTAAAACGTCCGCATTGACAGCGCTGCCCGACAGAAGCAGCGCCGATACCGTCATATACGATCCCCTTACCGAATTTGCCGCGTTTTCAAGATTTTCACCTCTGACTATTACGTCCACCTGTCCCGCGGAGCTGTATTGCGGATCGTCAAATTCCAAGCTTGTAATTACGGGCGCAGCCTGTTTCGTGACATGAACGTAATACTCGTGAGTGTCGCCGTTTTCGGCTGTTACCGTGTATATTACCTCGGAGTTAAAGTCCTGCGCCTCAAAGGGTGAGTAACGCGCGTTATCGGACACTGTGATCTGCGGCTCAAGCGCGCTTAAGTCCGCGTCATACGGCATCGTTATGCGTACTTCTCCGTCGGTAATCACGCTCTCGCCCACCTGATTCGGCAGCGTGAACGAAAGTATCTTGGTTCCGCTTTTCGGTTTTCTCGGAACGCGGAGCGTTTGCGTGTACGCCTGTACGTAATCGTTTCCGATCCTCGCTTTGATCGTATATTCCGCCACAGCGTTATCGTCATCGTTCGCGGGAGCTGCTATGTCGGCGACATATCTGCCGCTTTCACTGTCGTAGACCGCCTTGACGGGCGCTATCGCGCCGTCCTCGGAATAGATCCATATATCTTTATTTTCCGCATGCTCCGCGTGGTCAAGTCGGTCAAGCGCGGAGCCTGTTATCGTGACGCGCACCGTGCCGCCCTCCGACGTATTCGGATTTGTAAAGGTAAACGACGTTACAGTCGGCGCGGCTTCCTTGTAGATGTATACCTCGTAGACGGTGGTTGTTCTTTCGTCCTTGGCTCTTACGGTGTAATTTGTTCTCATTACCCCGTTTGACTCATGGAATGACGCCATGCCGACAGACGGATCTATGGATGAACCGATATATGTTATATCCGCGTTGTACCACGTTATATAGTCATGATCCCACGGCATGTATACATATATGGTCGAATTGCGGTTTTCGTGGTCGTAAATCTCGCTGCGTATCTGTCCCTGAATTTCAAATGCCGTAATCTGAGCCACCGTATTGTTATACGGCAGATAAACGGTACGTCCGACATCTACTTTCTCGCTGCCTTGAATTTGATAGTACACGCTGTAGTTTATGGGCGTGTCATAGCTTTTGTTTTCGGGGAAGGTAAACGTCGCGCTGTACGAGTTGTCCTCTTCGACGATAATGTCCGCCGTCAGCGTATCGTACCCTTCCATGTCGGGAACGAGTACAAGCTTCACGCGGTCGGGCAATATCGTGCCCAATACCGTGATTTTAAGTTCGCCGCCTTTGTATGTCAGGCTATCATACAATATATTATCTACCGAAAGCGCGCGCAAATCTACCGCGCCGCCCGCGCCGTTGATTTTGATCGTTCCGTTGTACTCCTTGTCGTCATATGTGACGCTTATGTTGTACTGACCGTCGGGAACGAGCAGGTAGAGCGTTGCGTCGTCGTATATGTAATACGTTTTGCTCTCGGCATCATCGTCAGATTTGTATACACATTCATGCAGGTCTTTGTTGTCGGAATCTATGCGCGCGGTAAGCTGGTAGAGCGCCGTGCCGTCAGCGGTTTTCGGGCAGACGGAGGAGCCGCTGCTTGAGTAGGTGCCGTCTATACGCGCGTAGTCAATGCCGTCGGTTATGAAGCTGCCCTCGCCGTTAAGCGCGTTCGTGCCGTCGGGAGATACTATGCGTATGGGCATTTCGGTGACGGTCATAGAGGTCCTGTTTGCTATGTTTATCGCGTTTGAAGCGTTGCTTTCCACGTTCAAAACAGCGTTTTCATCGCCTTTTTTCACGACAAAGCTAAGCTCTTTAAATGTCATGTATGTGCCCGATACGGAAATTGCGTTCGCGGTTTGAGATGTTATGCTGCACTTGCCCACAACGGTAAATTCCGTGTCCCAATTTATTTGTACGGACGCGCCGCTGTGGTTCGTATCGATCGTCACGTTGTCCAGCGTTATCGGGGGAAGTACGGTTCCTTCCGCATTCTTCTCCGTCTGAGTTGAAAGTATATGCGTATCGGTGGAGCCTATGATTTTGTAGCCTCCCGTATCGGGGTTGTACGCCGTGCCGCCGTACAGCACGTACTCGTCCGAAATTACGATGTCGCCCTTTGAAATATCGTATGTTGTCGGGTTTGTATCGCCTATATCGTCAAGGACGAGGGTGATCGTGTACTTTACCTCTTTTTTATCGTGTCCCGTTACGGTGTACTCCGCCGTGTGTCCCTCGCCCGAAAAGTTCAGTCTGCCCTCCGTGGCTGTCGCGCCGGTGTACTCGCTCGTCGGTTCTATGAGCTCAAGCTTAATGTTTTCGGGTACGTGAACCGTTACGGTGTGATCTGCCTCGTTTATTACTGTATCCTTGGTCTGACCGGGAACGGTAAAGCTTGTAAGCTTTGTTTCGGGATTTAATATACATTCCGCGGTATTGTCCGCGTTTACCTGGATCCTTGTATAGTAGTAATACGTGTTGCCGTCCTTATATACGCGTATCCATCTCATGCCCGGTACAAGGTAGAGGTATAATTTGCCTTCCTCGTCCGTGCTTGTCTTTATCTTAGTTGCAGGTTCTTCGTCGCCGTCTATCGAGTATTCAACGTCTTCCGCGCCCGTAATGCCTTCAACGGTAACGGTGACGGGACGAAGATTTGTAGAGGCTGCAGAGATTGGCGGATCGCTGTTGTAGTTTTTAAAGTCGGCTTTGACGCTGCCGCCGTTTATTGTGACTTTTGCAGATCTGTTGGAGGCGCCTCGGTCAATGCCGACACCGCCGTTTTCGCCGCCCTTAGCCGATACAAAGCCGCCGTTTATTTCGATGTTAATGCCGCCTGAGGACGTGTTTGAACTGATACCGATGCCCGACGACGCGCCGCTGCCCGTCGCGTAAACCTTACCGCCGTTTATTGTGACGGTCATGTTCGAAACCTGTTCAGCCGCGCTGCCGCCGATACCGCTGCCGCCGTTTGTACCGGTGGCGTGGACAGTGCCGCCGTTTATGATAAGAGAGTTTATGCTTCCGATGCCCGCGCCGTTGTCGGAGGTCGCGGTGACGGTGCCGCTGTTTATTGTGACAGTGCCCACCTTGCTTATACCCGCGCCCTCGTGCGAGGTAAATTCTATGTCGCCGTCGCCTTCTATCGTTATAGTGGACTGCGTTGCGGCGGACGTTATTCCGCTTATGGCGCTTGTCGCGCCTGATTTGATTTTGTTGCTGCCTTTAAGTACCAGCGTTACGTCAACATTGTCCCTCAAATTCAATGCGCTGGTCTGTAATACGCTCAAGGACACGTTGTCCAGCTCAATGCGCGGATCCACGCCCGTAACGGTTATTTTACTGCGCGTAACGCTGTCCGATTGGATCAAATGTATGGTTTCGGTCTTGGGAATGCTGTACGACGATGTGCCTACGGTGATCTTCATGTTGTCCGTAACGGAGGTGTCGGGAGATATGTCAATGTCGCCGTCGGATATGTCAAAGCTGGCGGTCGAATCCTTTGTTATCGTGATGTCTTTTGTTGCCGTGTATGTATATTGTGTACCGCCCGACTTTGTCAGCTTAACGGTTGCGGTCAGGTTGACCGTCTTGCCCGCCGCCGCGAGTGACACAACAAGAAAACCGCCTTCGATTTTTGCCTCGTCCGCGTTTGCCTCCGCGTCGTCAACGGTAATCGAATACTCCTTCGACAGCGAGTGTACGGGATATGTACATTCCGTGGCGGGGGTGAATACAGCGTCAACCTTCTGCCGCGCTGTGCCGTCGATTATATTTACCTGTATTTCGGACGGTATGCCGTCGAGCGATACCGACGCGTTATCTTCGTCACACTTACACTCTTCTTCGGCGCTGTATTTCGTAAGCGTGTATTCCGTCACCTCGGGTGTAATTCCCGATACCGAATATATGTCTTCGCCGTAATTTAGAGCGAAGCTGTCTGTATCATCGGATATATACGGGTATAGTTTTCCGTCCGCGTCCGTATATGCTTTCCAGGAGTCAACGGTTACTTCTTTATTCGCGTAATCAGCGTCCGACGGCATTTGCATGACCGCGCAATGAAGCGGTTCGCCGAATTCGTTGACCGGGTAGCCGTCGTCAAAGGTAGTGTTTTTAATGCTTCCGCCTTTTACAACAACATCATTGTACTCAAGAGGCGCAACGGAACCCCGTCCTATTCCGGCGCATTTATTTCCGCCGGTCGCGGTTATGTTTCCGCCGGTAATCATTATCGGCGCGTTTGGAGTATAATGACAACCGCCTATACCGGCTCCGTAATTGCCTCCGGTTGCCGTTATATTTCCGCCTTCTATTAATATCCCAACACCATAGTAATCTCTATATATCGGTGACGTGCTATTCGGCGCGCCGATGCCTGCTCCTCCCGCACCGCTTTTTGCAGTTATGTTTCCGCTTTTGATCGTTATCTGACCGTGAGCGCCTGAGGAAGCATCGGTACCGTTTCTGTTTGTGCCTATTGCAGGAGCGTTGCTTTTACTGCCCACCTCAAGCGAGCCGTTTCCTTCAATTATAAGTGTGCCGTAGCTTGATCTGTCCGCAGAGGAATAAACCGCGATACCGGCGTATCCTAAAGTGGACGCGGTAATGCTGTTGTTGCCCTCCAAAACAAGCGTAAGCTCCGCGCCTTCCTCCACCTTTATCGGCGCGGTCGTGCTTGTGGTAATGGTAACGTCAGTAAGGGTAAGCGTAGCTTTAACGCCCGTTTTTACCACAATGTTATTCGTTATGTCGCCGCCCGCGTTCGTAACGGTGTACTCTCCCTCTTCCGAGATTTCCACAGTGCCCGATTGGAGGTCGGCTGTTATGTCGCCGCCCACTGTCAGCGCCATAGGCTTAAAGGTGTTTGCGCGTAAGGGAATTGTTTTTAAATCCAAAGAAGGCTCTGCCGTTACGGTCGGAGCCTTGTAGGTCGGCTGCGGTGAGGCAGTCGTTTTAATATTATCTTTTTCCGCCGTCGGTGATGGTATCGTAACCGGCAGCTTTACGGGAGCTTTCAGCATTGGATGCTCAAGTGCAGTCGGTGACGCCGACGGCTCGGGCGTGGTTTCCGTGACCTCCGTCACCGAAGGAGTTTCCGTTTCGGCTGTTATACCATCCGCAAGCACAGGAATGTTAACGCTTGTAAAAATCATTATAAGCGCCAAAAAAAGCGAAATAGATTTTCCTTTCATAGCATTCACACTCCTTTAATTTATCTAAAACTTATTTTACCCACGGGTAATACGGCTTAAGCGGTTCGGAGAAACGGTTATATATAGCGTCCGCGTCGCTTCTGTTAAGAGTGCCGTCTTTGTTTACGTCCCATATTCTCGCCTGTGTTACCGTGGTCGGCACGCCGGACGCTTTGGCTGTTATGTAATTTCCGTCGATCGCGTTTAATATACCGTCGCCGTTCGCGTCGCCTATTTTACCGCCCACAACCATGACGTAACGCGTCAGTGTGCCGCCGTCGTAATTATACGTCACCTTGTAAAGGTCTTTCGCGCCGTCTACAGCTTCAAGCGTTCCCTTGACCGCCGCGGCGCCGTTTACGACCATGCCCGGGTCGTCAAAATTCTTTATATCATTTACTATGACCGTGTTTACGTCTGCGTCAAAATCCGATTCATCCGTATTCGGTACAATGAATTTCGGGTAATGCGTATCATTGTATATGCGGCTCGTCTTGAAGGTATTCACTGCGTCGTCTTTGTCGGCAGCAGCCTCATTATAAATCATAGCGGCGGGCGAGTTGCCCATATTAAGCGACGCCACGGATGTTATCGTCATTTTTGCGCTAATGCCTTCCGCAAGCGTGTAATTTCCGCTTGGGAAAGTGATTACAATATCGTATGTACCCGCGTCCTTTACGCTGTCAGACAAAGTTCCCGATGAGCTTCTGTACTGTACGGTATAGTCGCTGTCCGAAAGTCCGTCGTTACTCGTCACCGTCGCCTTGTGCGCGCCACCGTCGTAGGGGGCGGTGTTGTTGGTTATGGTGAAGGTGACTTCTTTTGGGTCTACCGTGTACTGATATGACTGCTGCTCCGAGGACAACTCATAGTTATCATTTGTAACTTCAATTACAATATCATACGTGCCGGCGTTCGTTACGCTGTCAGACATGGCTTCCGACGCGCTCTTATACTGTACATTATAATCATCGGGCGATCTAAGGTCGCTGTCATTATCCACAGCTGCCGTATGTTGTGAACCGTCATATATTGTACTGTTATCGCTTACGGTAAATGTTACCTGTTTCGGGTTTACCGTATATGTATATGACGGCTGCGACGAGGACAACGTATAGTTATCGTTTGTAACCTCGATTACAATATCATACGTGCCGGCATTCGTTACGTCACTTGACGTATGTTCGTCCTTATCCCGGTATGTAACAGTGTAATCGTCATCGGTAAGACCGCTGTCGTTTGCCACAGTTGCCTTGTGAGTCGAACCGTCATATGTTGTACTGTTATCGCTTACGGTAAACGTTACCTGTTTTTTCGTGATTTCAAATGTGTTGCCCGAAACCGTACCCATTGTATAGCCTATGCCGTCATTAAGCGTAATAATAACGGTGTACGTTCCCACGTCGGTAGGTTCTACGGGAGTTAAATGCTCTGCGTCATCGCTCTTATAATACTTAACCGTGTACTTATCGGAAGTAAGCTCGCAATCATTGGTGATTGTCGGATACTGCGCCCCGCCGCTGTACTGCTTCACTGCGTCGCTTACCGTAAAGTTGACTGTACGTTCGCGCACGGTCACGGTCGAGGGAGTGATCGTTCCCACGTCGTACATTTCCGAGTCCGGTTCCTGCAGCGTGATATGCACGGTGTATGTACCGACACCCTCGGGTTTAGCGTGCATTTGTCCGTCTTTTTCATACTGAACGGTATAATTCGTTACGCCATCAATAGAGGGCTTGTATGTTCTGTTCCACGTTTCACCGACATAGAAATTGCTCATATCATCAAGCGTGAAATTTACGCGGTTACGGGCTATTTCAAACAGCGCGGTATTCGACGTCGGGGTGACAAAATTATCATCGTTAATTGTGCACACAACATGATATTTTCCCGGCTCGGTCGGAGGATCGGTGTTTGTCGGATATTCAACGTCCTTTCCCTCATACTCTACTGTGTATTTGGGCATAGGATCCGAATTGACCGTTACGGTCGGCTGCTTGGGACTGCCGTCGTAATACTGAAGCAAATAGTCAAATGAAACGGTTAAATCGTCTTTTTTGTTTATGTACATATGAGTTTTATCCTTTGAACCGTACACGTATCCCGGTGAGGTAACCTGTATTTTAATCAGATAATTACCCGCGTCGGTCTGTGACGCGGCGCCGCCGTATGTAATGGTGTAATTAATATCGTCCCTGCGTGTACCGTCCACATAAGGTACGGCGGTGACGGTATGCGGATTTTTATCATACGTAAATGTGTTTTCACCCAATTCAAAACGCACAAGCTGTGCGTGGATAGGCAGACTGAATACCTGCGTAACGGACGCGCCTGCCGAGTCGGTAACGCGTATCTCTATAAATGAATATGTCACGCCGCCGGACGTCGGGGTGCCCGAGTACAAACCTTCTTTTGTAAGAGTGAGCCCCGGAGGACAATATACGCTGTTAACCAATTCAAAGATGTACGGAGCTGTGCCGCCCGTAGCTTCTATTTTCTGTGAATATGCCGCGTTCGCGGTGGCGGTAGGCAGCTCGGAAGGTGTGACAAACGCCAAGTCGTCCGCCGCATGGGCGCACAATCCTACAGTGAACACTATTACAAATGCCGCGAAAAGGGCGGGTAATTTATTCATAGCGGATAGTTTTTTCATACAGAAAACACCCCTTTTTATAATTTAAGTTTAGCGGCGGTGTGAGCCGCGCTCGATATATACCACTACCCGCACGGACGGCGGAAATGCCGCCGCGTGCAGGCGCGCCACACGAAGGGAAATGTGTGGTGGGTTTTGTTACATTTCCGAAGGGAAATTCGAAAATGACAAAGACGTTGCTATTGGGGGGAGCCCAAGGGGCGGACATTGTCCGCCCCTACAGAGGGGGTTCCACACGGGAGAGTTGTTACATTTCCGAAGGTAATGTCCAAATGTGACAGAGGCTTTGGAAATGTAACAACGCGGGGCGGGAATGCCCCGCATTATTACATTAATTTTTTTGGTTTGCCCACGTAGGGGCAGAATTATTATTCGGTCGGATCGGTCACGGAACCGGGATCCGCTGTCGTTCCGTCCTCGGGAGCCGGTTCGTCAGCCTCATTTGCTGTTTCGCTATCTTCGGGTGCAGTTTCTTCCGCCTCGGTGGCTGTTTCGTCAACCTCGGGTGCGGGAGTTTCCTCGGGAACTGCCTCGTCTACCTCGGGAACAAGCGTTTCCAAAGCGCCGTTTACCTCTCTCTCATTTACCGCGAGGATAATATTACCCTCAGCCCAGTGACCTGAAATGTCGCTCGGCATGAATGTCATGATCGCCGTCGACGGAGCAAGAACGTTGTTTATCATCGTTACTGCCTCGGCTCTCGTCAAGGGTGAGTACGGAGCAAATGTTCCGTTCGTGTAACCCGAAACGATACCCAGTGTCGCAAGCGTCGTTATATAATCCTTCGCCCAATCCGCATCGGTAACGTCCGTAAACATGCCGTCTGCAGAAATAATGTCGTACTTCTGCGCTCTTGTGATAACTGCCGCAAGCTCGCCTCTCGTTACCTGATTTTCAGGTCTGTACGTGTTGTCCTCGTAACCGCTTATTACGTCATACGCTTCGAGGTAGCCCACATACTTGTTATACCACGCGTTGTCCGGAACGTCGGGGAATGACGAGTCATACGCACCGTCCGGAATGTCGTCGCCGTTTATAAGTCTTGCTATCATCGACGCAAGCTCTGCTCTCGTTATGTTGTTGTCGGGCAGGAATGTGCCGTCGTCATAACCGGAAGCGTAAGGCTTCGTGTACTCGGTGTTGATCAGAGGCTCGTCGGGCTTCGGCGTGGGAGTCGGAGTCACAGCGTCACCCTGCTTCTCAGGCTTTACTGTAATCGTTACGGACTTCTGTACTCCGCCTACGCTCGCTGTAATTCTTACTTCGCCTTCCTTAAGAAGCTTAACGTTACCGTTCTCGTCTACAGTCGCGATATTTTCGTTGTTTGACTTCCAGGTCGGCTTGTTCGTCGTGCCGGTAATGGTCGGTGTGAGAGTCAGCGTATCGTTAACGTATCCTTCAAGCTTCGACTCGGGGAACGTTACAGTCACACTGCTTCCGCCGCCGCCTCCACCGCCGCCGCCACCGCCGGACGTCTGCGTCATGTAGAGCGTTGTTTCAGCTTTAAGCGTGAACGGATATTCTATCTTCGTCTTACCTTCCTTATCGGTGTAATATGCCTTAAATCTCGACGGCTTAGAGCCTAAGATACCGTCTGAGCTATTAAATCCGCTGTCGCTCGTAACGGTCGTTTCATCCGTGTATGCTTCGGCGAGTACTGTTGTCGAGTTTACCTTGTAAACAGTAACGTGGTTCTTGAACGTCGTTATCGTTCCCTCAACAGCTTCCGAAGGAGCGTAGTTTCCGTCATCGGTTTCCTTAACTCTTGCCTGAACGGTTACGTTCTTGTTCGTGGGCAGGTTCTCAATCGTTGTGTCGGTTGACCAGTCTGACCATGTGCTTCCGCCGTCGGTCGAGTATCTGTACTCAATCGTGCCGTCCTCCGTTACGGGACCGGTTATGTCAACGCTGTTGTCGGTATTATCCTTCGTCAGCGTTACAGCACCGGGAGCAGTCTGAGTACCCTGAGTAATCGTACCTTTACCGGTTGCGGTCGTGCTCGATGTGATCGGCGCGCCGGTATCGTCAACTATTTCATAGTTATCCGCATCGTCGCCCGTTAATTCAAGGTTCTTCGCGGTGAAGTCCTTATTCTCACCGGCGTTGGGATCGGTAAACTCCACATCAAATGTAATTTGAACATCGTCGGGAGTGCCGTCGCCGTCGCTGTCTATAATCGGACTGCTGCCCGTGCCGGTAAATTCAGCCTCGGTCGTTTGACTGTTTGCGTCATTATACTTCTGCTCCGCCGTAAGGGTAAAGTCAGAAAGCTTGATCGGCTTTTTCTTGACCGTTATCGTAAGCTCGGCAGTCTTGCCGTCCTTTGAGAAGGTCAGCTTCCATTCGCCGTAAGCGTCAAACTTAAACGTGCTTACGTTAGCTGCGGTGATTGCGGCGCCTGTGCCGCCCGTCGAAGGAGCAGCCATCGTTATCGCACCGTTATCCGCAAGGAAGTCTGCCACTGTTTTACTTTCGGATGTGCCGCCGTCATAGTTATACGAAATCTGCACGTCCGCTACGTTAAGCGTAAGATCCGGATATGTGTATGTCTGCGTTGTCGGCGTTACCGAAATGGTATTGAGCGTTCTGTTTGTTACGCTACCGCCGCCCGTTGCCGTATACTCGGTCGTAGCGCCGGTATAGTCATAGTTAGCCGCGTCACCGGCGGTACCCGCGCCGTTTGAAAGCGGATTGGGAGATTTCGGTGTAACCTGTATGTCTACATTTTGACCGACTTTTTCGCTCGTTACGTCAGACGGGTTATACTTATACGTATAGTCAAACCATACTACGTCGCCGTCCACGATACCGTCGGCAGCCTTCATCGGATAGCTTCCTTCGCCGGTCAGAGTGTCGTCCTTGCCGAGCACAGCCGCGGGAGCGCCCGTGATGTGAGGATGTGCTGTGATAGACTTCTTATTAATTGTACCCTTGATCGTATTATGAACGGTCGTGCTGCCTGTCGTTGTCATTGTAGTGCCGTCCGGAACAAGAGTATAATTCTTGGTAAAGTCAGCAATGCCCGCCACAGCCGCATCATCGGCAATTGTTATAACAATGTTCTTGTTATTTCCGGCGTTCTTGTCGGAGTACGCAAGCGTTACACCGGTAATTGTCGCGCCGCCTGTCACGGTTGTCTGATCCGCAGCAATAAGGTCGGTTGTTGTTATACCGATTGTCGGTATGCCGGTTGTTTCCGAAGTAAAGTTTGCATTACCGTCATATGTCTTTGTCGGACTTGTCGGTTCCGCAGCCGCCGTCAATGTAACGTGTACCGGCTTCTTGTCAACATGGAGAGTGATGTGTCCTGATGTGGTACCGCTTGTGCCATTGAAAACTACATCATCGGGATCGCCTTCCATGTAGAATTGAAGGTGTTTGCCGTCCATGTCGGGCTTAAGTACTGTAGTTTCGTCAATGTCTTCATAGCCTACGACAACATCGTGCGTATCGGGTTCAACGACGCGCATCTTTACATCTGACGGGAAGTTGTCAAAGCCATCGTACTCTTCTGTGTCACCATTGTCGTATACAGCTTGGAATTTAACCCCCGTAGACTTGCTGCCCAAAGTGTCACCGTATACGGTGCCATCGGGAGTGAAATCGCCTTGCGGTGAGGATGCGGATGTAAGTTTTCTGTCGGCAAGCTTGCCTACTTCCGTCGGTCTTGCGGTAGGATCGTCCGCGGGAACAACATACAATGTCTTGCCGTTCATTTGGGGCGTGTATTTGGTATCTGCCTCAACCTTGTGCTGATTTCTGTCACCGTCGTCGTACTTTGTCGGCGGTGTCGTATTGTCGTCAACATAGAAGAATATGAATGTGTCGTCGGGATAGTCGCTTACCTTTTTGCTTTGTGTTGTACCGCTGTCGGTTGCTGTTGCGATTTCAATATCATCAAAATCAAGGGTGGGCTGTTCTCCCACTGTTTCCGTTGACTTATAGCTCAGGCTTGTGGGTGTAGAGTCGGTTACACTTGTTATATTAGTCTTATCCTTCGTACCCGTTACGGTTAATGTCGCTTTTACGGTAACGGCGGTAGGTTCTTTGTCTGCGTTGCCTGTTGCAGCTACGTAGAAGGTGTTTGTGTCCTCTTTAAGGGTTAGGGTAGCGTCAACCACTTGAAGCTTGCCGGCTGCGTCAACGTAGTAAAGCGCAAGGCCGTTGGTTGTAAAATCATTATAGTGAACATTGTCAACTTTATCGCCGTTGTTATATTCAAGGTCTACTACAATGTCTTGATCAGTAGAATCCTCAAGTAAGTTAATAACTTCTTTGCCGGCATAGTAGGTTCCGGTTTTGCCGAAGGTTGTTTCGTCAGTGTCGATGACGGTTTCTGTGTCGAGGGTGATTGTGGTGAGTTGCCTGGCAGACACCGTTAATGTACCAATTGAGCACATTACCTTATTACTTGCACTAAATGCATATACCGCATACAGCGTCTTGCCTGTCATATCGGTTGTCAGTTTGTCGGGAACCGGTGTCAGACCTGCGTTGCTCGGATCGGTTATGCCTGTGTCGCCGTAGTAGTACGAAACCTTGCTCATCTCAGCTTCATTTCCGGCCGCTGTCAAAACCACTGAGTTAGGAGCTTCAGTAAATGCCGCCGTTAATTCTAATTTGTTATCATCCACACTGATGTCCTTGTTTACATCAAGCGCTGTGCCTTCCAGCTGCGCCGGTAATGTGTAGGAGCTATGCGTGGATGTCAACGTCGTCGCCCTGCGCGATGCCGATGCAGGGAAGAGGTCTAAGTCGCCGGTGTAGTCGAAGTGGTTTTTGAGGTTGGCTTCAGGTGTGGCGTCCCTATTTGCATTCCATTGAGCTGACCATATTACCTGTGAAGAAGTATCACCTGTTTGAATCATAAAGTTGGCCGGATTTAATGCCGCTTGGATAATTTTTGTTCCGGCAGCAGGTTTCTTGACAAGTCTAAAAGGTGCAGCAAATACTATCAAGTCATCATCATTTAGAGTCGCTTGACTACCGAAAATTTTGTATTGAGGCTCTACTTGTGTTGTTGTTATACTTGCATAAATCAATTTCGGTTCGTCCACACTTGAAATTGTACTTGGTTCACGCTTATCTGCTTCGCTAAATATCGTTCCGTCAATGGTGCTGGTTTCTATACTATATTGATTGTATCTGGCATCACCTATTCTCCTAAGCATAATACTTTGCAATTGGGCTTGAGATACATACACTGGTTTTATGTATTCACTTGCATATTCAATACCTGCAGCAATATTGTAAATTCCGGCTCCATTGATCCAATCATAGTCGTCATCATTCGCGTACTCTGTAAAATGGGATTTTCCCTGTGCAGGCGCATTGCTGGGTTTGTCTACAGGATGACTACCTTTTGTTGCTTCATCCATTGATTTGACTCCTGATATTGCTAAACCTAACCAAAAAACAGTGCCAGAAGCTGCATCAGCAGTCCATGAACTTGTATCGGGTACAGCTTGAATAGAGGGTGTATCCGTAGTAATGGTTCCTGATGAAAGCCCCAAATAGACCATCTTCAATGTTGCTCTGTTTTCTGAGGTGCCATCTGTCGTATCAGTGGCAAGAATCCCCGGTTGAATCATTGTTATCATTAGCGCTATAGCTAAAAATGATGACAATATCTTTTTTAAACTTTTCATTTTTTGTTTCCTCCCTGTAAACAGTGATTATTTTGATAGTGCTTCATAGAATTGCGGTAGCCCTGTAGTAACATTTACTATAATGTCTGTTGCGTCACCATTATTAATTACTCTGTTAACATCAAGTCTTGTATCTGCTATTCTGAATTTATATAAGGAATTTGCATTCGGATTCTGGAAGTTTACAACATTAACTATAATATCCGTTGCATCACCATTATTTAAAACTCCATTACTATCTATTCTGACGTCACCATGTTTGGAGATAGCAACAATCTTTCTTACTTGTGTAACAGTTTCACTCAATATTGGATCTGTAAAGGTATAAGTTAAATCATACACATCCGGTCTTATATCTTTCTCCGTAAATTCAGTAAATACATAGTTGTTACCCTTGGCACTTGCGGAGGCAGATACATCTGATATTGCATCAGTTGTATCATTGTATGTAACATATCCTCCTTTATAGGCTTTCATGGTCAAGCTTAATGAAACGGAATTGTCATCTACCGGCTTATCCATAGAATCGTAAGCTGTAAATCCAACATCCTTAAAGCTTTCTCTTTGGAATACGAACATTGCATATGGATCTTCGTCGCCGTTATAATCTGTGCCATCTGCGCCTTTACCTTTGTAGCTTGTCCATGCGTCTGTATAATACATCAAGTCTTTTGTAACTCCGCTAAATTGATGTGTTGACTTAAATGCCGTTACTGCAGCCTGTTTTGCCTGTTCGCCGTTATAGGTCACGTCGTCACTCATAATCATACCGACAGGCGAGTTACCGTAATTCAGTTCAACCCTTGCCGTTGCATACTGCAATATATCGAACTCATAAGTTTCCGTTGTAGTGCCGTCGGGAGCAGTAACGGTGACTTCAACCTTGGTTGACGAGTTTGTGTCACTTTCGTCGTCATACGTTGTCTGCTCGGGCTTGAATGTAAACGTATATTTGCCGTTTTCATCGGGACCTGTAACACTCTCGGCAGGCTGACCGTTTACTTCGACCGTAACCGTTGAGCCGGGCTGCGAGGGAGTAATCTCGCCATACACGGTTTCTGTTTCGTCATCATCAACAATCAGATAGTGTTTGTCTGTGTCAGGATCAAACTTCTGATCCGGCTGTTTTTCCCACTGCTCATTCGCGAACGGAAGATCGTCGCCGCTTGAGCTGTCCTTCTTAAATACCGCGCCGCTGCCGGTGCCATCGTCGCCGGGCTTTTTAAGTGACGCATCGTCGCTTAAGATATATACGGCGTATACGTCTGTGGCTCCGGTTATTGTTGTGGCCTTATCAAACTTATTTCCGTGATTCGTCCAATCTGATTCATGATAATCACCGGAAATCGAACCATCAGCAAAGGATTTATCGGTCGACCAACCCGCGAACTTCTTGTTCTTGGGAGCCTTCTCCGGCGTGGGAACATCGGTTGCGGTCTGTACTGTGCCGTCAACCTTCTTAACCGCATCGGCATCCTGAATGGCTTGTCCCGCCTGTACAGTATATGTAACAGTGTCTTCCTTGTCGGTCGTTTTTGTATCGTTGAACTTTACATCAACTTCATCAAGCTCGTATACCGCGTATACTACCAATTCTTCCGCGCTCGGTGAAATATCCGTTTCATCCGTAAACACAGGCGAATCATCCGTAGGCGATCCTTCATCCTCGCCGAGCGTTACGAATTTGACGAATTTGTAGCTTTCGGGCGGTATAAAGTCCGTACCGGAAGCAGGCAGAGCCGTATTGTCGCCGTTATCCTTTATCGTAGCCTTTATACTTTCACCGGCTGTCGGGTTTGTTCCCGTCGGATCGTCAAACGTAACGGTATAACTCGTTGTGTTGTATGACTGCGGCACACCGGCCATTGCGGCTTTACCGTCACCGAAATTAAACGTAACCGTTCTCATTAACGGGACAAGGTGCAAATCAGCATCTCCGCCTGGTTGACTGTCGACTAAGTCTTCTATTTCATAGTTTGTGTTTGTTGATTCTACCTTGATGTCATATTTGCCAAACGCATTCGGCATGGCGTCTTCGGTGTCCGCACTCTTGTCGCCCGTAAACGTAACCTTAATGTCATCACTCGTGAATATATCGGTTATGTTGGGTTTCGGATCCACCGTTCCGTCGTTAAAGTCAAGTACGATAGACGTAATGCCGGACGTGTCGTTAAGATACTGATAGTTTTTCGATACCTTAAGCGTGATCGGCTTTGCCGTTATGTCATATTCGTTGTCAAAAGTAACAGGAGTATACGCCATATACTTATTTTTGTTTAACGACTGTATCGTTTCTTCCTTGATCGTCAGCTTAATATCATACTTATTGGCATCTTTCGGAACATCGCTGTTATATGCTGCTTCTCCGTTCTTTTTGTACTGAGCCGTAAAGCTATCCGCCGTGAGATCGGATATGGTTACAGGCGGTTCAACTTTTTGATTACCTTCGTCAAGCAAAGAAATTTCCAGATTGCCGTCTGTCAGCGGAGTTTGTTCCGTGTCGTTATATACAAATGACTTGTTTTTAAACGATACGTTTATTTTACCTCGCCATTTAGCGTGCAGTTTTGTATCTGTGGTAAATTTCGTAGTATCTTCCGCTTGTACTATGTTGTCGCCTTGTTCATAGAACCAGCCCAAGAATTCGTAATTCTCGCGGGTCGGATTATCCGGAAGTGTTTTTCCCGCGTCTTGCAGCGATTGTCCCGAATAGATTTGGATGGAATCGGGTTCATCGCTTTCAACGCCGTTGTTATTGTCAAACGAAATGGTTATCTGATCCGACCAGTTCGCATAAAGGTTGAGTGTCTGTCCGGTTGTTTCGGTCAGTTTGGGCTCAACATCAAGGTCACCGTTAATAAGCGTGTCCGCCGTTACCTTTGTACCGGCTCCGTTCTGTTTGGTGTACCAACCGTCAAAACCCTTACCTTCAAGCGTCATGTCAGCCGGATCCGGCATATTCGGTATTTTATCTCCGTAATTTACATATTTATCTTTTATTGTATCGTATTTATATGTACCGCCGTTGTCGCCGCTGTATTTATTGTTTGTTTTATCAAATTTAACGGTAATGGCATTTCCTTTAGGATCCTCGCCATAGGGACCTAAAACGTAGCCCCAGCTTGCGTATACGGTCGCTTCATTTGATTCGCCTGTATCTATATAATCGCTGAGAATTTGGTCTTCCGTTAACATATCGCCGTCGCCACTCTTGTTCTTGTACCAGCCCAAAAAGTCATAGCCTTCGTAGGTACCCTGCGGTTTCGGGGGTACCGGCAGTCCGCCGATCAAGTCTTGAAGCTTTTCGCCTGTATCATATTTTACCGATTGCGGATCGGCTTGGGATGCAACGCCGCCTTCGGGCAAGTTCGCGTCAAAGTGTAATGTGTACTGCTTGCTTTCGGTATTTGTCGGTTCCCACTTTGCATAGAGGTCGAGCGAATTGTTGGTATTTCCTTTTATTGCATTCTCGTCATATTGTTCAATAAATGTACCTTCCGTCTTTGTGTACCAGCCGGCGAATGTATAATCTGCTCTCGTCGGATTCTCACCAATGAGGTCTCGGAGTGAAGTTTTAATTACTGATTCGCCCATTTTAGCCGTAAACGATTTTGCATCGCTGGTTCCATCAGTAAACTGCGCATTCTCGCCGTTCAGGTTGAAGGTGACTTTATAACCGTCGGTGTAGTGGGCATAAACGGTTTTTGCTTCATCAACCGTTGAGTCTGTGGTAAATGGTTTGTCATTGGTGTCATTATCTTGATCCTCATACCAACCGGTAAATACCTTGCCAACAGGAGGATCAAGGTAGTCAGAAATGTCTTTTCCATCATACTTTAATGTCGGATTTCCGCCTTCTATTACCGATTCCTTGCGATTTTCTTCTGCGAGCTCCGATTTGAATGAACCATCTCCCGCATCGTATGTTACATCAACCTTCGCCGGGAAAAGATTGAGGTCGCCGGTGTAGTCAATATGGTTTTTGAGGTTTGCTTCAGGTGTAGCTTCTCTGTCTGCATTCCATTGAGCTGACCATATCACCGAAGTATCACCGTTAGATGTATCACCGGTTTGAATCATAAAGTTAGACGGATTCAGTGCTGCCTGTATAACCTTTGTTCCCCCTGTTGGTTTTTCTAACAATTGAAACGGCACAACGAAAACAAGTAAATCATCATCGTTTAGTTTTTGTTGATCACCAAAAATTTTGTTAGCAGGCTCTAAACTGTCTGTTTTTATACTGGCATATACCAGTTTTGGACTATCTTCTGGTGAAAGTATACTATCTTCACGTTTAGATGTATATGATCCTCCTTTATCGTTTTGATCGCTTGAGCTGAAAATGTCTGCGGTCTGATCGGCAGTTTCCACTTTATATCCGGTATATCTGCCATCATATTTGGTCATTGTATTGGGAAGAAATGATTGCATTTGACCATTGGAAACGTAGGCAGGTTTGAGATATTTACTTGCATATTCAAGACCAACCGCTATATTATAAATACCGCCACCATTTGTCCAATCATACTCACTGGCATCAGCATATTCTGTAAAATGGGACTTGCCCTGCGCAGGTGCGTTATTAGGTTTATCTACAGGATGACTACCTTTTGTCGCATCATCCATCGTTTTAACATTTGATAAAACCAGTCCAATCCAAATAAGTGTAGACGTTGTACCCGCAGGATCTGCTGTCCAAGTATTTATAGTGTCTTGGTCAGGCAAATCTGTAATTGCCGGAGTATATGCACTACCCTGAGTTGGATTAAATGTGTTTGGATCACTTGTACCCATATAAACCATACGTAGTTTTGCCCTATTGTCTGAAGTTCCTTCGGACGTATCGGTTGCAAAAATACTTGTTGGAATGATGGACATTATCATCGCTATTGCTAAAAATGATGATAATAGTTTCTTCATTGTTTTCATTTTTTTGTTCCTCCTTTATTTTGATTATTTAGGTAATGGATTATAAAATTGTGGCAATCCTTTGGTGACATTTACTGTAATATCAGTAGCATCACCATTGTTAATTACTTTATTGATATCCATTCGTGTATCGGCTATCCTGAATTTATACAGAGAATTTGCAGTAGGCTTTTGAAAGTTTACAACATTTACGATAATGTCTGAAGCATCGCCATTATTTAAAACTCCATTACTGTCTATTCTAACATCACCACGTTTTGAAATTGCAATAACCTTGCGGGTTTGTTGAATAGAACTATCAGTAATAGGATCTGTAAATTCATATATTATATCGTATATATCGGGACGTATATCATCTGTTAAGAAGTTAGTAAATATATGATTATTTCCCGTAGCATTTTCAGAAATATCCTCTACTCTATCTGTTGTGTCGTCATACGTTACATAACCGCCTTTGTAAGACTTCATGGTTAAGCTGATAGACACATCAGTATCTTGTACCTCCTCCCCTGTAGAATCATATGCAATAAAGCCTACGTCCTTAAAGCTTTCTCTTTGGAATACGAACATTGCATAGGGATCTTCGTCGCCGTTATAATCTGTACCGTCCGCGCCTGTTCCTATGTAGCTTGTCCATGCGTCCGTATAATACGTTAAGTCTTTGGTAACTCCGCTGAATTTATGTGTTGATTTAAAGTCATCTACTGCGGCTTGCTTTAACTCGTCCGTCGGATAAGTTTCGTCGTCGTTCATAATCATACCGACGGGAGAGTTACCGTAATTCAGTTCAATCTTTGGCTTAAGCAGGCGGCGGATGTAGATGGTGTAGGTGGTGGTGCCGTCGGTGACGGTGACGGTGTTGCTAAAGCCGCCGTTTTGCTCCTTATCCAATTCGTTTAGCGCGAACGCGTCCGTTTCGTAGTCAAAGCCATCTTCATCGCTCTCGCTGACCGTAACGTTTGAACTGTTGGCAGTTACCGTCGGCGCGGAGGACGCTTTAAATCCCAGCTTAAGCTCGTCTACCTCGTTCGGAACGGAAACGTAGTATTCCTCATGGTCGGACACAAATCCGCCATCCGTTAATTCATTGCTTTGATACAGCGTATACGTCGTAACGGTCGTTTCAGGAGGATCCGCATCAGGCTTAGGTGTTGTGAACGGAATTATATCCGTAATTGCTCCGCCGATACCGAACAGCGATATGTCACGGTCAAAGGTGAACAAATTTTTCAGGTTCGTTTGGTCGGAAGTGTCCTTCACGGTTGCCTGCCATGACGCGTACGGGTCAGTGCCATCCGTACCGGAGCCTATGTTAAACGTTTCCGGCGCGCGGACAAGGCTCAACGCCTCCGTGCTCGTGTCCTCGGGTACGTCCACAAGCCTGAACGGCAGTTTCAGAATGTATTGCTTGTCCGTGGTATCAAGTCCGTGGAATGTTGCGTTTGTTTCGGTTAATGTCGTTTCCTTCGACGTTACATTCACAACGCAGGTTCGCCACGGCTCGGATTGCCTGTCGTTCTTTGTGTTGTTTTCTCTGTCTGTGGCAAAGGTGTCATACTCCGAGTTGTGCACCGATACAATGTCGTAATACGCGGAGGGCCATATGCTGTCGTTTCCTGACTCCAGCGCTTCCTGCCATTCTGCGGCGGAGCTTTGTGTGCTCGGACTTGCAGATTTATAGTACGGCACAACGTAGGTAGAATCATACTCAAACGCAATTTCGAGCGAGTATATTCCCTTTGTGAACAAATCCAAATCGTTCACGTTGTCCACCGCTACGCCGACCCAGAACTCATTTCCGGTGTCGGTGCCCACATCGCTCTTTTTAAAGTACGCGTCGCGCTGTGTGCTTGTCGTTTGCGGAGTGGTGCCCGAGCCGAGAAATTCAACCGTCAAATGACGCGTAATATCCGCCTGCGGCGATATGCCGTCCTCGGCGGAAACCGGCGCAATTCCCGACAACGCCGATAATACCGTTGAAATCGATACCGCGCCGGAAATTGCTTTCTTTAACAGTTTGTTCATCAGCCGACACCTCCCTGCATTAAGTTCTTATAGAATGGGTTTAATTTATTCGCTCTTATAAAGTTCGCGTCAACGGCGTTTATAAAGCCGTCCTTGTTCGCGTCGCAAATCCGGTACCTGAACAGTCTGCCGCCCGACGCGTAACCGGAAACGCTGACCTCGTCGGCGAGCAAGTCGGTAAATCTGTTCGTTATCGCCGAAACGTCAGCCGTGTCCGCACCGCCCGTTATGTTCACATCACCGAGCTTGCTCAAGATGATGAGCGGTTTTGAAACGGAAATTCGTTGTCCGTCAAAATCGGTGAAGGTATACGTCAGCATGTATGTGTCGGGACGTATTCGTCTGCCGCTGAGCGACGTGATCTCTCCCGAAGCGGACGCGGTCAGGGTGATCGTCTGCGGCTCGCGGGAAATATTGTTAAAATCTTCTACCGTGCCGTTTCTGTCGTCACCCGTCGCAAGCAGCGGATATACGCTTACTGTTCGCGTCACGTTGCCGCTTACCTCCGTGCCGATCGATGTTTTCAGCGTCTTATAGCCCGGATCCGTGAACGATGAGCAGTCGGTCACAAACAGTGCCGCATCGTTTTCGTCATAATTGTCGTTTATCCACGCTTTCGGCGTGTACACGACTCCGCTTTCCGCGTTCTTCGGAACGGTGTCCTTGAATTGATAGCCGTTGTCCGTAAATTCCTGTTTCACGGTATCTTTATTTTCAGCCATTATGGTGTCATCCCGCATAATCAAGCCGTAGGGCGAGTTGCCGTAGTTAAATTCAACCATTTCCGCCGCGGTCAGTTTCCTGAATATATGTATCGTGTATTCTTTCGTGCCGGGTCCGTCGACCGGATCCTCATATTCAAATGTGAGTTTTACTATATTGTCCACGGGGCTTAGGTCAAGCTCGATCTCCTCCGATGTGTAGTACTCGTCATCGCCCTTAGTGGGGGCGGCGAGCGTATCGGTAGATGCGCCGTGCTCGCGGGTAAGCGTCGTTGTTTTTCCGTCTATTTCCTCTCTCGGCTTAAACCACAGCTTGACTTTTTCCATGTCGTTCGGTACCGCAACGTAATATTCATTCGTTATCGGGTCGTAATCAATATGTTTCCATTTGCTGTCGTAAAACGGCTCGCTCGGATCGCTGACGTTTTCATACTGCGCGTCCTTTACGTATAATTCCGACGCTCGGAGCCGCGCGACAACCGTTTCCTTAAAGTTTGCCGTAAGTTCTATGTCGTGAGCCGGCATGAAAAATGTTTGTTTGGCTTTTTCGGCGGGTTTAAGTACAACATCCTCGTTTTCGGTTGTCCAATTGACAAATTCACAGTCCGTATTGGGAGTCGCGAGTATCGTGATTTCTTCGCCTGCCTTTGCGGTATACGTCTTTGTCGCCGTTTCGGCTTTGCCAAGATCCGACGGCTCCGCTTTCAAAACGATTTTATATACCGGTTCCGCCGTAACCTCGAAGGATATGTTGAAGGTGTCAAGCAGCTTGTTATTTGAGTAAATCGACACGGTCGAAACGTATTTGCCGACGGGCAATCCGTATTTTGTCGATATGTCAAACTCGGTCCGCGCGTCTTTTTCGAGAAGTCCGATCGGCGCTCTCTTAAGCAGAAACGCCTCGGCACTCGATTCTTCGCCGCCAGTAACGGTACTGAGCGCGATTACCGCCGACAGACCGTATATATCCGTGTCGCCCGTGTTATGTATCGTGAAGGTGTGGGTTTGGATCTCATCGTAGTCGTAGCCCACTTCCTTCGGATCAAACACAAAGTCGTCTATATGTTCTATAGCATCTTCGCCCGCGTTTTCGGCGGCAAGATACTTTATTTTCACTTTGATTTGTTTGTCTTTATTGGTCACCGCACCGTAATTTGTATAGGAAGTATCGGAAAGTACTCCCTCAATTTCAACGATGCTGCCCGCTGTTGCGGGATCGCCGTCGATTGTGTCCCATTTGTCCACGGTGAAGGTTTTAAGCATGCCCTCCTCGCTGCCGTCGTAGCCGCTGTAGGTCGTCTTAATGCCGTTAACACCGTCGATGAGCGTTATCGTCGTCGGGGGCAGTGCGCCCGCCTGTATCGGGAGCATCGCCGACGTTTCAAGCGAATAGTCAAACTCGTATGTGTTACTATCACTGCTCGGCGGCAGGTAGTAGTTATTTCTCGGGTTTGAGGTGAAGTTTACGTACTCGCTTTGGTTTTTGTCCGGTTCCTTGGACGCTATGCTGAACTCGCCCGCCCTGTTTCCAAGGTTTATAAGCCGCGCAAGCAGCTGCTCTTCGGCAGTGTCCATATCGGGATCAAACGTTATCGTGGCGGTACCGTCCTCGTTTACAGATACGGAGTACCTTGTTCCCACTCCGTCGATTTTTTGTCCGCCGGGCATTTTTACTTCGAATGTTGTGCCTGCGGGTATCGATGTGCCATCGGTATTTTTCACCGTGACGGTCATAACGCCTTCATCGTCCGTTACCGCCTCGGCTTCGATTGCCTTCGGCATCTCGGCGGCGGTTTCCACGACATATCTGTTGGCAATTATCGTTGGGGTGGGTTCGGGTACCGTCAGCCACGGGTAATCGTTTAGAGAAGTGTTAACGTTGTTTATAATTCCCTCTATCTCGTAAGTCTTGGGAACGGCAATTCCAAAGTCGTCGGGCAAGGTCGTCAGTCCCGAGTTGCTGTCTTTTAGTCTGTACCAGTCTATCTTAATTGCGGGCAATCCGCAGTTGGGAGTGTACGCGTCGAGAACGGGACGTGCGCTTTCGGGAAGCTGCAGGTCGTCAAACGTGGTGGGAAATCCGTCCATGCCGACGTAGTACGTTTTATTTTCATTGTCAAAATCAAAGTCAACAAGATTTACGGGCGTTACATACACCGTTACGGAAACGGAAATGTTGTCATTAAACTGCTGCTCCACCTTGTAGGTTCCGCCTTTGGGATCCCATGAGCCCGTTACCGAGCTTGACTTGTTATCCCATTGGAATGCGGCGGGGAATTGGGTGCCGTCGGCATATTCGAGAGTTACGACGGACGCTTTTTCGTTGAGATATCTGAATAAGTCCTCAATATCTCCCGTATTGTAAATATCGTAGGCGGAAACGGTAAGTTCCGCGTTCGGCGGCGTGACCGACATAAGGTCCGCGTCAACGTCCATTTTGTACTCTACGTTTCTCTCTGTGCACGGGTACCACCTAAGGATCTCGACGCCTCCGAACATCTGCTCGTAATACGACACATGCAAACCGAATTTGTTTATAAGGTCACTGTCCTCGGTGACTAAATCATCTTCGAGCATGGTCGAAAACGGGACGATTTTCACGACATCTTTGAGCTCGTCCTCCGAAAGTCTTGCAAGTCCCACGGGATCAACCACGTTAAAGCTTATTTG
>CANPXG010000005.1 GCA_947585795.1 uncultured Clostridia bacterium
AAAGGTAGCCGAAAAGCTTATCGTAAAGGAAACCATAGACAACGATGAATTTGAGGAATGTTTTAATATAGAAAAAGGAGGAAACGAAAAATGCAGGTAACTAAGGATACGCTCATAGGCGAGGCTCTGGAGATGAACAGGGAAATAGCTCCCATACTCATGGGAATAGGTATGCACTGCCTCGGATGCCCCGCGTCACAGGCGGAGTCGATAGCCGACGCTTGCGCGGTACACGGTATAAACCCCGACGAGCTTGTTAATGAAATTAACGAATTTTTGGCTAAGCACTAAAATTTTTCTAAAAAAATAACCGTCCCTCGGGACGGTTATTTTTTTGCGCCAAAAGCGCAACGGATATATTTAAGGGGTTAATAAGGAAGATAATCTGAGGGATCTACAGCCTCGCCGCCTTTGCTTATCTCAAAGTGAAGGTGCGGCTGCGTTACGTTTTCACCTTTACATTCGCCTAAGGTGCCTATGACCTCACCGGAGTGTATTTCCTTGCCTTCGGTAAGGTTTTCCACGCTCTCAAGTCCCGTATACGTTGTGACGAAGTCTGCGGCGTGGGATATTTGCACGCTTGTACCCATAGCGGTATCGGTTATTTTTTCGACAACTCCGTCAGCCGCGCTCTGCACGCTGCAGCCCGTTTCGGCGGCAATGTCCACGCCGTTGTGAGTGCGCCAGTCCTCGAGGGCGGAGTTATATACAAGCGCTTCGGAAAACGCTTCAAGCATTTCGCCGCTTACCGGCATTACGAATACCGGCTCCTGCGACGCGACGGTGACCGCGTTTCCTTCAACGTCGGGATTGTCCACGGCGTAATCTTCGACCTGCTCCTCCTGAGCCAAGGCGGGGACGTCCTCGTTTACAGGCTCGCTTACCGCCTCACTCTCTTCCTCTGCCGACATTGCGGGGGGAGGGGTAGGGATCACGGCATCGGAGTACTTTTCCACCTCGTCCGAGAATACCGGTAAATCAGAGGTTTCGTTTTCGGCAACTTCCGTGCTTACCGCCGGCGAGGAGTCGTCGGTCTGTTTTTCCGTGAAATATCCCGCTATACCGATTACCAATACACAGCAGCAAAGTGCTATGTAAAAGCCCGGCAGCTTTTTCGCTTCTTTTTGGTTTTGTTTACTCATATTAAGTCCTCCAATATTTCGTTGTAGTATTTAGTATTGTTGCCTTATTTTTCTCGATTATACCCCGCATGGAAAAAATTTTAATAAATAAATATTAAAAACGCTATTCCCAAATTGAAAAATATATAGTATAATAGATTATATAAACAGAAAGTAGGTGGTCAGTTGTGAGAATAGAACGGCTTAACAGCGACAAAGTAAAGGTCACTCTTACAACCGCGGATTTGATAAATCTTGACATAGATATGGAACAGCTAACTCCCGACTCACGTGAGCTGCACACGTTCCTGTTTCGTATAATGGAAACGATTCGGGAGGAAACGGGCTTTAACCCTTACAACGGACAGGTGATGGTCGAGGCCTCCCCCTCGAGGGACGGTATGAGCATAGTGATAAGCCGTCTTGCGACACCCGCGAAACGCGTTACAAAACGGCAGTTTTATACAGCGTCGGGAGTGAAGGTGGCGACGAAACAAGCGGAAAAGACTTCAATATTTTACTTCGATAACTTTTCGGATCTGTGCGGCGCGCTCGTGCGCGTTGAGGGCGCATCTCTTGTCTGCGCCACTCTTTACCGCCTGAACAGTACGTATTGCTTCACGATCCCAAATAAACCGTGTCACAAACAATGTATTCATATAATGCTTGAGTTTTCCGCGAAGCAATCGGCGCATCCGATGCAGATGACGTACATAAAGGAACACGGCACGCTTGTGGCAAAAGGTACAAAGCTCTTTGAAATGACTGAAAAAATAAAGCAACTTACATAAAATTGGTAAAAAAGTATTGAAAAAATCGGATGAGCATAGTATAATACGTATGAAGAATAAATAATTAAAAGGAGAACAACAGCTATGACGAATATTTTAGAAACGGTTGTATTCGCGGAAGGCGAAGGAACGACGAGTGCTGCGGGTACCGCGACAGGTACGGCGGCGGGTGCATCTCAAACACCTCCCGCAAATCCGGTTATGAGCACGATAGTGACGATATTGCCTCTCGTGCTTGTTATTGTGCTTCTGTATTTTATGATGATAAGACCGCAGAGAAAGCGCGAAAAGGAAACGAAAGCGATGATAAACGCGATGAAGGTCGGCGATAAGGTCGTGACGATCGGCGGTATATGCGGTAAAGTCAGCAAACTAAAGGACGAGTTTGTTTGGATAGAAACAGGCAATATCGGTACTCAGGACGAAAAGAGCGTCATAAAAATGGAGAGGGACGCGGTTCGTTCGGTGGAAAGCGCGAAAAATTAAATTAGTATAAAAAAACGACCTCCTTAATATATTTATAGTAAAATATTAAGGGGGTTATTTTTATGGCTGTAAATATTAAGGGCGTAATAAAGGGAAGTATATTCTCAATTCTTGTCACGATGCTTATTATATTCGTACTGTCCCTTCTGTCGTATTTTACCGGCATAAGCGAATCGGTAATAAACGCCTGCGTGTACGCGGCGGTGGTGGTGGGCGTGCTTTTGGGTGCGGTGGCGGTATCGCGCGCGGCGGCGGGTAAGGCGTTTGTGCACGTCATGCTCGTATGTCTTATATATATAGCGGTACTCGTGGGTATATCGGCGCTTATAAATAAAGGTATAGCGTTTAATTCGCACTTTTTCGCGGTGGTGGGCGGTGCGTTCGCGTCATCGTTTCTCGGACTTATTATCGGGAAATAATCAAAAAACAGAAAAAAATATAAAAAAACCCTTTATTTTTTCAAGAAAGTGTGATATATTTGCGACAAAATAGGAGAGAAAAAGTAATATGCATATAAAACCTTGTAGACATCAGTAGCCACAAGTAGACAGCAGTAGACAAGGAGTAATTTCACACATTTTCTCAAAACGGCTTAAATACTGGACTTTGTAGACAGTGGCGGTCACGAGTAGACAGCATATTAGGGTAATAGTTAGGGTAACAACGAAAAGTTATTAGGGTAAAAACCAAAAAAATAGGGTAAAGTTTTAAAACTCGCCTTAAAATTGATTTTTTTGCAAACGATACAAGCAAATTATAAAGTTTTCATAGTTTCTTTATATGATTTGCGAAAAAACATTTATACCTAAAAATCGCTTGACGAGGCAAGTGAATATGGTATAATGAAAGTACATGAAGAATTAAATACGGACTTTTATGCCTAAAATCAAGTAAAGTGCATAGAAGCCCGTTTTTTTTATTCAAAAAATTCTATATGAAAGGTGGTTTTAACAATGTCTATAAACGTGGTCTACTTATCGGTAATAGGTATAAGCATATGTATCGGATATATACGCGGTGGTGTTAAGAGCATAGGCGGGTTGATAGCTATGATTATCAGCTGGGTACTGGCACGGAGCATGGCGGGTGGTATAACGCTATGGCTATTTGAGAGGTTTGGCATAGAAACATACCTTGCCGGGCTGATAGCTCCGTTCCAAGACGGGACAATAGCGAATAACCTACTCACAGGCGCGGATATAGTCAAAGAATATACCAATATTCCGTTTGTGACGGGCGTAACTCAAACATTCGCAAACTCACTGAACGTGACAGCATATAACGTATGCACGATGCTTACAACGGTGATGGCATTTGCCGTACTGCTGTGCATAAGCGGTCTGATACTGAAAATAATCAATACCGGTGTAAACAGTATACCCATGAGCAAGGGCTTAAACGCTGTCCTTGGCGGTGTATGCGGACTTATAAAGGGCGTTATTTTATGCCTTGTACTGTATTTCATCTTCATATGCCTTAATTCCCTGTTCGGCGCACATATCCCGATCGACACGGGGTATTTAACCAATATTTGGCAAAATATTCAGGGCTTACACTTTTAACAAAAATTAGGCAAGAATTCCCCCATTCTCTATAGGGGGGTGAATTGTCCGAAAGGAGGTAAAATTATGTCAAACAAGGCATATAAGTTTAGAATATATCCAAACGCAGAACAAAGTATTTTGTTTGACAAAACCTTCGGCTGCGTAAGATTTATCTATAATGTGATGCTTGAGGATAAGATTAAGCACTATAAGGAACATGGCAAAATGCTGAACAATACACCCACTCAATATAAGTCTACTTATGTATGGCTTAAAGAGGTCGATAGTTTAGCTCTTGCCAATGCTCAACTCAATTTACAAGCAGCATATAGAAATTTCTTTGGTAATCCTAAATGCGGATTTCCGAAATTCAAGTCTAAGAAGAAAAGCAGATGCTCATATACAACAAACAATCAAGGTAATAATATCCGTATTGTTGATAATTGTATTAAACTTCCAAAGGTTGGTTTTGTGAAAATAAATCAGCATAGAGCCATTCCTGAGGAGTATAAATTAAAATCTGTTACAGTATCAAAAGACCCTGACGGTAAGTATTATGTGTCCATGCTTTTTGAGTATGAAAACAATATACAGCCCGTACAGGTATCCGAAGATAACATTTTAGGTTTGGATTTCAAGGCATCATGCCTTTATGCTGACAGCAATGGTAATTTTGCTGATATGCCTAAGTATTACAAAAATTCAAGTAAACGTTTGGCAAAACAGCAAAAGAAACTGAGCCGCAAAACTATAGGTTCAAAGAACTATCAGAAAGAAAAAAATAAAGTAGCCAAGTTACATAAGCATATTTCCAATCAAAGAAAGGATTTTTTACATAAGAAGTCTACTGAGATAGCCAATCAGTACGATTTGATATGTATTGAAGACCTTTCGATTAAAGAGATGCTTCAGGAACGTACATATCGTAATTACAGAAAATCCGTACTTGATAACGGATGGTATGACTTTACACAGATGCTTATGTACAAACTGAATGACAGAGGAAAACAACTAATCAAAATTGATAAGAGTTTTCCGTCATCTCAGATATGCCATGTATGCGGTTACATAAATCCCGCATTAAAGGATGAGAAAATTCACAAATGGGAATGTCCACAATGTGGAGAACATAACGACCGTGATATCAATGCTGCCATAAACATCCGAAATGAAGGATACAAAATATATCAAGCGGCATAAATCTCAGCAAGCAATAAATCATAGTAGGGATTGGAATGTCCCGAACTTATACGCTTGCGGAGATTGTGTAAGACCTATTTATACATTGTATATGTAGGCAACGGTCGTTGAGACAAGAAGCCCCCACTTTAACGCTTGGCGTAAGTGGTGGGTAGTTCACGAGGGAGTAGGGAAATGAACGAGAGAGAATGTTACACGATACTGGGTGTTAAGAAGAACGATACGGACGCGGATATAAAGAAAGCATACCGTGACTTAGCCAAGAGATACCATCCTGATACGAACAGTGACAAAGAAGCGGCACATAAATTTGCACAGATAAGCGAAGCTTATAGGGACATAATGGATATACGCCATAACCGGCAACGCCATATAATCAACCGAATACTGATACGTCCCAAGAAAAATACGGCACCGCCGCCTAAACGCGGTTCGGATGTGCGTACCAATGTAGACATATCGTTTGAGGAATCACTGCGCGGTTGCAAGAAAAAAGTGCTATTCACGCGTACAAAACGCTGTGAGTGCGGTAAAGACGGTGTGCCGGATATGTCATGTATCAAGTGCGAGGGGAAAGGCGATTATAGGCAGAACAGAATTATGGAAGTCAAGATACCGGCAGGGGTTAAGAATGAACAGTCACTACGTATACCGGGCAGCGGCAATTCGGGCGAAATAGGTGCGGAGAACGGGGACTTGGTAATAACTGTCCATGTGCCTAAATCTACACGGTATATAGTCAAGGATAAGGACGTGTACATCAAGCTGTCCGTTACGTTCCCCGAAGCTGTTATGGGCGCAACCAAAACAGTACGGACAATCTACGGTGATACGGACTGTGTAATACCGCCCGGTACACAGTCAGGTACCAAGATATGCTTAGACGGTAAGGGTATATGCTTGAACGGCAGTTACGGGAACGAATACGTAATTATCAACGTAGTCATACCCAAGCTACGGGATAAGAGCCAACTCGACATCCTACGCAAGGTATATACAGAATTTTACAGTAAAGAAACGCGAGCGACAGTTCAAGTTCAAAAAAATATATAGAAAGGTGCAGAAAAGCAATGAAAGAGAAAACAAAGAAGAACGAGTACGAGAAGAACGAGCAGAAGCAAAGGGAAGAAGAACCTGAGCAGAAGACAGCTTACGGCGGCAAGCATTACGGCTACTATAACAGTGGGCGCAGACGCTATGAGCGCAGGAAAGCGATACATAGGAGAAGGTGATGAGGAATGAGAGTTTACGACGGTATTATGGGGTTTGTTGTGGGTGACGCGATAGGTTTACCATACGAGTTCAAGGAACGTGATTCGTTCAAGCTGAAATTATTTGTAGGACATAGGACGCATAATCAGCCGTCAGGTACATGGTCGTTTGACAGTTCACTGGTTCTTGCTACCATGGACGCTCTTATACAGAACGATTGTCGGTTCGACCTGAAGCTCTGTACTGATATAATGACGAACTTTATCAGGTTCTATAAGGACGGGGCATATACGCAGTACGACGAGTATTTTGATATAGACAACGTCACAAAGAGAGCTGTTAAGGACTATATGCGTACAATACCCAACCACGCCTGTGAAGACGAAGCGGCGTGTAACAACAGCGCATTAGCGCGTATATTACCCATTGCGTACCTAAGCCCTGATGATGCGGCGGTTGATTTAATAGCCGAGCTGACGCATAAAAACGATGTTTCCACCTATGCGTGTGAGGTATATGTGCGATTGGCAAGGAGATTGCTTGAAGGGTATTCGCCTATACAAGCATATTACGATGTCATACGCGATATTGAACAGAACCGCTTACATACCCCAAGACCGGACGCGTTTAAGCAGACCTGTACACTGTACACACTAAGCAGAAATAGCGTCAAGAGCAGTGATTATGCGGTCGATACGCTTGAAGCGGCTATTTGGAGCTTTATCACTACGGATAATTACAAGGATTGCATAACGACAGCGGTCGAGTTAGGAGATGATACAAACACTATCGCCGCCCTTGCCGGTGGTTTGGCAGGTATAGCATACGGCATTGAGGGCGAGAACGGCATACCGCAAGAATGGATAAACAGCGTACCGAAGCATGAGGAAGTACAAAGGCTATGTACCCGGTACGAGAGAGCTATACCGCGCAAGGTAAAGCAAGTGAACCGTAAACCTATTATACCCGTTGCGGTTCGTGAATGGATATATACGGCGTTGATCGTCGGCATATTCATAGCTGCCGGTTGGACTGTTAAGGCTAATGTGTGTGATATAACCCGCGTGGACGGGGTAAGCATGGAGCCGACACTGATGGACGATGACAGGGTGGTATGTACAAAGCTTGATTTTGTACCGCAAAGGGGCGATATAGTCATGCTGGACAGTACATATAAGGCACGGGAAGAATATATCAAGGCATGGCAGAGCTCGGGTGATAATGTGGTGTACGCCGATGATATGGTTTTGCCTAATGATTTGAAACCGAAATATTTTGTCAAGCGCGTCATTGCAACAGCAGGGCAAACGGTCGATATACATAACGGCAAGGTGTATGTTAATGGCAGACGCATTGATGAACCGTATTATCATGGTATAACGTTCAAAACCGATGCTTCCGTACAATACCCTGTTACGGTGGATGAAGGTTGCGTATTTGTTATGGGTGACAATAGAGGAAACAGCAACGATAGCCGTAACTCCAAGCTTGGCATGGTGCCGTGTGATGCCATTGTAGGCAAAATACAGTACAGGCTATACCCGTTCCGAGATGCGGGAAGTGTATATTGAGAAAAGAGAGGGTACAAGACATGAAGATACTGTTAATAAGACACGGCGAACCGAACTATGAGAAGAACTGCTTAACTATCGGTGGTAGGCAGGAAGCAGACTTGCTTTCTAAGAAGCTCTTGTATGTGCCGATAGACTATGTGTATATCTCGCCATACGGCAGAGCAGCGGAAACGGCACAGTACACATTAACAAGGAAAGAGATGAGTGCTACTGTGTTATCGTGGATGCATGAGATAAACATACCGGATATGTATTATGAGCCGAAAAATAAATACATATCCTGCCCGGTAGGGTTTTACCCGTCAGATTGGATGGAGAAGGAAGCGAACTTCGACAAAGACAAGTGGCAAGGTACTGAGTTCTACGCTAAGTACGATATAAAGAAGGAAACGGAGAATATCCGTAACGGGTTTGACGACCTTTTACGCCGACACGGATATGAGAGGAACGGGTATATGTACAAGGCGGTACAGGCAAACAGCGATACGTTAGCGTTGTTTTGCCATGAAGGGGTTATAAACTGCATAATGGCGCACGTTCTGAATATATCCCCGGCAATCACATGGAACCTGTTCTATCCACAAACATCGTCCGTTACAACGCTTATGAGTGAGGAACAGGAAAAGGGTATTGCTGTATTCAAACTCGTATGCTATGGGGACACAAGTCATTTGCCAAAGAAGGAGCGTATAGATAAAGGCTTAAGAAAGCGGGAGATGTACACGAACGTATAAAAATCGCTTGACAAAGGCTGTAAAAGTGATATAATGTACATATACAGACATGAAGTATTATTAAAAAAGAGGAAAAGTGTATCTTTTCCTCTTTTTTTGTTTACCAAGTTACAAGATAAGGTATATTAGGTTATTCCTTATCTTTTTATATATATAAACCCAAAAAACCAGTTTTTAATTAAGGAGGAATAAACAATGATAAAGGAAAAGTTAAGGGTAGACGAGCTGATCAAAAAATACGAATTGGCATTGGCGGGGAATGGCATGATACGTTATAACGGCAAACAAGCCGAAAAGGATAACGTTATTGACGAGCTAAAAGCCCGCAAATCCGATATAATCGCTCGACTTGAAGAAATAAACGCCGAAAAAGAAAAGGCAGCTGCTGATCGTGCTGCAAAGATAGCGGCGATAGAAGGTCTTGCAGAAATCAAAAAAGCCCATGCAGAGATTGAAGAGTGGAATTACCGCTTTGGACAGTCATTCGAGGGCGAATATGCCGTTGGCGGTATGAACGTGGGTAAAAAACCTGAGTATGACTTAAAGGCTATGTATAAAAAATACCCTGCGGCGCGCGCTTATCTTCGTGCAGAGGCAGAGTCGCGTAAAAGCAATTACGAATTTGCCGCTATCGGTCGCAGAGCACTTGAAGCGATTATCAACAACCCTGAAGATTATGAAAATATTATGGCAACAATGGACGCGGAAATTAGCGCGTCTGTGGATAGACATTTGATGATGGACTAATCCAATAAAGGAGGATAAAGACATGAAACTCACAAGAAAACAGGCGATTAGAAACCACCGCAAAATGTGGAACTGGATAGCCGATGAAACAGAGAAACGCGACGTAAAGGTCAAGAAGGCTGATTATTTCCGTGAAAACGGCATAACCGATGAGCCTTATACTCTCTGCTATTGTTGTGAATTTGCCCGACAACTCGCTTTTAAAGTAAAGGAGTGTATTTTTTGCCCTATAAAATGGGGTGATAATGCAAATGCAACGTGTTGTGATGGTTGTAAAATTTTCCTTAAATGGATAACATCAAGTGCAGGTGATAAAGATGGTAACAGCTCGGCTCAACTGGCTCGTGAGATTGCAAATCTGCCGGAGAAGCCAAACAGCGAGATTATCCGTACAGCTTTCACAGAAGCCGAGAACCACCCCGATGTAGACGAGCTTGACTTCTATACAGCACTCGTTGACTGCGGATTTACGACAGACGATGTTCGCACGTGTATGGGCGATGAACCCGCAGACCATATGCAGCAGTTCTGCGAAGAACACGGTCTTATTTAAAAGGAAAGGAGTTAAATACGATGGCAAAATATATTAACTGCAAAGGTACGATTCTCAATCTTGACTGTATTGAAGCCTTTGAATGTATATGGGATGATGATAGCTGGGCAATCAGCTTATACTTCAATCATCATAAAGACCGATATGTCATGAGACCGTTCCAGTCACATGAGGACGCGTGGGCGCACCTTGTAAACTTGCTACAGAACGGTATAGAAGGCATCATTACTCTTAAAGAGTATACTCTATATAGAGATTTGAGATACAAAGAAAAGGAGTGAAAAATATGAAAAAAATGTTTACTTACGAGAAGAAGATACTTATCATAATGCTACTGATTGCTGCGATTATTGCCGGCTTCTTCGTAATGTCAGGTTGCGCCAGTGTACGCCGTTTTGGTAAGACCATATCATCAGACTTTAAGAACGGCTTACAGCGTGAAATCATTGTCTACGACGCAGTAGGCAACGAACTCTTTAGGCAAGCCGGTAAATTTGATGTGGACTACTCTGAAGAACGCGTTTTATACGACGATGAACAGGGTAATCGCCACGTCATATACTTTAAGACCGGTACGGTAGTTATAAACGAACTTGAATAAAGGAGAAAGCCATGAAAAGAGATGATTTACTACTCCATGCGAAGCCGATATTGTTCAACACTGACATGGTACAGGCGATATTGTACGGTCAGAAAACGGTTACACGCCGATTACCGTCAAAGCAACTGCGGGAGAAATGCGATGAATATATGGAATACGCATTTGATAAGCGCGCCGGTTTCGTGAATAGCGGTGTATATGCTCAAATGCCTACAGCTAAAGATTTTTACGAAAACCATAAGCCGTATGCAGAAGGTCAGGTACTGTATGTCCGCGAGACATGGAGCCCTGTATTTGTGCAGCCTAAACGTTATTTATATAAAGCAGATGTTGATCAGGGTAAAGGTGAAGGCGTTGGATTGCCGTTAAAGTGGCATCCGTCTATCCATATGCCGAAAGAAGCGGCACGGATATTCTTAAAAATAACCTCTGTCCGCATGGAACGGTTGCAGGATATTGATTATGAAGGCTGTAAAGCCGAGGGTATTTGGGACGATTATAAGGCTATGAGTGAAAAGCACCATGAAAATCTTGCACGAGTAGCCTATGTAAAAGTGTTTTCCGAACTATGGAACGATATAATCAAGCCTACTGACCTACCTCTCTATGGTTGGGACGCAAATCCGTGGGTGTGGGTAATCGAATTTGAAAGAATGGATATGGCAAGATAAAAACATAATACGTTTGAAAGGAGTAAGGCAAATGGCAAAAAATGATATAAGAGCGATAGCTTATAGGAAATATCAACTGGACTGGCTCATGGCTCATGATTACGGAATGAGCGACATATCCGACTTGGCTGATGAATGGCATAACGAAAAAGCTAACGGCGATTTTGAAGGCAGCTTCTTTGACTATATTAAGGAATATGGCTTCCACGGCGTTAACTGGGCGTGCTTCCCTGAATTTATGGACAACGAATACTGCGATAAAGCCTATATGAAAATCATCTTATCTAAGCAGGAGTTTGAAATGTACGAACAGGCAGCTTAAACGTCGGATAGAAAGCGAGGTAGAAATATGAAAGATGTTTTAATAAGCATTGCGCCGAAATGGTGTAAACTGATAATGGACGGGCAAAAGACTGTTGAAATCAGGAAATCGCGCCCGAAGATAGATACGCCGTTTAAATGCTACATATACTGTACGCTTTCAGGAAGTAGGGAACTTCTTAAAGAATACGGTGTTGACAACTGGTACAAAGGAAAATGGTCTGATAAAAAGGGTAAGGTCATAGGCGAGTTCATATGTGACAGGATTTCAAAGTATGAAATGGAATGGCACGGTGGGTACGCTGAAGACACCTACCAAGACATCAGGGGAATTTACTATGACGGCGACTTAGAGAGAGAAGTGGAAGTCCTTGTTGCAAGCAACGAAATGACGAAGGACGAACTGGATAAGTGCTATCTGTTAGCTGATAGCTGCTTGCCGTTTGATGACATCGGCAAATATGTATGCGGCAAAGATTTTGGGTTTCACACGTTCTACGGCTGGCATATATCAGAACTGAAAATCTACGACACGCCGATACGCTTAAGCGAATTTTGCCCGCCGTGTGATCCTGTTCCCGGATGTTTTTGCGATTATTGCAAAACACATGGACGGTATTTAACTAACATGATTATACAACGACCACCGCAAAGTTGGCGGTATGTCGAGGGATTATGGGCGTAAAAGCTTGTATGAAAGGAGAAAATATTATTATGACTATGCGCGAGTTTTTGAAGAATGTTAAGGAAAACTTTGACATTACACCTGAAACATACAGAATCATTGTCAATATCGTGGAGTATGCCAATATGCAGGGCGATCCGTATGAAGTTCTTCATCTTCTGCTGGACGACACCATCGGCATAAGCTACGAGGATATTGAAGACATTGAATTCTAAAAAAAATCGCTTGACAAGGAGTATGAGTATGGTATAATTAAACTAAGATATATGAAGATTTTATCTAAAAAGAGGAAAAGTGTATACTTTTCCTCTTTTTTTATTTACCAAGTTGCAAGACGGAAAATTATTGACGGATAATTTTCTGCCTTTTTATTTATACAACTAACATTGCCCGCCGTCAAGCAATATGGCTTAATATATATAAAAATGGTTTTTATTAAGGAGGAATTTAAAATGAGAAACAGAGTATGGAATTTATTCGATTTAAAAGCGTTGGCAGGTCATTTTTCAAACGAAATAAACATTGACACCACTATAAGTCAAGAGGAGTTAAATGCTTATGGCGATATGTGCGGTATTTCGGTAAATCATATAGCCAAAGAATCAGCACAGCAGCCGGGCAAAACATTTCTTACCATAGAAGTAACGCCTGATACAAAAGTATTTTATTTGTTTGATATAGTGGCGGCGGTAGATGTGAGCAAACAAAAGCAACTCGGCGACATCTTTGATGACGTTACAAATTCTGTTGAATGGCTTGAAAGCTTAAAATGGGATGACGATTGGTGGAAAAACGCAGCTGAACTAATCAATGTGGCTATTTTGCTGAATACATGCAGCGAAATACAAAAAGAGAAGTTTATAGTAAGCACAATAACAAATCCGGCAAGACATCTTTTGAAATACGTTGATGCAGATATACAAATGTTAAATGTATATGATATTAACGAATTTGTCGAAAAGGCAAATGTTACAAAAGATTATATTGCCGAGATGAAAGCCGAGATTGATGAGATAAAAGAGAAAGAAGTTGCTGAAGTAAAAGCCATGATGGATAAAATTTCGGCATTACAGAGTGATTATAAGAAAGGAATATAAAATGGCAGACATAAAAATAAAACTGCACCCTTGCTGGTTCTGCGGCTATGGTAAGCTTAAATTTTCAACGACCAAAAGTAACACAAGACAGTACGCCGAAGGCGCGATAAACTTCACTTCCCGTGTGCGCTGCCCCCGCTGTCATTCACGCGGACCGACAGCTCTTGTAAAACAAAGCATTAACGAGAAAGGCACAGCCGCGGCAAAAAGAGTTGAAGTTGAAACACTTGCAGCAGAGGCTTGGAACCACCCCAATGGCGCGTTAGATATCAAAAACATCAATGATGACAAATAAAAAAGGAGAGTGAAGAACAATGAGAAAGTTTAAGGAAGGCGACAGGGTTCGCGTTCGTTCATGGGAGGATATGGAAAAGGAGTTCGGGTTGAAAGACATCTCATACCTTGAAAGTCTCAATATCCCTAACGAACCGTATATTAACACTCCGCTTAGTTTTCTTGACATGATGAAACACCTTTGTGGAGAAACCGGCGTGGTTAATATGGTTAAAGAAATAACCTATATTATGTCGGACGGCTCTGAAGCGAAAGCACAGCGGTTATATATCACATGGGACAACTCAAATATCAAATCCGGTTATGCTATGGACAATGGTATGTTCGAGTTAATAACGGAGGAGAAAAAGACATACAAAAATCCTATCGTAAGTCTTGACGACGAGAATATCGCAAGGAAAGTAACCATTTCGTTTACGTTTGATGAGCCCGTGACAAAGAAAGAGGCTGCGGATAGTATAAATGAATGGTTTAAGATTAACTGCATATCTGAAGCTTTAGTTGCCTTAACCGGCGACATAGGCGTGAAGTATGCAAGTGTGCAGAAACGGTTGGGTTCAAATGATAAAGACCCTAACGGCGTTGGACCGAGAAGATAGAAAAGGAGAGAGAAGAGCTTCGCTAATGGGGCGATGTGGAATTAACAGTTATATGAGAAAAGAGGTTTTTAAAATGAGTAAAATAGGAAAAGAAATGCCAAAAGAATACAGCGACAAGTTTGACGAGCTGCGTCAGAACCGTGTGAGAGCAAGCTATTATAAGTACGGTACGGCAGCCGACAACTTCGGTATGAAGCTTGTAAACGCGCTGGAATCCATGGAATTATGCGTAAAAAAGTATAAAGAAACCGGCAATACGGAATATTTATGCGACGCTGCGAACTATTTAATGTTCGAGTATATGTATCCGCAGAAGGAAGGGGCGTATTTCAAGGCTACCGATTCAAAGGATTCAGCGGGTGTAGCAGGTACTCCCGTTAAGGAATTATATTCCGATAAGCATTTCGATGCTGTTGCAAGAAGATAATTTAAAGGAGCGTGAAGAATAATGCAGAAAGAACTGTTTTTTGTGCTTGGAGCCGATAATGTATCGACAGATATATCGGTCATGACATTTACGACGCACGAAGCAGCGTACAAGTACCTTAAGGAAGCATATACAGACGTATTAGACAACTACGACGATGAAAATGTCGAATATAAAGACATAACAGCGTCGGGAGCTAATATAATGCGCTGTAACGGAGATTTCTTCTACTGGACGCTCACATCACAAACAGTATCTGTCTAAAAACGTAAAGATAAATCTTAAAGGAGGTAATATTTTGAGAAAAATACGCAAATCGGACATTATGAAGCTTGCACAGATGGAACCGGAAAATTTTGTGGTTATCAGAATTAACGATGCAGGTTTTCAGATATTGCGTATGCTCGATGTGAAAAAAGACGATTTGTATGGCATAAGGCAGTACAATGATACCTATAGTACGACCAAGAAGCCATTGCAGGTATCATGGGGCGATTATATCGCTTGTAAATCGGGATTTTGGGAGTGTATGAACGACATTCATAGCTCGCTGAATGAAAGTTATCACATAAACAACTATGCATCTCTCAGCAGCATGTTAGAGAATTTTATGTATTATAACCATAAATTCATCGACGCCCCGGTTCCGATACGGTTTTATGCTATCACCGCAATGGAGTTCAGCGATGTTGCACCGCTGCTACAAAACGGCATATACGGATTTTTCGTCGAGCGACGTGAAGATTAAAAGAGAATAATATAAGTGTTAAGGAGTAGTAATAGGGCTACTCCTTTTTGGTTTTTATTAAGGAGGAAAAAATACAATGGAAGTAAAGAAAATTACGGACGATGCGTTACTTAACATCTTATCGGCAGTTGCTTTGAAGAATGACTACGAATACTCACAGTTCCGTGAGATAGACGGTATGAACTTCATCATTCATTGCAACGCTCATCTTAGCAGACGTGGCAGAGAACGTGCCGGCGTTGGCGGTGAAACTCTTTGGGTAGATAAGTGCATAGATCTTCTTACAGAAGACGAGGACGTATTCTACTCCGTACTGGATAATGACGAAGTGTTTTTGTTTGATGACGAGCAGAACTTCGGCTTCTTCCTGAGAATTGGGTATGAGAACATCGACGGTGTTGTTATAAATAACATATACATAAAGACGTTCCTGCCTATGCAAACCGGAAGAAAGAAGATATACGTAAACGATTCTGCACTTGTTTCGTACAACAGAACAAGCCACAGCATATCAGACACAAACAATAAGATCGCATAAATTTTCACACTTAAAAAAGGATACAAACGTATCCTTTTTTTGTTTGTTATAACGCAATAACTCTGTTATCGCTTTGAGCACGCAGATACTCAAACTCAAGCATTAGCTCGGGCTTGAAGTGGGCTGATACGGCGGCAAGAGGGGTATCTGCATGGTACATAAGCGTTTCGACTACGCACGTATCTGCAATCTCACAGATGTAATTATACGAATCACGCTCTTTGTACTGTGTAATATTTTGCTCAACAACGCGATCTATTTCGGCTTTGTTCTCAGCATAAAGCTTGCGTGCTTCTTCACGCGTTCTGATCGGCATGGTAATATCGGCTGCACTAAAGCATATAGGCAGTCTGTTCTTTGCATTTACATACGCTGCGTCTTGGATCAGTTTATTTTTCAAACTTCTGCGTATAGCAGCGAGTTTGTTTCTTGTCGGCATACCCATGTTCGTATAACGCAATGCAATTTCGCGAATACGGGCATCGGCATATGCTTTTGTAAACACAATACTTTCTTCACCAAGCCGTTGCAGCTCGGCAAGCACATTGTTGCGGATAGTTGCCAATTCGTCGGCATGGTCTTTCATGAATTTGTTTAACATAATAATCACTCTCTTTCATAATAAAAAATGGTATAGTACACCAATTTCTGATGTCCCATACCGTATTTTTTACTATGTACACATTATACCACAAATTTAACGATTTGTCAAGTATTTTTTGGCAAACACTGAAAAAGCATGAAAAAAATCCCAAAAAATCGCTTGACAAGGAGTATGAGTATGATATAATTAAGTTAAGATATATGAAGATTATATACAAAGAGGAAAAGTGTGTACTTTTTCCTCTTTTTTTATTTACCAAGTTAGCAATGATGACAGGATAACCGTTCTGTCATTTTTGTATATATAAAAATCAATTTTATGTTTTTTTGAAGGAGGAGATAGCAGATGATGAAAGCTATGGAAAAGGTCAAGAGTTTCTTGACAAAAGACAAGATAGTATTCGGGGTATGTAAGAGGGTTGAGGAAAAGACCGGCATCAATGCGGCTATTCTGCGTGTAATGTTAATCATTATCGGCGCGTTTGTAACGTTCTTACCCACCGTAATAGTCTATCTTGCAGCAGGCTGTATGTTTTCCGTATCGTCCGTAAAGGGAAACACAACAGAGGAAAAGACCGAGGCATAATCATTAAACAACAATGCAAGATGTCCTTACTGTTCCATTCAGAACGGCAGGGGCATCTTGCAGACCGGCTTTTTACATTACCTCGGTCATTTTTCATGCATACGGATATATTGCTGTGACTTCGGCAACATATATATTAGATTTACATATTACAAGGAAGGAATGATAGTATGAAAAAAAGAACAAAAAACATTATGATAGGTGCTATTATAGCGATAGTTCTGATTGGGATATGTATGAACACCAAAATATCGGTGAACGTATACGGACCGAAAGCAACAGTTGTACCGTCAGCTGCCCCTACTGATTTAAGTGTCCCTGTCGGTTCAAACATGTCAGTCAAGTTTATTGATGTGGGGCAGGCAGACAGCACGCTCATAACCGCAGACGGACAGTCTATGCTCATAGATGGCGGGAATGTGGCGGACAGCGACATAATAGCGTCGGTTCTGAAAAAGAATGATATAGACCGTCTTGATTATGTTGTGTGCACCCATGCACATGAGGACCATGTAGGCGGGTTATCGGGAGCTTTGTCCGTCGCAAGCGTAGACACTGTGTACGCTCCCATTACCGGTGCGGACACTAAGGCATACACTAACTTCGTAGAGAAAGTCAGTGAACAAGGACTTGAGCTGACACATCCGGTAGCGGACATGCATATCCCGTTCGGGAACGGTACAGTAACGTTCTTGGGACCAGTACATGAACAGTATGACGATATAAACAACACGTCGATAGTGCTGCGAATCGACTATGGAAGCACAAGCTTCCTGTTCATGGGTGACGCTGAACGTGAGTCAGAACAGGATATTTTAAATGAGGGCTATAACCTCAAAGCAGACGTACTCAAGGTAGGACATCACGGTTCCGCTTCATCTACCACATACCCGTTTTTACGCGAAGTAATGCCCCAATATGCCGTTATATCGTGCGGTAAGGATAATTCATACGGACACCCTGACCCGCACACTGTGAGCCGTCTTACAGACGCAGGCGCACAGGTACTAAGGACAGACATTGAGGGTGATATAGAAATGGTATCTGACGGCAGCAGTATAGCAATAAATAAGGAGTGAAAACCATGGATTTGAAGAAAACGGTAACGGCGTGCATAAGCGTTATAGCTTTAGCGACAGTATGCATATTTAGCACACCTGTTTTAGCCGATGACGTAACGGACGAAACATCTGAATACGGGTATATATTCAAGCTAAAGGATGATAATGTTCAGCTCATGGGTACTGATATAAAGAGCATAGACGACGGTTTGTACTGGGCTAAAGACAAAGAGGAGATACAGAACATAACACAGGATAAAGAAGTTGAATATATAGTCGAGGATAAGCCGTTAGAAACGTACAGTACATATTGTTTGCCGAACGACGAGTTTTACCCGCAAGAATGGCAGTTCGACGCGTGCCATGTTGATACATATATCAAGCACGGTATTAACGGTGAAGGTGTTCGTGTAGGTATCTTAGATACCGGAATCAACAGAGAACAGGTTGATTTTGTTCATCAAAATATCGATAACGGGTTCAATGCCATATCGTATCTATACGGTTTGGACGAAATTCGTGACAAGACAAACGACTATAACGGGCATGGAACGAAGGTGACAAGTGTAATAGCGGCTGAGAAGGATAACCGTGTAGGCATGACGGGCGTGCTGGATAAGTGTACCATAGTCCCAATGAACCTATACAATACCGAAACGCGAATTATGACGGTCAGTTCCTTGCTGTTCGGGCTAAAATATGCCGCTTTTGAGGATTTGGACGTATTAAATATCAGTTCGGGTGCTACCGACATACCCGATTCTGTCATTGAAACTATGAATAAGTATATAGACATACTGACGGAAGACGGAACGATAGTCATAGCAGCGGCAGGGAATGACGGTAAAGGGGATAACGAAATAGTCTATCCCGCCAATTGCCGTAATGTAATAGCCGTAGGTGCGGTTGAGCCACGAAGCTATACGTTTGCCAAGTGCGATTTTTCGTCCGCAAACAAAACCGTATGGGTATCCGCGCCGGGCAAGAATATGATTATAGCTAAATACGACCGTGACACCGGTATGAGCAGTTTTACCACGGACAGCGGCACATCGTTTGCTGCACCAATGGTAGCAGCGGCGGCGGGAGGAGCTAAACAAATTAATCCCGATATATCGACCGATGACTTTAAACAGATACTGAAAGAAACGTCGCGCGATATAGATTTGGAAGGTTATGACTATGACACAGGTTATGGTATGGTTGATTTCAAGGCGATATACGAGTACATGAACGGTCCTGAGCTAATCAGGGATAATGAACTGACAAGCGATTTGGTATACGATCCGATTACCGAAACGGTTACCTGTACCATAACAAACAAGACCGGTACCGATAACTTTAACACGTTGGGAATATTAGCCATATATGAACCTGACGGACGGCTATACAGCGTAATGACCGCTAAGTATTTCTATGTGCGTGAACCGCGTGTATTACTGGTACATATGCCGTATATGCAGAGCATGGGCGCAAAGTTCTTTGTTTGGACGGGTACCGACCTCAGCTTACAGCCATACGTCGGTGCCGAATGCTCAACACTGAAATTGGACGGTGTATAAATATCAAAAAAATCGCTTGACAAGGAGTATGAATATGGTATAATTAAACTAAGATATATGAAGAATTTTATCTAAAAAGAGGAAAAGTGTATACTTTTCCTCTTTTTTTATTTACCAAGTTACAAGACAGGGAATTATTGACGAATAATTTTCTGCCTTTTTATTTATACAACTAACATTGCTCGCCGTCAAGCGATACGGCTTAATATATAAAATAAATGGTTTTTATTAAGGAGGAATTTAAAATGGGAAAAGTATACTATAAGACATGTAAGGTAGAGCCGAGAAAGACCGCCAATATGATAGAAGCGGCATTACTTGGTGAGAACGGTACTGAAGGCTTTGCGTATGAGCGCACGGTCAAGTTCAGGAACGGCGTTGAGGTTGACATTAACTGCTATGGCAAGAACACGGTAAATGGCAAAGAAGTCGAGCCTTGGGTTGATGTCACAATGTACGACCACGGTGTAAAAATATGTCAAGAGATAAAGAAGCATTTCTTTGGTAACCATTACATGATAGACAACAACGGAAACTGCTATGACATTGCGATCACAAGAGATTTCAGCTTGTTCATGTTTGGCGATTTCTACGAAAAAGACGGCTATCGTTACTTTGCCGTTTCAAAAGAAACCGCACCCGATTATACAGAAGCTAAAAAGCTTACGGCGCGTATGCTCTATAGGAACATAGACGATCTTGTCTACAACGATGAATATAAATTCATGCGTTGGAGAGCAAGACACAACCATAATGGCAAAAGCTGTGTAGACTGGTTCCTTGAAAGAGAGGATTCGCCGACAAGCTGCCCTGTTTGGGTATTTACCGTAGAACAATACAGATAATGTAAGGAGGAATAGATTATGACACTGTTAAAGAAAAGTTATTGTTGTTCATCCCCGGTGGCTACAGAGGTATCAATTGAGTCGCATATGAACAAGAGAATCGTCATAGACGGGGTTAAGTTCGACTCATTCGATAACGCGGTATCATATTTAGTCAATGACGGAATGACATCACGCGGCGCATATGACTATATCATGTCAGGCGTTTACTGTTAATCAATCAGTATAAGGGAGCAGATTTTCTGCCCCCCTATATATATTTTTAGGAGGAAAGCATGATGATAAAGATAAATAAGAACGTAAAAAGTTTAAAGGAGGTGGCGTAATATGCCGGCAAGTACAACAAATAAGCTGTTCCGCAACAATGCGGCATGGCAGCTGGACAAATTACCCGAACCGTTTGCAAGTATGAAAAACAAAAACACCGATCCAAACGGCATATCTCCGTCTTTCAACAACAAAGGATATTCACGCATGAACCGAGATATAACCCGTGCAATATTAAATATACGCGGCTATGCGGGCGAGATAGACGGGTATTTATACGGTGATTATGCAGTGGTACAGGTATCGTTCAACACATGTGCGGCTGAACGTAAACTCGCGGACGGCACACATGAGGTATGTGTATATAACTCTAACGGTGAATTGCGTGCGGCAAAAATATCCGCCACAGGCAGATATGAGCCGTTTGATACTCTCGGCTCGCCCAATACAGATGTTGATGTATCTACTATCTGTCTTGCACTGTTAGGTAACTCACTTTCGGGTGAAGTAAAATCTATGCTTAATGAAGGTGTATACGATGTCGCTGGCTTAACCGATGAGCAAGCAAATGATTTGTTTTGGTTAAACGACTATATATACCAAACAGTAAATTACGATCCGAACCTCTTGAACGTCAATATCGCAGCGGACGGTAATCTCAGTTTGGTAACGAAAAAAACGGTTGAAAGCGGCGCATATAACGGTACTGTTATAGCCGGCACACCCGATATTCTTTGCGGTAATTCGGGTAAGATAAAGAGCAAGTCTAAAAATCTTACGATGAAAGAAGCGAAGAAAGAGTTTGCCGCGTTTAGTAACAAGCATGATTGGACGGATGAGGAGCGCAAGCTTATTCCAAGCTTTGACGATAACTTCCCTGTCCCGCCCGAAGCTATGCGTATTGCCCGTAGGTATGTAGACAGTAAAGACGACATACGTCCTATGGTTAATTTCATGTGGCGCGGTGTTACGGCATACGGTAAATCAACGGGTGTGGAAGCTATCGCGGCTATGCTTGATATGCCGCTTTTGAGAATGACTTGCCACACAAACATGGAGACACAAAACTTCTTAAGCGATTTTGTTCCCGATACGAGCAGTGCGGATATGTCCCAACTGCCTGATTTTGAAACGATCAAGTATGATCCTGTTGGGGCATACCTGACAATCACAGGTGTTGAGGATAGCAACGCAACGCAGGATATGTGCTTAAAAGCATACGGCGAAGCGATAGCGAAGCAAAACAGTGCAACGCCGAGATTTAAGCATGTTGAGTCGAATTTCGTTAAAGGCATTACGCGCGGGTATATTGTAGAGATACAGGAATGTTCGCGTATCAAGGACAGCGGCGTACTGGTCGGACTTAATGAGTATGACCGCCCCGGTGCTGTTATTCCGTTAATAAACGGTACATACGCGAAAAGGCATCCCGATGCGGTGGTGATATATACGGATAATGTTGGCTATGAATCGTGCAGAACGATTGACCCGTCCGTTATACGCCGTATGTCGTTCATAATCGACTCATATGAGCTGCCCAAAGAACGAGTTTTGGAGCGTATCAAGTATAACACAGGTTATACAGATACATCAATGCTCAACAAATGCTACGATATTTGGTCGGATTTGGCAAAATACGCGAAAGAACACGATATAACGGAAGGTACAATAAGTGTGAACGAGTTGGAAATGCTTGTGCAGAGTATCAAATACGACGGTGAGCTTAACTTTGACGATAATGTGCGCGAGTGCATTATTGCCAAGGCTACATCGGATAAAGACGAGCAGGACGAACTGTATAACTCATACTTTGTCAACCATTCCGCATTTTAAGGAGGAAATATAATGGCTGATCTGACAAAACAGGTAAAGAAAATGGCACTGGATGAAGAAAAGAATATACAAGATAAAGATATATTCCTGAGTCCACAATTCCATAAAACCTTACAGGGATTTGTCGATGCTATTCTTATAAAGCGCATCAAGAAGAAAGCAAGCCTAACTATTGACTATAACGAGCAACCAAACACGCCGATAGCATGCACAACAGGAACCAATATATACCTTAACAGCGGAAACCGAGTATCTAACACATACACATCACAAACTAATCGGTTTCTTGCGCTGCTCGGTATTTTGTTCCACGAGTGCGCGCATATTCTGTATTTGGACTTCGATGCGGAAAAACGCATAAAGGACGACTTGACGGATAACGGTAACTACTATGGCACATTCGACTCATCTGATACAGATACGGTTGAAGAAATCATAGAAGCTATGCAGAACCCGACGTATAGACCTATTTTCGTAAGTCTATACCATCAGTTGTCCAATACGTTTTCCGACGCACACGATGAGGGAAAGGCTTGCAGTGAGTTCCACGGCTTGGTTGAGAGAGGTATCACTCTCTCAGCTGAAGCATTGCGGTCATTGTCCGATTCGGTCGAAACAATGACAAAGGACTACGCAGAAGCCCCAACACCGGAAGCTGCTGTCGAGGTCATGTTATCGCTCATATTAAGCTTTGCAAGGTATGGCGAGGTAGTCATAGAGGACGACGTTAAAGCGGAGAATAACGAGTTTATACAGAAGCTGAACAGTCTTGCCCCCGATATAATGCGCGGCAGTACAACCGACAGTATCGAGGAGAAGTACACAGCGATTAACGCGTGTATTACAGTTCTGTGGTCGTATATCAGAGATATGCTCTCAGACGAGCAACCGAACAACGGTTCTGACAGCAATAGTAAAGGTAACCAAGACCGTAACGACAACGGTTCTCAAGGCGATCAGTCAGATAGCACATCTGACGCATCCGATACCGGCACAGGCACAGGCTCTCAGGGCAGTAGCGGGAACAGCGGCGGTAAAAGTGATAAGGAAAAGGTAGAGAGTGTTTTAAACGCTATATCAAAAGCGGCTAAAAAATCAGTACCTGACGCATCACAAAGCCCTACCGGATTGTCTACGGCGAAACCCGTTCCCAACGCCCAAGCCGATACAAAGGCTATGAGCAAAGAGGAAGCGGAAAAGATTATGAACGGTATCATATCGCAAATAAAGAAAGAAGAAGCCGATAAGAGGGCAGAGGATAAGCTTGAACAGGCTATGGAACAGGACATAAACGTTATTGTCAATGCTGTTAATATGACGTCCCCGCACAAAGGTAAGCCGGTTAATACGCATAGGATATTAACCGTTACTCAGCAGGATATTGACCTATACAACCGACAGATGCAGGATTTGAAGGTAATATCCAAATCCTTACAGCGTAAGATGCTTAGTATACTGAAGGAGCTTCGTGAGGGTGACGTAATACGGCACAGAACGTTTGGCAGTAAGCTTGAAGCGAGAGATGCGTATAGGATAGACTCGAAGTATTTCTCAAAGAAAAAGCTGCCTCAGGATGTCCCGGACATGGCTATATCGGTACTTATAGACCAAAGTGCTTCTATGGGCGGCGAAAGAATTGCGGCTGCACAGAAAGCTGCTATGCTGTTATATGATTTCGCAAAGGGCTTAGGTATTCCGGTTATGGTTTCAGGGCATTGCGCGTATGACGGCGGTTTCCACTTTTTCCGATACGCCGAGTTTGACAGCGTAAATGATAAGGACAGATACAGATTGTCGCAGATTTCCGCAAAGTCAGCAGGTAATCGTGACGGTATGGCTATGTGTATAGCACTGGATATGCTGTCAAAACGCCCCGAAGAGATTAAGCTGTGCATAGTTATCTCTGACGGACAACCCGCTGATTGGGACTATGGCGGCGAAGAAGCTAAAAAGGATATGCAGGAGATCATCAAGCAGTATAAGCATAAAGGTATTCAGACTTTCGCGACGGCTATTGGTGACGACAGGAATAGGATAAGGGAAATTTACAAGGACGGTTACTTGGACATTACGGATTTGAACACATTTCCTAAAGCCCTTGTTAAAATCGTTAAGAAACGAATTGTATAATGAATAGGGGAAAGGCTTATATAAGCTTTTCCTCTTTTTTTTATGTGTGGAATTGACAATTTAGTGAATTGGATATATAATTTAGATTAGAAAAATATTCTATAAGGTGGGCAATAGGAAGTAACCTCGTAAACGTTAAAAAAAGGAAATATGTACGCAAAAACACCTGAAAAAACTGCTTGACAAGGCGTGTGGGTGTGGTATAATAAAGCTAAGATATATGAAGATTTTATCTATAAAAGAGGAAAAGTGTACGCTTTTCCTCTTTTTTTGTTCCTAAGTTCAAGCAGTGATGGACTAACTAAGTAGATCTGTCGCTGTTTTTTATATATACACATACAAAAAAGTTTTTATTAAGGAGGAATATGTATGAAAGTATTCAATGTAAAAATCACCGAAACACTGGAAAGACGGCTTGCCATACCCGCCGATTCGGTTGACGATGCGATAAGCAGCGTAGAGAAGATGTATTATAACTCTCTTATTGTCGTATCGGAAGGATATGATGATATAGGACACAGTACGACGGTTGTAGCAGAAAGTTCAATACCATTACCCGATATGGTTTTCGGCGACATTCGTGTTGACGCAAACGAGGGTAGGTGGAAGCGTTGCAAGGTAAACACAAAGACAAAAGAAGTTTATGGATTTACCATACCTAACAATGCAAGCGAGGGCGAACTTTTGTTGTGGCTTGCCGATGGTATGTTCAAGGTATACCCCGAAGACATGCAAGGCGTAGGTTATTACTGGACAAAAGGAAAACAAATCAAAGGAGGAGAAAAAGCATGAGAATTATTGAAATGAACGAGGCGCAGGACTGGTTAAAGAAAACCGGCAGTGAAGACACGCTTGTTATCGAAAAGGAAACGGAAATCGGTATTGACGAACACGGTTTTAATAACAAATTTCTTTTGTACACGTTTATGGCTATGCTTGAAGAAAAAGAGCAAACGGAGGAATACCCCGACGCTATGGCTATTGATTTCTTCGGCAACAGCGGTTGGCTGTTATCTGAAGATGACTTGGCTATCCGTGCTGAAGATGGCACTCTGATTGATAAAATCGTCGAGGAGTGCGGGTATCGCTGCGGAGATGTGTATCTCGACGGCGAAAAAGATGTTATCGACAGATACGTTGAATATGCGGATAAAAAAAGTGCGGTATTTATACTCGGCACTGATTTGGAAATCCAGCAACTTCTTCCGTATCTGAAGGACGGCACATACTGTTTTCTGTTCGAAAGCATTGCCGCTGTTCGCGAGAGGTATTTCCGCGAGCAGGAGCGTGACTACAGGCTTAGCGATGCCGAAAATGCCATTGAGAACTACTACTGTTCTTGGCGGCGTAATGATGGTTTCCTGCCCGCTGATATGCAGCATCATCTGATGCTCAGAGCGCACATAATTGTGGATCGGTTTGAAGAACGGTATGACGCGAACGTTGACGAGAATACGCAGTGGGAAAATGCAGTTGAATCCGAAGCACAGCAGATCATTCTTGACGCTGTGGGGAATAATAAAAGGATAATGACTATCATAAACAAAGCATCATCCCCGTTTGGATATAACTATTTGCAAGCAGCGTATGCGAAGGCAACCGGCGAAACAATACCTTTTGATAGCAAGTGTGCGTTTAACAGATGGTGGCAGGACACGTTTTCGGAATATGTCCGGAGCATCGGAATGGAAACCGAATACGGCTGCATAACGGACATGGACTTAAAAGTGTTTATACGCTTTTATAAGTTTGTCGCCGGTAAAGTAGCAACAGCCCGAAAGGTTAAAAGGCAGAAAGAAGGTATATAAAGAGAGAGGAAGTTTCTTCCTCTCCTTCACTTCAGAAAGGAGAAAGATTATGAGAGATATAGAAGTTAAATCCGGCGAGTATGAGCACAAGATATACGTTGACGGCGAGCTGTATTACAGCATAGACAATGATTATCTTGCAGAATATGCCATGCTTAATACTGAACAAACGAAGGAAACATCTCCGTTCGGTATATCGTATGATGGCGTAAAGCATACCGCAACTCAGTATATTGAGGAAATACGGGAAGAACTTGCTGAAGATTATAACCTTTCTATACAAGAAGAAATCATATTGAAGGACGCGCTCATAGAAACATGGGTGAAATACTTCAACATCGAGGACGATAATTAAAGAAGGAGGTTAATCATGAGAAAAATTGAGGTAAAACCGGGGTATTACGAGTGGGACGCGTACGTAGACGATAAGCTGTATTACAGCTTTGATGGTACAAATCTCGCCGGAGAAATACTTGGGTGTGATTATGAGAACGATAATTTCCCTGCCGGTAACGTAGAGGAAATAACAGAAGAAAACATCAAAACTGTCGCTGACATGTACGTAGATGAGATGTTAAACGTAAGAGAGGATAAAAAGCATTGGGGCGAAAAAGATAGCGAACTGGTTCGCATTGAATTGACCCCGGCAGAAATATCCGAGCTTAAAACGCAGCTTGCTACGGCATGGGCAAGACACTTTGACGTTTGCAGAGTTTAAAAGGAGGTAAGGATGGATATATGTCTATATATCGGAAAAATAGTAATCTTATGCTTACACGCGCATTTGAGGCGGAAGAATGCTTAAATTATGCCGTTAAACATAAGATGAATGTCATGTTTACCGATACCGGCTCATCTGAAACGGCTAAAATAGCCCTTATGTTCAAAGAAGCCGGATTCGGTATTGACGTTCAGGCAAAAGCGCAATATTCCCCGGACGGTTTACAGTTACCTGATAAACCTATCTTTATATTCTTGTATAAGGAATATAAAGACTATCCTTATCTGTCACAGACTCGTGATTTTGAACAGCTGAAAAAATGCTATTCAAAAAACACCTTGAAAGAGTTTGAACACTTAATCAAGGAATATATGGAGTCTATAAACGAGGAGGAAAATCCCGATGAAGTTAGTGTTTCACCGCTTATCGCATGGTTTGAAGGTCTGATTACTCTTGACGACCTCAAAGACGCATGGGAACCGGACAATATTACAAATTAACTTAAAGTATATAAAAGGAGAAGATGAGCGAATGAGAAGATTTACTGAAGGTGACAGAGTAATGGTAACGGCTGCTGCGGCTAATCATAAGGGAGAGTTCGGCACTGTTAAGAAATACTACGGCGACAATAATGTCTGTTGTGTAGAGCTTGATGGCGGTTACAGAACCAATTTCCTTGATACGAGCCTAAAGCTGTTCAAAAACGTAAAGGCAAAGAAGAAGTGATACTATAATCACTTCTTCTTACTTACACATGAAAGGAGGATATTGCTATGGTTACAGGTATAGACAGCGGAATAGTTTTCAACCTGTGCGACGAAACAAATTCATGGATTGATATTTTGGTATGGTGCGATGATGAAGATGCTGAAAAGGCGAAAGAAGTATCAGAGAGGACTCTTGACACTTGGCATGAAGATAGTGTCGACTGCGCTTTCGGAGATTATTTAGACAGAGAGTTTAAGAAGAACGGCATAAACGCTTATATATACTGGTTGCAGGACAACAACTAATGAAAGGAGAATATTACCATGATACAGAATACAAGAATAGAGATACAGAACATTCCCGTTGACAAAATTTTCCCGCATCCGCAGAACCCGCGCCGTAACATCGGTGATATAACCGAACTTGCGAACAGTATCAAGGAAAGCGGGGTTTTGCAAAATCTGACGGTAGTCCCGAAAGATGAAGGTACATATACCGTCATAATCGGGCATCGTAGACTTGCGGCGGCAAAAGAGGCAGGGTTCACAGAAGTACCCTGTGTAATAGCGGACATGGACGAAAAGACGCAGATAGCGACTATGCTCGTCGAGAACGTCAATCGTTCCGACCTGACCGTATACGAACAGGCGCAGGGCTTTCAGATGATGCTTGACCTTGGTGAAGACATCGAGAGCGTGTCTAAGATGACAGGATTCTCACAGTCTACCATTCGGCGCAGAACTAAGCTCTTGCAGCTTGATTCTGCTGCGTTTAAGGCTACAGAAGGTCGCGACATCACTTTGCAGGACTACGAGAAACTGTTCGTGATAGATAATCCCGAACGCCGTAACAAGGTTCTGAAACAGCTTGGAACCGATAACTTCCACAATGCGTATTACAAAGCGTTGGAGGAAGATAAGGAAGAAAAGCAGTACACAGAAATGATGAAAGCGGTAAAGGAGCTGACAGTTCCTATACCGGACGGCGATAACGTAAACGATTACAAATACATCGGCTGGGCAGTTGACGCGCAAAAGGTAAGAGATTTGTGCGCGGGAGATTGTCAGTATTACTACAAAATGATGGACTATAACGATAAATACGTTAAGATTTATCGCGATTACGACGAAAATGACGCTCTTGCAACCGATAAGAGTGAGAATGCAGAGAAAGCGGCGGCAGAAGCTGAACTTGAAAGACGCAGGACTGAAATCGTCAAGCGTATGTTCACGCTCCGCAAAAATTTTGTTCGTGATGTGTCCTTAAAGGGTAAGGCATTACTCATAAAAGAGTATGCTACGCGAGTACTGCTGGCGAACGAGAGCGTATATCTCAACAAAGACCTTATATGCGAAGTGTTAAACATCTCGGTCGAGGGAAAGTCAAAGCCAACATGGGAAGATATACTCCCGAAGTTTGCGGTAGACCCTGAACGCGTACTGTTCGCTATGATATATGCACATCTTAACGACAGTACTACTTGGAACTATTTCACTTCGTACTATGCAAACAAACTCAACGAAATATATGATATGCTTACAAGGTTCGGGTACACCATGTCGGATGAGGAAAAGGCGTTGATGGACGGCACACACGAGTTGTGCGCGAAGGAGAAAGACAATGACTAAATCAGAGAATATCGGCAAAGAAATGCTGCGGTTCCAAGCCGAGTTAGCGGATGCGTATGGGTACAAGCCCATACCGCCGCTGATAGCTATGGAATACCACGAAAAGTATATAAATACTTTGCCGGATTGCTTTAAGAACGCTTTAAACGGTGCAAAGACCAAGATATATACCCACGCCGGGACCTTAATAGGCGAGGAGATAAACAAAATCGTAGTCGGCGATTACGGTGCATTTGTTGAAATATCACCCGATAGGATAGTGCGTAGGAATATCAAAGTAAAAGAAGGGCAGGAATACAGGTACTTGGATCCGCAGTTTGCAGAACGTGTTAAGTATCTTTGGCTCACAGCGAGAGATAACTCAAACTGCAAAATATATTTTCAGAAGAAGAAAGTATCATATGCGGACTATTTGCCGGGCTATTTCTATATAAGTCCGTTTGAGTGTTTAGCGAAATAATAAACGAGAACGCCCCCTGCATTTGCGGGCGTTCTTTTTTTATGGACAAACGCGAATGAATATGGTATAATATGACAAGGAGGAGAGATACTATGAAAATTTACAATTTAGAAACCTTATATCGGGACTTGCCGGAACAGCTTGAGGATATTAAATACGGTAGTATGCCTTATGGTGATGAAGATACAGATACGCGCTCGTTTTTGTATATAAACAAGATATGCGTCTTTTGCGATGCATACGACATAATGTATATGCCCGTATCATGTTTAGGACCGTCTATATTGTTTAATCTTACATTAAACGGTGAATTGGCAGCAAACTTTATTCTGCGTATTGATGATGAGTTAATTGTTGATAATGAGTTTCTTACGGTTATGACGTATACATCCGAAGAAACGATGCGGGAGTTGGCAGAAGATATGTCCTCACTTCATGAAGAAGAAAATCCTGAAGCATATAATAATTGGCTGAAAGAACAACAAAGCCGCGTGTTGGACATAATTAAAACTCATAACGAAAAAAGAAATTTAGAAAACGATGATGAGGGGATTTTAAGCTCGGTCGAAGCATTTGAAAGCTTTATGAAGGAAAACATCAAATTGGCAATTGATGATATAATACAAAAGCGTGAAAAGAAATAAAACAACATGATTAAAAAATCGCTTGACAAGGGCAATGGGTATGATATAATTAAATCAAGAGATATGAAGCTAAACATTTAAAGGGGAAAGTGTATGTACTTTTCCTTTTTTTTATTTAAGTTGAAAGACAGCGGATATTAAGTAATTATCTGCTGTTTTTTTATTTTATCTCTGTAAAAATATATAAAGGTTTTTTAGAAGGAGGAAAAAGATATGTTAAACTATTTTGAACACAATCTACCCGAAGCTGCACCGTTATACTTCACCGGTGACAAAGCAGGGCTAACGTGCGTTCTGACGCGTATTCATGCGCGTATGGAAAAGCTGAACGAGGCTTTAGCTTTAAGCAAAATGCCGGGAGAACAGTTTGCAACCGGTGCAAAAATACTCTTTAACTGCGAAGCGGATACCGGGGAACCTTTGTTGGACACCTTGAGCAGCGAGGGTATCGCAGCACAGGTAAAGGCAATTGCCGGCAACGCTAAGTACGAGCCAAGAGAAAACTGGGAAAACACCACGGTTGTAGTGGACACGGCGTTTTTAAGCAACGATGAGTGGGAAACTATCCGAGCAATCGGTATAGGTGGTTCAGACGCGGCAGTCACGATGGGTGTATCACCGTACCGTACAGAACAGGAGCTGTACCATGACAAGGTTGGGACAGTATTTAAGTTGCCCGAACAAGACACCGGTAAGGATTTCATATTTGAATACGGGCATAAGGTGGAGCCGTTGGTTATTGACGAGTTCTGCCGCAGAACAGGTGCGAAAGTAATTCCTGAAACTCGTATGTTCGCCAAGAAGGGTATGCCGTACATTACAGCGAACGTAGACGCATTTGTACGGATGCCGGACGGACGAATCTTCGTGTTTGAAGCCAAAACGACTACATCATTCAATAAAGACGCATGGCGAGATAACAAAGTGCCGGTACAATACATACCGCAGTGCAGACAGTATCTTGCAGTTATGGATGATGAACGGATCGCCGGTACATATATCGGCTGTGTATATGGCAACACACCCAGTGATTTCGTCTGTGCATACATCGAACGCGATATGGACCGTGAGGCAGAACAGCTTGAAACAGAAACAGAGTTTTGGGAAGATTATGTTCTGACCGGGACAGAACCCGAACCGTCGGGCGACACGCAGAAGGATATTGAAATCATACGCAAAAAGACAGGTTATGCCGATAAGGATTTACCGGCAATAGACTTGTGCGATGAAGACATAGCATCCATCCGCGAATATCTTGCGCTTGACGAAGAACGCAAGCTGCTTGAAAAGAAGGCGAAGAACATCAAAGACCGCCAAGGACAGCTCAGTATTCCGCTGATAAACCGACTCGGTACAGCGGTCAGGGGTGTAATTTCGGCGGGTGACGACTCAATCTATGAAGTGTCATACGCGCCGCGTTCACGAACCAGTGTAGACACCGAAAAGCTGCGTTTGGCATATCCGTCACTGTATGACGAGATTGTAACGGTCAATCCCGAAAGCTCGCGTGTGTTCTCTATCAAGACGAAGAAAATCAAGAACAAGAAAATTGCGTAAAGAAAGGAGTTAAGAGATGAGTTTTGCAAGAGATGTTGCAACAATGGAACATTGCAGGCTCAATCCGTATCATAGCCCGATACCCGATAAGACAATTATCGGGTATTGCGCTGTTTGCGAATGTGAAATCCACGATTATGAGATGTATTATAACGTGGAGGGTACATTGGCATGTAATGATAGGGGCTGCATCAGTGAATATCTTTTCGACCATGTTGCAGAGAATTACAGGGAGTAAAGCTTTTACAAAGAGAAAAAAACAGAAAGGAGAATGTACATGAAAGTCTATAAGGTCTTTATAAGATACCACGACCGATTGACTGTTAATATCATAAAGACCGATGACATTTACCATGAAATCGGTAAGATATACTGTCAGAGTATGGAATCGATAAAGCGGATAGATTACAAAGAACTAAAAAGCCTTGATAGTTGCCCGATATATGAACCGTGCTGTGAAGTATGTTTACAACAGTGCGGTAAATATTTGGCACAGGCAAGGAAGGAGGAGTGTATATGAAGATAATAACAAGCAAGGATTTTATTGAAGGAGTAAGGGCAAAGGCAATAACATTAAGCCGTATATATGTTTGCTCACCGCTTCGGTCAAGGACTAAATCGGGGCAAACAGCCAATATGATATATGCAAAGGATAAATGCAATGTGTTAAACGGCACATTCCGCGAAATCGGCGTTAAAGCATGGGCACCCCACGCTATTCTACCGACGCTGCTGGACGATGACATACCCGAAGAACGCAAGATTGCAATAGATTTTGGCTTAAAACTGCTCGAAATCAGCGATGTAATCTATGTTTTCGGTGAAAGGTTATCTGACGGTATGCGCGGTGAGATAAAATACGCCGTTGAACATGACAAAATGCTTATCGTTGAACCGAGCATTGAAAAAGCTGTACGCGTATATGTACACAGTATAGATAGGCGGTGACGGCTATGCTTGAAAGTATAACAGGTAAGAATACGTTTACCGTACATGACGGTGACGGCTATGCGGTATGTAAGTACCGGCTTAACAGCGGTGAAACTGTTACCGTTGTAGGCAATGTCCCCACCATGCGCGATTTGAATGTTACCTGTTACGGCAACTGGGTAATTAACGCACGGTACGGACGACAGTTCAAATGTCAGCATTACGAAATGGTTAAGCCGACAGATGAAAAGGGTGTCATAGCGTATCTGTCATCGTTAAAATGCGGTGTAGGCAAGACGTGGGCGAAACGCATATATAAAGAGTTCGGTAAGGAAACATGGGACATAATCGACAAGGAACCGGATAAGCTTATTACCATAAAAGGTTTTGGGCAAAAACGACTTGATAGCCTTGTAGCGAAGGTAAACGAAACACAGGTAGTCCGTTCGGTTATGTCAGCGTTTGCGGGAGTTATGGACATTTCCGTAAAGAAAGCTGAACAGATAGCTAAACAGTTCGGGCAGTCGGCGGTTAATATAATACAAAATCAGCCGTATCAGCTTATAGCGGTTAAAGGCTTAGGCTTTAAAACCGTTGAGATGATAGGCAAGCACTTTAACGCCAGCCCGTGCGATCCGATGCGTATACGCGGTGCATTGTACTATGTCATAGAAGCAACCGAAGCGAAAGGCAGCACTTGTGTGCTAAAGACGACGCTCATAAGCAAGACGTACAGCCTTTTAAATCGTGGTTATGCTCGTGACACGGTTACAAAAGACCAATGCGACACGGAAATACAGCGTTTAACGCTCGAGGGTAGGTTCGTGATAGAGCCGTACACGATTGATAATGTAACAAAAGAGCTCATTTACCGCGTCGAATCGTATAAAACGGAACAGTCCATTGCCGATAATCTGTATAGGATAGCTCACGGCAAGCATAAGAAGTTCAAAGAAGAAGAGATAGAGAAGGAGCTGAACGAATACAGTAAGAAGCACAACTTTAAGTTAGCCGATACGCAGAAGGAAGCCATAAAAACAGTACTAACCAATAAAATCACGGTTATAACAGGCGGTCCGGGTACAGGTAAGACAACCATAACCAAAACGTTGTTGGCAGTGTATAATAACCTGTTCACCTCAACCCCCAATATACTGTTAATGGCACCTACGGGCAGAGCAGCACGACGACTGGCAGAGTCAACCGAGCACGAGGCACGGACTATTCATTCACATATCGGCTATATTCCGAACGAATCGGGCGAAGGATATTCCGCAGTTAGCGAGTTGGACGCGGACATGATAATAGTTGATGAAACGTCCATGGTAGACCAGCATATCATGTCACTGCTGCTTAAAGCGGTACAGAACCATACACGCGTAGTGTTTATCGGTGACGCGAACCAATTACCTTCGGTCGGAAGCGGTAACGTTTTAGCCGATATAATAGCATCCAAGGAGATACCGGTCGTAAAGCTTAGGGTAGTGTTCAGGCAAGGTCAGCAAAGCCCTATCATCAAAAATTCACGGGCTATCCTGAAAGGCGAAACCGAGCTTGAGTTTACCAACGACTTTTTCTATAAAGGCGTACAATCGGACATGAAAATACTATCCGAAGCGTGCAAGTTCTATGTTGCGTGCGTGAATAAGTTCGGCATGGACAATGTGGCGTTACTGACACCATTAAGGGAGAGGACACAGATTTCAGTTGCATCGTTTAACAAACAGCTACAGCATTATTTCAACCCGAAGCGGGACAATTCGCTAACACTTAAGATTCACGATACCGAGTTCCGTAAAGGTGACCGTATTATGCAGATAAAGAATACGGCAAATGCGCTGAACGGCGATATAGGGTATATCAAAGACATTGCATATGCGTTTGATCCGCATGACGAGAAAAACTTCTCAGTTGTTTGCTCGGTCGAGTTCAACGGCGACGGCAACGTCCTTAAATATACCAAAGAAGATATGAAGAATGTCATGTTGGCGTATGCTATGACGGTACATAAATCACAGGGTAGTGAATATGAAACCGTTATCTTCATTTCGTCCGACTCGCATTCCATCATCTTACGCCGCGATTTGGTGTATACAGCTATAACACGCGCAGTTAAGAATGTAGCCATTATCGGTCAGAAACAGGCTTTAAACGACGCTATCATGAACAATAATACGGAAATGCGCTGCACATACCTTAAAAAGCGTATCAGAAACGTTTTCGCGAAGAAGCAGCAGAAGAAGGGAGATGAACGTCATGCAGAACAACTTAGCGTGGGCTAACCCTGCTGGTTCATGCCCCAAGAATCAACGTATAAGTCTGAACGGAACCGTATATAGCTTGGTGTGGACGGTTCATGCCGCACATCGGGCAGAGTACAGGAAATGTACCGGTTCCATCGTGATTAACGCATTCATCAAAAACTTCCTGACGGACATAGCTAAGACGAAAGAGTTTAATGACGCAAGCGGATATGTCACTATCCGTGACTTTAAAACGTACACGTTTGCAGTCATTCACATCAACAAAGTATCAAAGTGCATCATGGTTATAACCTGTGGCGACGTGATGAAAATCAATCCGCAAAACGGTGACGTTGTTATTCAACGTGATAACGACGGTAAATTATCATGCTACACATGGAAAAAACCATGCACTAAACATCAATAACTAAACAATATCCCATAAGGCAAGCGTATGCCTGCTTTATGGGATAATTTTTTTATAACCGAAGTGCCTTTTTTGTGATTTTTAGATATGTATATATATGAGAGGGTTGAAATCATACAGTTTTGAAAGCAGGTGACGAAGATGATATTGGTTATAGCAGAAAAGCCGGTATTGGCACGAGCCATAGCCGAAGCAATACCGGGAACGGCACAGAATAAGGACGCGTGTATATATAAAGGTGATTATATTATTACATGGCTGTACGGGCATATCCTTGAGTTAAAGGAGCCAAAAGACTACGATGAGAGCTATAAGCATTGGGATGTAAACGCACTGCCGATATATTTCCCCGACTGGCAGTTAAAAATCCCCGAGGATACCGGTAAAGGTATCAGTAAGAAGTCGCGTGTCAATCAGATAGGCAAGCTCCTAAAACAAGCCGATATGGTTATTCATGCAGGGGATCCGGACGATGAAGGTCAAGTCCTTGTTGATGAGCTGCTGCGTTGGCACAAATACACGGGTAAAGTTATGCGTCTTAACACGGCAAATACCACAAAGGCAGCGTTGAAAAAGGCATTGAATAATATGACCGACAACAAAAATCACGAGAATTACGGGTGGTCGGCATATGCGCGGAGTGTTGCCGATTTAATGGTCGGTGTTAATCTGACCGTGTTGTTTACTTGCAAGAACAATACATTACTGACCGTAGGGCGTGTTCAAACTCCAACGTTGGGCTTGGTGGTTAATCGTGATAAAATCATCGAGGGACACATTAAGCAGAAATACTATGAGGTTTTTTGCAAGCTCGATATAGACGGTAAATCCGTTCCTGCTCGGTATGTCCCGAACAAAGCGGATCCGGCACTGGTCGAAGGTCGTATTATATCCGCTAATTATGCCAAAACCATACGCGATAAGCTTATAGGTCGGTATTTCACAGGGATACATATCAGCAAGAAAAAAGTTAAAGAACAGCCGCCTTTGCCGTTTAACTTAGTCAAGCTTCAGTCATATTGCAGCGGGCATTTTAACTATTCGCCGCAGCAGGTTCTTGATATAACACAATCGCTGAGAGATAACCATAAGGCTATCACATATAACCGTAGTGACTGTCAATACTTATCCGACGAGCATTTTGACGAAGCTAAAGACGTTTTGGCGGCGGTAGTGCAGAACATACAGTATTCACCGGCAGAATTAGATCCGAACATCAAATCACGGTGCTTTAACAGTTCCAAGATTTCCGCGCACTTTGCGATTATCCCGACAGATGAACGAATAGACATGAACAAGCTGTCAACAGAGGAGCGTAACGTGTATTTGGCGATATGTAAGTATTATCTCGCTCAGTTCTTGCCAAACGCCGTAAAGGAAACGACAAACCTGAAAATCGACCTTGGTAACGGCGCGGCGATAGAGTCCGTTTCAACTATTATCATATCGCCGGGGTACAGGGCAATATTCAGAGAAGTAAAAAAAGACGCATCATCAGACCTAAGCCTAATCGATCCGGAGACATATCAGGGTACAGCCACAGCCGCAGAGGTAGCCGAAAAAGAAACAAAACCTCCGTCAAGGTATACCAAAGCTTCATTGAACGAGGATATGACATGTATCTCAAAGTATGTTACAGATCCGCGCATAAAACAGCTTCTATTATCAAAAGACGACGGGAAAGAGGGCGAAAAAGGTTCCATAGGTACTTCAGCTACCCGAAGCGGAATAATAGAGAACCTTATCAAGCGCGGTTTTCTGGAAGAACGCGGCAAAAAGCTCATATCTACACCGTTAGGTCGAGAATTGTACAGAATACTGCCTGATGAGTTCAAAAAAGCCGATTTAACGGCAGAATGGTGGGAAATTCAAGAGGAAATACGCGAGGGAAGGAAACCATACAAGACACTGATTGAAAGTGTTTTAAAGGCAATTACGGGCGTTGTACATGACGCTGACAGCTATCCTCGGATAGATAACAGTATCATTCCTTCGCGGGATAATAGGGCGGTGCTCGGTAAGTGCCCAAGATGCGGCGGTAATGTTATCGAAACAGCATCAAGTTTCTGCTGTGCCAACTGGAAAAGCGGTTGTAAGTTTGCAATATGGAAAAAGAGCAAAACCAAGCTGTTTGCAGATGTAAAATTCACACCCACAGTTGTAAAAAAACTGTTAGCGGGTAAATCTGTAAAGATGAAGAACTTGACAAGCAATCAGGGTAAAAAGTTCGAAGCCAACGTAAGACTAAAGAATGAACCTAACAGCCAATACAGTTCGGAATTTGAGCTTAAATTTCCTAAAAAGTAATTTAAAAAAATCGCTTGACAAGGAGTATGAGTATGGTATAATTAAACTAAGATATATGAAGATTTTATCTAAAAAGAGGAAAAGTGTATACTTTTCCTCTTTTTTATTTACCAAGTTACAAGACAGGGAATTATTGACGAATAATTTTCTACCTTTTTATTTATACAACTAACATTGCCCGCCGTCAAGCGATACGGCTTTAAATATATATATTAAACGGTTTTTATTAAGGAGGAAGAAACAATGAAAAAGACAATTGAACAGAAGCAACTGCACAAAATGCTGAAGCACGTCTTTAAGCAACTCGAAAAAGGCGAAAAAGGAACAGCATATATAAGACTGTTAGACGACGTGCATAGCGTAAACATTCAAATAGGAATTTAAGGAGGAATAAAATGATAAAGATGTTTGATGTAAATTCAGACCGCCCGAAGTTAAACGCCGCAGCGAATGTAATATTTACGATATTTACCGCACTTATGGTAATATCGTCGATATTCTGCCTTATAAAGGCTCTCATTTATCCCATAAATGTACTGAACTTTATATATCTCGGCATTTATATAACGGCTAATGTTTTTGGCGTTATACTCATTCTTATACAGGATTTATTAACGCTTAAACAAGATGAGATAGACGGTATTGATGAAGATAGGTTTATTAAAGGCTTTGTGAGTATTTTCGGTGAAAGTCGTATTGGCTATATACTCATACTTGTCTTTGGATTTTCAATTTTCCTATTCCCATCACATGATGTCCAGAACATATTTGAGATTATATTGATATTTGTCCAGTATGCGACGATTATGTCAACCATGCTCGTAGAGGCGCGGAAATATACAGAAAGAAATGCAGAAAGGAGTTTTTAACATGACGGAAAGAACCGTAGATATTGTCATATCGGGATTTGTTTAGCCGTCTGCTGAACACATTCCATATAACATATACAAACAAGTTTTTTAAGGAGGAATAATCATGAATAACAACAAAAAGAATTACACGTTTATAAACGTAGTTACAGCAAACAAGACAAACGGCACATTTTATGCCATCACAGTGAACGGAATCGCTTTCAGATTCGATCGTCAGCAGACATCTGACGGAAAGCAGGTAATCACAGCGACGATGCCGATTAACGGACGCGCGAAGAGCATTAACAAGCTGCTCGGAACGAATTTCGGCGATGAAGATACGATATGGGCGCGCATCAACATATGGGATAAGAACGCAGAGCGTTTTGCCAAGATGATGAATGCGTACCACAACCCTGAAAAGGTGCGCCTGACGGTTGTAGGCACACTTTCCAAGAACGCGTATACAAAACAGGACGGCACGCAGGCTGAGGTTGTGAATATCAACGTACAGAACTGGGACCTTTTATGGGCTCCCAAGACGAATAATAATGATAATAACAATACGCCCGCAAACAACACAAACGCCGGTCAGAATCAGACACCCGCGAATCCGGCAAACGACAATCAAACTGACTTTGGCGATATTGCCGGCTTCGGTGATGATTTCGGCGGCGACTTCGACGACGACGGTTTTGTAAACATCGACGGTTCGGAAGACGACATCCCGTGGTAAACCAACAAAAATACTGACACTTCGGTGTCGGTATTTTTTTTGTGAAAAAATCGCTTGACATGGCGAATGGGTGTGATATAATTAAACCAAGAGATATGAAGAATGCATATTAAAAGAGGGAAAGTGTGTGCTTTTCCTCTTTTTTTTTATTTTCAAGTTGCAAACAGCGATAGATTATTAAGTAGATCTGTCGCTGTTTGCTTTTTCATATCTTAAGTAGCTAAAAATTTTTTATGGAAGGAGATATGTTTATGAAGCTAACGAACAACGAAAAGGCTAAAATCAAGAAGATTGCTGCAGAGTATAAGGACGTGTATGTAAAAGAAGGGGCAAAGGCATATGTCGCAAGATATATACACGATTTTACGAGCGGTCCTTTATCTCATGCGGAGTCGTTTTTGGCACAGAAGCTGTCCGATATATACCTCGCATTTGTAGACGGTATATATACAAGGCAGGAAGCAACAAGCAAGCAAAACGCCCTGCTCAACGGCGCAGAAGTTGAGCAGGGAGAAATTGTTGGGCTGAAAGCAGCGTAGTTTTTATTAAGGAGGAATTTATATGAATAAAGCAACGGCAGATCTGTTACAGATTATAAAAGAAAATCCCGATTTACCGATTGTACCTATAGTAGACGCTGAAATTGTAGATGACGACTATGGTCGCTATTTGGGAGCTTGGGGTGGCGCATACGTTGACGAGTACATTGTAGGTAAATACTACGATGACCGCGTTATATTCAAGAGCGACAACGATGTATTTAACGCACTCGAACATTGTATGAGCCACGAAAAGTTTGAGGCACTGCCGGACGATGAGGAGAAGTGCAGACCTTATTACGACAATCTCCCGTGGGTGAAGGCTATTATCGTATACATCAACAAGGTCGATGAAAACTAAAAGGAGGCAAGCCATGGACGATGTATTGACACCGAAGAATGAAAAGGAAGATTCGATTCTTCACTGTAGCAGATGTGGAATGTTCAACAAACCGGAATACATGTTTATTCGACGCCATAGATACTCAACGCTTGTATTATGCAACAGCTGTGTGAGATGGCTCCGGCAAGAGTTGGGTGAGTATTTACAATCTGTTAAAAATTCAAGGAGGTAAAATAATGGACGATTATATGGACTGGAAAAAGGGTAAGGAAAACTCATATGTTCTCTGCGACGGATGCGGAGATTTTGTGAAGTTCGGTAAGATGTTTACCAAAACGTACAAGCAATCGGCAATTATGTTATGCCATAGCTGTACGCAAAAGCTTCAGCAGCAAATTAACGAGTACATGAACGATTTTTAAGGAGGAAAGATTATGAATGTTATCAAAAGAAACGGTACAGAAATGAGTTTCAACACGGAAAAAATCGTTGCGGCGATTATGAAAGCTAACAACGCATTGCCGCGACAGGAGCTTACGGACAGTCAGATACGCGAGGCAGCCGATTACATCACGTTCAAGTGTGAACGTCTTAATCGTGCTGTATCGGTCGAGGAGATACAGGACATGGTTGAAAGACAACTTATTGCCATAGGTGCATCCGAAACCGCAAGAGCGTACATAAAGTACAGATATAAGCGGTACTTGGCGCGTAAGGCTAACACAACAGACGACAGAATATTGTCGATTATTGACACAACGAACGAGGAAGTCAAGGAAGAAAACTCCAACAAGAACCCCGTCATCGCGAGTACACAGCGCGATTATATGGCGGGCGAGGTCAGCAAAGACTTAGCCGACCGTATTCTTCTCCCCGAAGATGTTGTAAAAGCCGATAAGGAAGGAATTATAAAGTTCCACGACAAGGACTATTTCGCGCAGCATATTACGAACTGTCAGCTTGTTAATCTGAAGGATATGCTTCAGAACGGTACGGTCATAAGCGATACGCTGATTGAGTCACCGCACAGTTTCTCAACGGCGTGTACCATTACAACGCAAATAGTCGCGCAAGTGGCAAGCAGCCAGTTTGGAGGTCAGAGTATAAGCTTGTCACATCTTGCGCCGTTCGTAGATGTGTCGCGTAAGCGTATACACGCAAAGGTTATAAAGGAACTGGAAGGTATGGACGTTTCTAAGGAACGTATCGAAGAAATAGTCGAAAGCCGTGTCCGTGACGAGGTTACGAAAGGTATTCAGACTATCCAGTATCAGATTATAACCTTAATGACAACCAACGGTCAGGCTCCGTTTGTGACGGTATTTATGTACCTGAACGAAGCGGAGAACGAACAGGAACGCGCTGACTTGGCACTGATTATTGAGGAAACGCTGAAACAGCGGTATATCGGTGTCAAAAACGAGAAAGGAGTTTACATAACTCCGGCGTTCCCGAAACTCATTTATGTAACAGAAGAAGACAATATCCATGAAGATTCGCCGTACTGGTACTTAACGGAGCTTGCCATTAAGTGTACGGCAAAGCGAATGGTGCCCGATTATATATCGGAGAAGATGATGAAAAAACTCAAAGATGAAAATTGTTTTCCGGCGATGGGCTGTCGGTCCTTCCTCGCTCCGTGGAAAGATGAAAACGGCAACTACAAATTCTATGGACGCTTTAATCAAGGCGTTGTTACACTCAATCTTGTTGATGTAGCGTGCAGTGCTATTGAACCGGGCGGCGACATTAACACATTTTGGCAGATACTTGACGAACGTTTGGAGCTTTGCCATAAGGCTCTGCGCTGTCGTCATGAGCGTTTGCTCGGTACAAAATCTGACATTGCTCCCATTCTGTGGCAGCACGGCGCACTTGCACGGTTGAAGCCGGGCGAAACGATTGATAAACTGCTTTATGGTGGTTATTCGTCAATTTCCTTAGGTTACGCGGGCTTGTGGGAGTGTGTATACGAACTCACACACAAGAAGCTCACAGAACCGGAAGGGGAGAAGTTGGGACTTGAAATCATGCAGCGTCTTAACGATACCTGTGATAAGTGGAAAGCCGCTGAAAATATCGGCTATTCGCTCTACGGTACACCGTTGGAAACAACAACCTATACCTTCGCTAAGGCTCTCCAAAAGCGGTTCGGTATAATAAAGGGTGTTACCGATAAGGCGTATATAACCAACTCGTACCATATCCATGTTACAGAGGAGGTAGACGCTTTCTACAAGCTGGCACAGGAAGCAAAATTCCAAGCAAAGTCTTTGGGCGGTTGCATAAGCTATGTAGAAGTTCCGAACTTGCAGAACAACCTTGCCGCTGTTAAAAGCATCGTTCAGTTTATGTACGACAACATCATGTATGCCGAACTTAACACAAAAAGTGATTTTTGTGAGAAGTGCGGCTTTGACGGCGAGATTGAATGTGTAGAGGACGAAAACGGTAAGCTGATTTGGAAATGCCCGAACTGCGGCTGCACAGACCAAGATAAGCTGTACATTGTACGTCGTACTTGCGGCTATCTCGGCGTGAACAAGTGGAATCAGGGCAGAACCGAAGAAATTAAAGACCGCGTTCTTCATCTGTAAAAAATCGCTTGACAAGGATTTTCAATGTGATAAAATAAAATAAAGACATGAAGAATTTCATTAAAGAGGAAAAGTGTGCGCTTTTCCTCTTTTTTTATTTACCAAGTTATAAGATAAGGCATATTAGTTATTCCTTATCTTTTTATATATAAATCATAAAAAACGGTTTTTATTAAGGAGGAATTTAAAATGGAGAAAAACACAAGTACACAGAGGCTTTTGGGTGACGACTATTATTATGCGACCCATGATTATGACGAGCTTTTGAACGAAGCAGAATCGGTTGAGCTTGCGTCAGAGTGGAAGCATGACATTTCATCTGCCAACATTGAGGTGTCGGCTTTTGAGTCGATTGAAGCAGGTGAGATTGAAAAAGAGCAGGGTATCAACTATACAACATTGCTTGATACCGGCAACAACACACAGCTTTTGCTTCATTACGGGAGTGAACACTATTGTGTGAGCAACACGGCTATTGACAGCTTGTTTGATACAGCTAAGGTAAGTGGTTCGGCTCTCAGTCGAGTTTCACCATACAGCTTGGCACTCATCTTGAACAAATGCTTAGAGGTCGCGAAAGGTAAATCATTGCTGCTGTATAGGGGTGATAAGATATGCGCTTGCTTAAGTGAGAACATATACAAAATCATGCCTATCCCGGAACTGTTGAAGGCTACCAAGCTTGAGCTTGAAAGCAAGTTCGGTGAGATAGACTTTAAAGAAGGTAATAACAGTATCATGTTTACCGATGCCTTGTGGGAATTGCCGGAAGCTCAAAGCGAGTTGCTGGACAAATACGACAAGGAAGTAGAAACTCATAGGCAGTCCTTATACTCACACGCATATATGCCCGCTGTGCGCTTTATCACGTCAGATATAGGTAAGTGTTCCGCTACGTTGATACCGATGTTCAGAATCTCAAACAAGGTATATTTCAGACTGAACGACGGAATCAAAGTAGAGCACAAGAAGGGTATGGGCGGCATAGCAACGTATAAGACTGAGATAAGCAGGATATTTGCTAAGTTCAACGACATAACAAAGGTTATGGCAGAAATGGCAAAATGTGAAATAGCGAACCCGCTTAATGCGCTTGTGCTCATGACAAAGAAAGTGGGGATTCCCAAGCGTTTCCTCGGCGAAGCTTATGAGGATATTGAGATGTTTACAAATGGTGGTTCCTGCTATATGGACGATCTGTTTCTTGCTATCGCGAGCTGCACAGGAACGGCTACCCGCAGCGGTGCATCGCATTGGCGAGTATTGGAACTGGAAGAAGCGGTATCGAAAATTATGAGCCTGAAATGGTCGGAGTATGACATACCCGGCGTTGTTGCATGGTAAGGGAAAGGAAATAGTATATATAGAGGGCAAAAGTTCCCTTTATACTATTTATCGTAAACGGAAAGGAGAAAAAAATGGAACTGAAACAGTTATTAAAAGAACGGGAAGAATATGTTGCTTCTCAGGGCGGCTATAAATATATTATTGAAGGCGATGAGAACTTAAACAGCCTCAACATAAAGATAATCAATGCATACAAAAAGAAACATGACAGTTGCTGCCTTGTTAAAATACATCCTGAAAACAACGAGGATTGTGTCACGCCGTATACAGACCAAGTTCTGAAAAACTTTGCGTGTGACGCTGTTATCCCCGAAAGTAACAAGATATTACGCGACTTGATTATCTTATATAATCAACCGCGTAATAAGTCCGTAGAACTGTTTAGCACCATAATGGACAGTATTGAGGAAAACGGCGGCATATTCTTTATTTGGAAGTAAAAAAATTATAGAAAAGAGGAAGTATACACATACTTTCTCTTTTCTTATGTACAAGGAGGAAAATATTATGAGAGAAATTTTATTCAGAGGTAAACGCAAAGATAACGGTGAATGGGTTTATGGTGCGTACATCGTTATGCACCATAATGATAAGCGTACACATTTACATCATTTTATCATTCCTGACAATAGCGACTTATCTTTTGGTGTAAAAGTTGAGGATATATTAGTCGAGGTTATTCCCGAAACGGTCGGGCAGTACACAGGATTGAAGGACAAAAACGGTAAGCAGATTTTTGAGGGAGATATTATAAAGACTAAGTTTTTTGGTAAACAAGTAGGGGACGTTGTTGTCGCGGACTATGACGAATTTGTAGTGAAATTTGATACAGGAGCGTTTTATCTTGTTGAGTGTAAAGCAAGGCGTTTTTCGATGGCATATATTGAAGAACCGTGTTTAGGCTTTGAGGTTGTCGGAAATATACACGATAATCCGGGTAGCACAATCAAATCGGAATTTTAAGGAGGAAAATATTATGAATTTATCATCTACATCAGAACAGTTTTATCCTACGCCCGATACTCTTATAACCAAGATGCTTGAAGGCTTGGACATACGCACCGTTGACTATGTCTTGGAGCCGAGCGCAGGAAAAGGAGATATTGCCGATGCTGTTGTAAAAAAGATTTACGGTTCAAATTATTGGGACGAGTCACGAATAAGGCATATGATTGACTGTGTTGAAATCAACCCGAACCTTCAGCATATCCTCAACGACAAAGGCTATCGTGTCGTACATGACGATTTTCTGAGCTACAGAACAAAAAAGCAGTACGACCTTATCGCCATGAACCCGCCGTTTAACAACGGGGATTTGCATTTACTCCATGCGCTTGGCTTGGTACGCGAAGGCGGTGCTATCATATGCATACTGAACGCAGAAACGCTGCGTAACCCGTATACAAAGTCACGTCAAGTGCTTATGCAAAAGCTCAACGAGTACGGTGCGAGTATCGAATATCTACAAAACGAGTTTGTCGATGCGGAACGTAAGACCGACGTCGAGATCGCGCTTGTAAAGGTAACAACACCCGTTATTGAGCATACGAGCTTTATTTTTGAAGGTCTTAAGGGTAAGGAATACCCCGAAATAGACCATGAATGTAAAGCCCTTGTCGGCGGCGACTTCATAGCGCAGATAGTCAAGCAGTACGAGCTGGAAGTAGAAATGGGTATAAAGCTGATAGAGGAGTACAAGGCTATGGAGCCGCTTATACTCAACTCATTTGACAAGTCAAACAACTATAAATCACCCATGCTGTCTTTAAAGGTATATAACGACGATGCTACGGTGAACGAGTATGTAAAGGCGGTTCGCAATAAATACTGGTATGCATTGTTTCAGAACGATAAATTTACCGGTAAGCTGACTTCAAATTTGCAAAATGAACTGAATGATAAAGTCAGAGAACTGGAAGATTACGATTTTTCAGTATATAACATCGATAAAGTCTATCAGGAAATCATGCAGAAGATGAACAGGGGCGTTGAAGAAACGATCATGAACCTGTTCGACAAGTTATCAACAGAACATTCATGGTATCCTGAAACGCAGAAGAATATCCATTACTACAACGGATGGGCGACAAATAAGGCACACAAAATCAACAAAAAAGTCATTATTCCCATCTACGGCGCGTTCAGCAGCTATGATTGGAACCGTGATACCTTTGAAACATACCCTGTATTCAGTGTTATGAGCGATATAGAGAAGACATTGATGTACCTGTCCACCGGCGATACTTGTACAAACGAAGATTTACGCGAACGCCTTCAAATCGCCAACCGGAACGGTCAAACACGAAAGATACCTCTCAAGTTCTTCAATATTACCCTATACAAAAAGGGTACATGTCATATTGAATTTACCGACTTGGAGCTTCTTGACAGGTTAAACATCTACGGTTCGCGGCGTAAAGGGTGGTTACCGCCCTCATATGGCAAAAAGCAGTATAGGGACATGACCGACACAGAAAAGAGCGTTATAGACGCATTTCAGGGTGCGGACGAGTACGCTCGTGTTATGGCTAACCCCGGTAATTATATCATTGAAACAGACAATATGCTGAAGCTCACGGCGTAACAAATGAGAATTTTTTCTTAAGTGTTGCAAAACGCATAAAAGAATGATATAATATCAAAGGAGGAAGAATAACATGAGAGATAAGAAGTATCTTGAAGCAATTAAGGAATTTACCCTGATGGATGATACTTTTATGACTGCTGTGTTTGACAACAACATCGAGTTCACTGAACATTTGCTGAAGGTCATACTTGAAATTGACGACCTCAGTGTTACAAAGGTTACAGCGCAAAAGGTTATGTCAAACATCGGAAGCCGGAATGTACGACTGGACATATTCGCTAAAGATTCCACCGGTAAGTTGTATAATATTGAAGTGCAGCGTAAAAAGGAAGGCACAACAATCAAACGCGCTCGCCTGAACAGCAGCAACATTGATGTGAGTATGCTCAATTCCGGTGATAAGTACGACGACTTGATGGACAGCTACGTTATTTTCATAACCGAGCATGATTATTTTGGGAAAAATCTTCCAAAGTATACCGTCGAACGCATCGTAATGGAAACCGGCGAAATGGTAAATGATGGCTCACATATACTGTATGTGAACAGCAATCATATAGATGATACCCCATTGGGTATGCTGATGCACGATTTCTACTGTAAGGAGCCGAGTCAGATGAAAGACGAGATTGCTAAGGAAAACGTAAAATTCTTTAAAGAAGGAGAGAAAGGAGTGACCGACATGTGCGACATCATGGAACGCCTTATGCAAGAAAGTGTAGAGGAAGACAAAATTAAAACAATTAAAAACGCACTTGCTGAAAAACTTCCGTATGATATGATTGCAAAAATTGTCCAACTCCCTGTAGAAAGAGTAAAGGAACTGGCAAAATCATAATGGGAGAGTGCGAACTTCTGATTGAGTAACAAAAGACATGTATTAAGAGAAAACCTATATTAGGTTTTCTCTTTTTTTATGCTCAAAAATCGCTTGACAAGGAATATGAGTATGGTATAATTAAACTAAGATATATGAAGATTTTATCTAAGAAGAGGAAAAGTGTATACTTTTCCTCTTTTTTTATTTAGCAAGTTACAAGACAGGGAATTATTGACGAATAATTTTCTGCCTTTTTATTTATACAACTAACATTGCCCGCCGTCAAGCGATACGGCTTTAAATATATAAAAAATGGTTTTTATTAAGGAGGAAGAATATGACAGTATTATGTGAAGACACAACCTGCAAATATCACAACAGTCATGATAAATGTATTTGTGATAATATTAAGATTATGCATTTAGGTAAATGCGGCTCTCGTCAAAAAGGGCTTTTACATTACATGGCAAAGGCTTTGGCGGCTATGAAGAACAGTAATATGATTTCTTGTGATGAACTTAATGACGACGTTTTGTTAGGCTTGTATTTCATTATGAAAATATATCACCTTAACTTTTCGGTGGTCACATATGGTATGTTTAATTTCATAACGCTACAAGAAGATGAACATAGCAAGGGACTTACGGCAGATGAGATAATACATAGAACTCAGGATGCCGAAATGGTTGATAAATTCACTGAGGATATACTCAACGATAATTTGCCTAAGACTAAAACGCAGGTTGAGGAAAACTCGACCTGTGTCAGAAATAAGGCGGATTTAGGTTACGGCTGGCTATCACCTATGGGCATATTCACAGAAGCACCATATGGCATGCATGAAGCGGCTGCCAAAGAAATATGCCTAAGTACCGGGCTTTGTGACGAGTTTCTTCTTGCGGATAGGAACGCCGCGTATTGCTCTTATGGCGATTTCCTTATAAATAGGGGGTATTGCCTTATTCATAACCCGTCAGTTTTAGGCGGCGCACATGTCTCACGCAGCGACAAGCGTCTTACAAAGGCACAGCGCGAGTTTCTGTATAAGTATTTTTACGATAAGGGCGAAACAGATAAAGCAGAACAATTTTTGCAGGAGTAGGGAGGAGTAGATATGACAACAACTATCAACGTAGATATAAACAAAGGGCTTGACATGACCGAAGAAGAAAAGGAAGCCTTTGTACAGATAATGGACATGAATATTGATTATGGTCTGTGCGACTTCATTTCAGAGCAAGAACTTTGTTTGTATCAAGCGATTTTACAGGAACGAGAAGAAAATAATAAATAAAAAAGGAGAAAGCTATGTTTACGGTAAAAGTTTGTGCGTGTCTGTTATTCGTTTTCGGAATAGTCTTACTGGTGATAAACGCCGAGGTTAGACGAACCGAAAAAAGATACAAGCGGAGAGAGAAAATGCTTCGCAAGGCAAGAAAACGCACATATCTCTAAAGCAAAAAAGGAAGGGACAAACCTTCCTTTTTTTTACGGAAACTTATAGAACATCTTTAATTTTTGTTCTTTGGACGTATTGTTTTACGGTACATCGTCCATTCACCGTTCTCGTCTTGCATAAGGCGAACCAGTATAACCTTACCGTCTTCGTCCTTCAAATCGCTAAAATCTTCCACTGCATCGGAAACGGTCTGTAACCGCCAAACCGACACAAGAATGGGAATACCGATAACGATTATTGCAAGAGTTTGCAAGACGAGCATTAAACATACAAATGACGTAGGTATCATACTTTCCTCCTTTTAACCACGGACTTTGAACTTTTTCGGTGAATCCGTGTCATCCGATGGCGTATTACCTTTTACGTCATCAGCGGTACGTTTGCCGTTCTCGGGCTTTTCAGGAACTGAACTATCGCCCATATCGTTTTTTACAAGCTCTGCAACGGACGTTGCAAGACCGGCTAAACCCTGTATTTCAGACGGAATGATTATCTTTGTTGCTTTTCCGTCCGCTGCTTTTTCAAAGCTTTCGAGCGATTTCAACGTCAAGTATGCCTTGCTCGGAGTTGCGTCGTTGATTTTCTTGATACCTTCCGCTACTGCGGACTGTACAGCTATGATAGCTTCAGCTTGACCTTCAGCTTCTCTGATAGCCGCCTGTTTCTTCGCTTCAGCTTTGAGAATTGCCGACTCTTTCTCACCTTCAGCAAGCAAGATAGCCGATTTCTTTTCGCCCTCGGCGCGTAAAATGCTTTCGCGTCGTTCTCTTTCTGCTTTCATCTGACGTTCCATAGCATCCTGTATCTCGGCAGGGGGCATTATGTTTTTAAGCTCAACGCGGTTTATCTTTATACCCCACGGATCGGTCGCTTCGTCAAGTATCGAGCGCATTTTCGTGTTTACCATATCACGAGAGGTAAGCGTTTCGTCAAGCTCCAAATCGCCGATTATGTTACGGAGAGTGGTAGCGGTCAGATTCTCAATAGCCATCATAGGACGTTCTACGCCGTATGCGAACAGTTTCGGATCGGTAATTTGATAGTATATGACCGTATCTATCTGCATCGTAACGTTGTCCTTCGTTATGACAGGCTGCGGCGGGAAATCCGCGACGTGCTCTTTCATATTTACTTTTTTGGCTATCCGGTCAATGAACGGAACCTTGAAATGCAAGCCAACATTCCATGTGGCGTAATAGCCGCCAAACCTCTCGATTATGTATGTATGGGCTTGCGGCACAATCTTGATGTTTGCTATGACTATGACAGCAAGCAGAATTATAAGTATCATTAAAATAATTCCCATGATAAATCTCCTTTCGTAACTTTATCTAATTTTGCTGTTAAGACATAGACGATTTACGGACCGCGTATAAGGGATGGTGTACATTCCCGCTTAGGCGGGTTGCTTTTCTGACACATGATTATTCCACCTTTTCTTTCAGTGATTCTTTACAGAACGGGCAGCGCGTGTATTTGTTGCCCGGCGCAAAACTTTCCCCACAGTATGGACAATACTTATGTTCTTTTATCGGCGTGCCGTCATCGTCATCGTCGTCCATAGCCCAATCAAAGACTTTAAAGATAAACACTCCCTTTATAACGAAAACAGCTATGGATATAATCACCCCGATTATACAAATAAGTACTACAGGCATAATCATAAGCGGTCCAATAATGAGCTCAGAAGTCATTCATTTCACCCCCTTTACTGTTCGGACTGCACCGTTGCTACTTCTATATCTTCACAACGGTTCAATATCTTTTTAAGTTCTTCGGATTCAACTACAGTACAGCGAATATTTATTGGGCTGATAGCATAACTATCTTCTATGCTATATACCTTGTATAGCTTGTCAGCATTGTCCATACAAGGTGTGCCGTCTTCGGTGTACCCATATATCTTTACGGTGTCACCCGCGTTTATGGGCAATGATGCAGTCGTCGGCGTTACCGCCATTGCTGTTTCCTTGCTTTGCAACTCATGCTCATACATGTTCACACCTTTTTGCATTACCGGTATTGAACTTAACAAGAAGGCTAAGAATACAAGCATTAACGTTATGCCCGCACCAAACCATATTTTTTGTTTATGTAAGAGTATTGCCATGGTTATCATGCCGCCTATTCCGAGGAACGCCAGTATAGCTCCAAAAATAAAAATATTCATTTTATTTCAGCCTTTCTTCCTTGCTTACTTTTTTTATTTCAACATCCTTGCTCTTTGAAAGGATTTCTCTCAACTCTTCAACGTCTGCATCCGAACAACAAATATCCACCGGAGATATAGAATGTCCATCATCCACAGAATATACCGTATATTCCTTATCAATGTTGTCCTTAAAGACCGTATTATCTTCGCCGTATCCGTATATTTTTACAGTATCACCTTTTTCTAAGGGCAAAGAGGCTGTTGTCGGCACTACTTGTATTACGGTCTGATCATCCTTTAATGTGTAACCTTGCTCAACTAAGCCTTTAAATATCATCTGTCCTGAAACAACAAATAACATAATTGAAATAACAGCTGTAACCATAAAAGGCAGTGAAGTGCTTTTTTTATAATTATTTCTTACAATTACTACCCCAACTATTCCTAAAAAGAGAAATATGACTCCGGTTATGGTGCACATATTCGTTGTAATTTGTATATCCATTTTATTTCACCCTTTCATCTGTTAATTTTTGTTTTTTTACGCAATTTATCGCCTTTTTTACTTTTTTAATACCTATCACGGCTACCACCGCAGAGTTATACTCCTTATGTATTCAAAAAACTGTATTTCGGGAGCCATATAATATTTTACCAATGTAAATATTGTCGGTATTATTATCAAAAACCCGGCAATACCAAGCAGAGCAGCTATAAAGTAAAACCCAAACATGAATTGGTCTGCATCATAGCGTTTATCTTTCAATGCGTCTATATCTTTTTTATCCGCGTTTTCTTTTGCTTGCCGGCATAGCTGAGAGTAGTTATTGCGTTTTTTCCTCTGTCTATTTCCCATAAGCAGAAAGACAACAGCGGCTATTATACAAATAACTCCTATACCCAGCCAAATATACGAAGAAATTATCTTCCATGCGATGTACTTGCTTGCAATCTCTTGTATATACGAGATTACGTTATCAGATGCCCAGTCAATTGCTATGCCAAACTGTTCGGCAAGCTCGTCTATAACAGCTATAATTTGTTCGCTTTGCATTTTAATCATCCTTTCCTATATTTACCTATTTTTACTACTGCGTTAAGTATAATGATTTGCCATAACCTTCACTCCTTTTAATCATTAAATGCCTACTAAAGAAGCACAGTCCGCTTTAATAAATGAACCATTTTTCATGTCCCTATATACTACCTATCCTAAAAAATAAAAAAAGGTACTTTGGTTATAAAAATTTTTTTAAAAAAATTATACACCACTGTTTTTTGAACATTTGTGGCGAATTTTTACATAGACATACCCTGCAATGTAGGGTATAATGATAATATCAAAGAAACAATGAAGCTAACCGAAAGGAGAAAGGTATGGCAAAGTATACAATTACAATGAGCTGCGGTCACACAGACACCGTGGAATTGTTTGGTAGGGAAAAGGATAGACAACGGAAAATAGAATATTTTGAGGAACAAGGGCTATGCAAGGAGTGTTACAAGAAGGAAATGCAGGCACAAGTCGAGAAAGAAGGTTTAGTGTTTAATGCGTCGGTCTTACCAAGCATCTCTGAAAGCGACGGCGATTTCCTGATCTACGTTTGGTTCAGCGGCAACACTATGCCGCACAAAGAAGAAATCAAAGCATTGGGCGGTTACAAATGGGAAGAATGTCAGGCTGCAAGCAACCTATTATCGTTAAAATATGAACCGTGCTGGGGCAAAACAGTTAAATTCCAAAACCTGAAGGAAGAAATCGAAAAAGCCAAATCTATTGGCGCAAAGGAAAAATTTGAAAAAGGATTGTTTGCGTCGGCAAATTACGAGATGGCATTAAAAAACAAAGAGAAATGGCAAGCAAACAAAGAACAAATAGACGCTATCCCGAAGCCAATTACTCCCGAGATTGTAAAAGACCATTACTGGAACGGACGCATATACGGTAAATCAGGCAATTACTGTGTTTATTTAGACAATAAAAAAACACCTATCACAGATGAGCAAGAAAAAGAAATTACCGCTTACTTAACGGCGAAAGAGGAATATGCTAAAAAAGTTGATGAAATAAAAAAAGCATAGAAAGTGAGGAAACAAAAATGGACAGAAGTCATTTAAGAAGGAGCCATGAAGGACTAAGGGCGGACGGTATTATAAAAGACAATTACCCCGGTTTGCCCGAAGAATTAAAGGAATTTAGCTATTATTATCGCGACGGCATGACCGGTCACGTCATAATGGCAATTCCGGAATGTAAACTCGCCGAAGCTGAAGAAAATGGGGATTTGGACATGTTTGAATGCCCGTTTGCGGTCAAATATGTACTGCACAAAGGGTATCGAATGTATAAAAATCACGTCATTTGCGAAGGCAAATACGACAAGATTTTCGGATTGCAAATGGACGACAAGTGGATTGAATTATGAGATATTATGACAAAACAAAACCGTTTTCACAACAGCTAAAAACCGCATTATACGAGGCAGATCTAAGTCAAGCCGAACTATCGCGGAAATTAGAAATCTCGATCAAGAACATTGAAGCATGGGTAGCAGGTACTCGAGTTCCACCCGCATGGGCGGCTGAATTACTGCTGAAAGAACTTGACGGGCTAAAAAACACCTAAAAATTTCTTTGATAAAATAAAGATGTGAAAACGTTAGTCTACCCCCAAAAGGGTATGTGAGTTGAAATATTAACAATTATTATATTGACGTAACAATATCAAAAACCACCTATTGATTAGGTGGTTTTTTTTATACGCAGTCTTATTTTGTTAAGGAGTGAACCTTCATTACGAACATTATCTGTTCACTGATTCAGATATTTGCTGTTGTTTTTCCCCTTTCCACAGGACTCTCTTTTGCCCGTTTTTGCTGACGACCTGATAATAATCAGCCGTTTCTTTGGCTATATACCAGTTTTCGGGCTTCAATCCCTTAGAAGCAAAGAATATCTTCTGCTTCCTTGTCAGTCGGTGCTTTTGCATAACTCTGTTTCCTCCTTCGCTTTTTTACTTTTACATATTTCTTTTGCCGCCGAACGGTACATCATTAAAAGCATTTCAGATACTGCACGTTCACGGTCTTTTCTCTGCGCCTTTCTTACCGACATCAGCGCATGGAAGTTATCATCTGCCGGTACATACACACCGACTCTGAACGGGATTTCATCCTTAACCGCGTCATAGACATCCTTCGGCATAACGTAATAGTTATAGTCACCGATGAAATTATGACCGTTCTTAGAATGAAAATCCTCGACTGAGGACTTGATTTCGTAGCAGCAGAAGTCACCTTTCTCTATACCCGATACGGTATTGTTAAAAGGCTTGAACTGCATATAGTCCACTCTGACGGTGTGACTTGTAGCATAATCGAACGTCACTTCCTTTGCACAATATATACGGCTGTCATTATGCGGATTTATGTGTTTTTCTGTTAATTCTGACAATAATCTTGTCGTTTCTACTCTCGTCATTTTACAACTTCCTCACTTTCGCCCGTCCACCATCGAAACACGTCATAGCCGCTTTTCCATGTGCGGGTATCTTTTCCTTCTGCTTCGCGTATTTTTAGCATCCTATCGAACGAGTGTATGTACATTTGCTCAAATTTCGGGTATCTCTGGAACTCCATTTGCCGATTATGTTTATTCGCTAACGGGCAACCGACACAACCGACTCGCTTAAATCCTTCACAGTATAACGGATTGCACTCAATCTTGTTATCGGCTATGTAGTCCCACACATCGGTATCTGCCCAATCTATTATGGGATTTACTACCGTTTTTGCTTGCATCTCACATCGTTCAAACCACCGACGTTTCTCGTCGTTATCGTTATTAATGATTATTCTGCTCTCGGCTTTATGTGCGCTGCTCTCATAGATGCCGCGCTTAGTCCTTGCCCGGCTCTCATCCCACCGTACACCTGTCGCAATAGCCCGATTTTTACCACCCTGTTCCTTTAAGATGTCACAACAATACCTCATTAGCCGTGTCGGCGGTATTTTCTTAATGGGTATCAGCGACCACATCGATGTCGGCTTGCCTTTATATACAGGATATTCTCTTGTACACTTGATTCCACGTCCCTCAAGCTTACGGAAGACATGAGATATGTGGTATACCGTTTCAGGTGCGTCAGCGGTCGTATGCGTATGAAGCACTTCAAAGCTGATGCCGCTATTAAGAGCCAGTTGAAGCAATACATCGCTATCCTTACCACCGCTGTAACAAATGATAAGCGGCGCGTTATAATACGTTTCAGCAGCTTCGGCACCCATTTTTAACCTCTCGATTGCCGCTTTTTCTTTGTCCATTACTTCACCTCCAACAATTCAGGTGGGGATACATTTTTTTCATGTAGTCGACAATAAAGGTAGGGCTGTCATGTATATTACCAACGATTTTTGGTTCGCGATCATCTGTTATATAACAACTGCCGCGCACTAAATCTAAGGTGACAACATGCGGTCTGTCAGATAAGCGGTTACTATTTGTACTTACAACAATATCCCCCTCAAAAATCTGTTTGCCGGTTTTGTCCTCTTTCCCCATACACTGTCCTACCGTTTCGGGAATAACCTCGACTAATATATCCTCAACTTTTACACCGAAAGATAAGTCGCTATTGTCAGGAATGATAAAATGATGTAAATGTGTACGCTTATCATTATGGTGCATAACGATGTACGCACCATAAACCCATTCGCCGTTATCTTTGCGTTTACCTCTATATAAGCCTTTCATTCTTCTACCTCCATTCATATGTTAGTTTAATTAACCTTCTTTATCTCTACTTTTTTACTCTTTTCTAATATATTGCTCAATTCTTCAGCGTCTACATCTGAACAGCGAACATTTATCGGAGATATAGAAAACCTATCTTCCACAGAATATATTGTATATTCCTTATCAATGTTGTCCTTAAAAATTGTATTGTCTTCGGTATATCCATATATTTTTACGGTATCTCCTCTTTTCAAAGGTAAAGATGCTGTTGTTGGAGTGACAGATATTACGGTTTCTTCATCATTTAATTTATGAGATTGCTTGTCTATACCTATCACTGTCATACATATCGAAGATACAAGAACAAACGACGTTATTGTTTTTAAAAAATCGAGCGTTTTATCACCTATTAAATCTTCGTATTCAAGTATAATTGTAATTATTATGACTACTATTGACATAATCCCCAAAATAATTCCAATTAAGGACATCGTACTTATTGTTATACTCATTTTAAACACTCCTTTCCTTTATACCGCTATCATACGGTTCAATTCCTGCATTGTTTTTATCTTAACTCCACACCATTCCGGCGCGTTTGCCCGTACTATCGCCGTTGCAAACGGGGGAGGGACACTGTTGCCGCACCGTGCTATCTGTTTTGTCTTTGGGTATGGCTTGCCGTTGCAATCGGTTTCAATCTCGTAATCGGAAGGAAAGCCCTGTGCGTTGTATAGTTCTCTCGGTGTGAGCATCCTCATCCCTATATCGACTATTCTATATTTCTCATTTTGTACCGTAACAAGTCCGAAACGGTCTTTTGTCGTTATTGTATCTAACGGCTCATCGACGCTCCTGACTGTCCCTGTACGGTTATACTTAACCAAGAACGCTTGTACTTCTGCAAAATGCCCTCCACCACACGTAATTGTGTTTATCGGCGTATCTACTTTTTGCCCGATACAATGGTTATTCATCTGCATTATATGTACCGATACAACAGCATTGTGGTCTATCGCTGTTACGGTCGGCATAGGCTTTTCTATCGAGGCACCGGAACCGACATATCCACCGCTGAAATACTTTGAAATGAACGCTGTGACAAGTCCGTATCTATTTGCCGTATCGACTGTCTGCAACGGCTGATTTAATACCTGTCCGCGTGTTTCACGTTCCGATTGCTCACCGTGATACTGTATAAGCATAGGTGATACAAGATAATTCCTGTTGCCCGTAGTAATAGTCGGTAAAGGCGTATCTATGTCCGCGCCGACGTTATTTGTGTTATTGCACATTATAGTCGGGGCAACGATACCTGCCCGATCCGTTTCTAAGAGGAACGGATCGGGGTTATCAACAACGAATTTCTGTATGCCTTTTGCAATACGTTTCAGCGTATTCTCTGCTAACGGTTTCTTTCTCTCAAAGATAGAAGGGCAGGGGACAGACCAGTCAATACATTCTGCCGCTGTATGCCACGGTTTCAGCCTACCTGTCTTTACTGCTTTACTGTTTGCATCACCATGTGTCGGCAGTGGGAACCGTATCGGCTGTCCGTCGTTACGAAACAGTATAAACAACCGTTTCCGTATGGTAGGCGCACCGTAATCTGCGGCTGACAGCACTTTCCACTTGCACTCATAGCCATATGAGCGCATAATGGCTATAAACCGCTTAAAAGTCTGACCGGTTTTCCTTTTATCCGGTACGAGCTGTTGCTCGGCATACGGCACATACTCGCCCTTTTTAGCAATAGTGCCGTCAACCTTGTATATGCATCCGTCTTTGGTTCGTCTTGCACATAGCGGTCCCCATGTCATGAACTCCGGTACGTTCTCCATTGAGATTATCCGTGGATGAACAGTCCCAGCCCATTTTGTAACTACCCACGCCAAGCTACGGATAGATTTTTTAACCGGCGTACCGCCCTTTGCACGGGAGAAATGCGTACAATCCGGTGAAAAGTGCGCCCAGCCTACATTACGTCCCTGTGTAGTTTCGTACGGATCTACCTCATATATGTTTTCATTGTAGTGCTTGGTATAAGGGTGGTTACGTTTATGCATAGCAATCGCATCCGCGTCATGGTTAATACCTATATCGATAGGTCTGCCTATCGCCAGTTCAAAGCCCGTAGACCACCCGCCGCCACCACAAAAGCCGTCAACCGTGATTTCGTCCAGTAAATTTACTTGCGCTTTGTTCATTCTTCGTTACCTCTGTTCGTTTAATTCTTCTATCATACGTTTGTAGCTCGCTATGCCTTTTTCCATTTCTCCCATTTTTGTACAAATACGCTTGGCTACAATATACATAGCTTCGTCCTTAGCGTCCTCTATGTTATCGGATTTTAAAACTACCTTCTTAGGAAGACGCAAATCGTACAGTGCGAGATCAAAAGTCAGCACATATTTGTTGTCCTCGTTAAAGTAGGGGACAGTTATATATGCGATTCTTTGACCTAAGTAAAGCAGGTTTGTCCTATGTCTTTTTGTTTTCCATTCCATACCAATCACCTTCTTTCATAGTCCTTATCCGAACAAGCGCATGGGCATCATCATATAAACCGCGTCGTTTTCATGTACAAAGATGCCGCTTGTGGGTGTTCGCATCTCAATCTTTATATTTTCGCCCTCACAAGCATTGATAATATCGCCCAAGAACTTTGCATTGCCGCCTATACGCAGGTTTTTACCCGACACAGTAGCTCTGAGCTCGTCACGAACCGTACCGCGTCCGGCACTGCACGTTGTTTCAACCTTTTTGTCGTTTATATTGAAAATGAATGGCGGCTTGTTAGCCGGGACAAACTCCGAATCGGAAATGAGTACGGCTCTGTTTATGACGCTTTGCATATACTGTTTCTCGACCTCAATCGTGGTTGTACTCTCCTCAGCGTTTATTATCGGCTTGTAGTTCAAGTACTCGCCATCCATCAAGCTGATAAACATCTCATACGTCGGGTATTTAAAGCTTACGGTGCGCTCATCTGTTGAGATCTGAACGTTACCCTCAAAAGCAGAGCGTAGATTGAAACATTTCAGCATTGAGGACACGGGAATTATCATATTAAACGGCTCGCCGGTATAGTCTATTTCTTTGACTACATACGCGATTCTGTGACTATCGCTCGATACGACGCGCAGTGTGTTTGTATCAATCTCAAACTTTAGCCCGCTGAACATACGATTTTTCGTTTCGTCCGTCGAAGCAAATGGTATTGTCTTGTTTAATATGGCACACAAAATATCGTTCGGGACGGTGACGGAATGAACATTATCCAATGCTGCTATAGCAGGGAACTCATCCGGGAGCTCACATACTATCTTCAATTTTGAATTTTGTGAAGATAGTTCTGCCGTTGTAGCATCGTCCTGCACAAAAGACACATCCCCTTCAGGCAATCGACGAATGATATTATCCAATATCTTAGCATCAACAACAGTGCTGCCTTCTTCTTCAACGGAGGCTTGTGCCGTAGCTTGTATTATGGTTGATACGCCATTACCTGTAACGGTAACTTTATCGTCAGCGGCTTCAATGAGAAGTCCTGCCAGTATCGGTACTTGCGGCTTAACAGATACAGCTTTCACAGCGGTTCTTACCGCTTGCACAAATGTTCGTTTATCTATCTTAAAACGCATAATTCATTCCTCCTGTCTGTCAATCCCACGGAAATTCACGCCGCATATTTTCCTCACCAACAATCGGAACAAGGCTATCCTTCATAAACACCGCCATGTGTGTAATGTCGGCTGCCTCGCAAATTTTGTCCACCCATTCTTTTTTAGGCGTTACCTTGCCTTTGCGGTTTCCCGTTTCCGCACCGACTATTACCCACTTGTCTCTGCCAAAGCTTCCAAGACTCACGTCCATATATTCCGTAAGAGGTTCTATGCTTGTAAATGTGTTATCCCGAAATCTGCCGGGGTATCTTTTTGCGCTCATACTGTCAAGTGTCGAGCCATACCACATATTATCTCTCTGCGGCAGTTTCCCAGCCCGCGCCAAATCACCGTACCGATTTGGATTTTTCGTCAGAAATAAATACCTATGTTGCGGCGCACGTTCGCAAGCCGCAAATACTTCCTCTATCCAGCTATCCGGCACCCAATCGCCGAATAAATCCGCCATGCTGCAAACAAATATATTTCTCGGTTCTTTCCATTGTGCCGGCTCGTCGAGGCGGTAACTGTGAAATGTCGGCTCAAATCCATACGGATACGCGCAAATTCTCTCTTTCCCGTCCTTACATTCCATAATTATCGGCTTGCTCAAATAGTTAATGCCTTGTCGCACTCCTTCTATTGTCATATGTGGAAAATCAAACGGGCGAAATCTCTCCGTGATACGCCGCGCATAACAATATTCGCACCCGTGTTTACACCCCGTAACCGGGTTCCATGTGCTGTCGCACCATTCAATTTTCGTCTTTTTCATGGATACCACCCCCAAATCTTTTTTTGGCTTCTTCCTCAAGTTTAGATATAATCTCATACAACTCATCATGTGCCAATTTTATTTCACCCGCTGAGTCCGAAAGTGCTAAAATATGCTCGGCACAAACCTTTATAACTGTATATAAACCTTTTATTTTCATCCCGGCATATACGTTATATTGCGGCTCGTTGGCGTTGCGAGTTACTAACATATACTCACTGCCGTCTGCACTATACGCCGCCGCAAGACGGTCTGTCATTTCCAAAAAAGTTTTTCCTTTATCATTCATGTTTCCTATCACTCCTTTTAATCATTCACTTGTTGAAGCGGACTATACCGGAAAGGAAGAAAATGTAGGCATCGGAGGTGACAAAAAAAGGAAAAAATCAATCAAAAACCCTTTTTTTAAATGCCTACTAAAGAAGCACAGTCCGCTTTAATAAATGAACCATTTTTCATGTCCCTATATACTACCTATCCTAAAAAATAAAAAAAGGTACTTTGGTTATAAAAATTTTTTAAAAATTTTTTGGTTGATGTATAAACCATAAATCTATATAAAAAACTGCTTGACAAGGCGTGTGGGTGTGGTATAATAAAGCTAAGATATATGAAGATTTTATCTATAAAAGAGGGAAAGTGTATACTTTTCCTCTTTTTTTGTTCCTAAGTTCAAGCAGTGATAGGTTAACTAAGTAAATCTGTCGCTGTTTTTTTATATATACACATACAAAAAAGTTTTTAATAAGGAGGAATATGTATGGTTAGCACAGCTATCACCAAAACAAACGGTAAAGGCAAAGTCATTGATTTTCGCGATAATTTAACGATTGCGAACATAGATGATTATGCAAATATGCACGGCACAGGCGGTAAAAATCATGCGCCGAACAGCACAATCACCTGTTGTATTTGTAATTATTCAAAGGGCACAGGCGAGAACAGCGTTACAGTTCGTACCAACATCAATATAGATGCTGTATACGCACTGTTTACCGCTACACAGCGCATTATAACCGAAAACACGCTCAAAGCCGGTAACGAGTCTACAATATCGCAGTCAGGGCTTAATCAGCTGAAGCAGATATATAAACAGCTCGAAGCCGCATATAAGGCATCGCAAAGTACGCCCATGACAAGCGATGCAATCAAAAAGATAGGTAACGCCTATCATAAAGCGTTAGGCGAAATAAAGACCGGCAACCGTGCAGGAGTAGCGGACTTCACCTATTCACAGGATAAGGTAGACGCGTACAAAAAGCAAAACGACGGAACGGCACCGGTGTCCAAGATAAGCATCGTACACTGTCCCATTCGCAAAGACGGACAGGTAAGCACATACCCGTGGTTCATCAAAATAACCAATGGATATGCGCCCGTTGTTACGCAGAATACCGGCGCAACCACTTACGACGCGAAAAAGATGCAGGTAAAAGCCGAGGAATATATCAATGTCAATGATAATGATATGTTCCGTATGATGCTTCGTGTTGTCAGATACATCGAAACGTGGGAGAACACGCGCTGTATACCGCTATTGCAAAACGGACTGCAAAAACGCGCTGAGGAACGTCAAGCAGCGGCTAATAACCGTTCATAATAAGAAAGGAGAAAGAATATATGAGAAAAACACTCTACCCTAAACAGGTAAAAACATTGAAAAATGCTGCGCCGCTAAGGCTCATGGCGACAAAAAAGTATTTGCCGCACCGCAGAGTTTTGATGTGTAACAAAAAGGAGGTAAGAAGCAATGCCTAATAAGAAGGAAAAAACAATGCCGGACTACAATGTTCGCCGGTGCGGATTCAATCCTGCCGATAAACTGATTGATATCGAGGACATGGCTACGGGCAAGTCAAGCAAATACTTGCTCGTTCAGGATCGCGTTTTATGGTTCGTGGTATACTGCGACGAAAATCAGATTAAGGGCGTAATCGATGATTCTCAGATTGAGTATATCGAAGCACTGAATATGTTCAAAGCCACCTGTGTCATAACAATGGACGGTGAAGTAATCAGTAAGAGCAGCGGAAGCTGTGTATACACTCCCGGTGATATGGAAAAAGCCATCGAAACGGCGTGTACGTCTGCAAAAGGTCGTGCCTTGGCAAATGCGGGATTTGGTACGGCGATGTGCTATCAGGACAGTCCCGAACCGATTCCGTGCGATGCAGGGGTAAAGCCCAAAACAGCACCGACACAGGACAATCCGCTTATCCCGAAGCAGGATACGAACACAAATCCGCTTATGCCGCAGAACAATAATAAGGGAAACGCCGCAGAAACCAACAATATGCCTACAACGCTTGCCGAAGCACAGAGCGTTGTACTAAACATAAAAGGTGATTTTTACGGCAAAACGCTTGGTGAAGTGTTTGCGCTCGATCCAAACTATCTCGCATTCCTGAGAGATAAGTACAACGCATCGAAGCATCCCGAATACAAGAAGGCGGCAGAAATAATACTTATGCAATAATATAGTTTTTAGCAGGGGAACGCGTATGCGTCCCCCTGCATTAAGGAGTGATTTATAATGACAAATGCACAGATAAATCTGAAACTGTTAAGTGCCGCCGTTGCCTATAAACAATGGCTAATGAACAGCAACGAGGAAAATCGCTGTGCCGTCTATCATCGGATAGGGGACACTAAAAGATATTTCAAGATTGAGGTTGATTTATCGGTAGAGCCTGAAGATTTGCTCAAGCAGATACACGAGCTTTTTATTTTCTTCGATGTTTCCAAGGAAACGATGCCGTTTTTAGATAAGAACGGGCATGGCATTGACGGGTTCCCTCGCAGTATGAAGGAATGCTATGAGCTAATAGAAGGTGTAAGAGATGAAATAAATCATCTCCACCTGATAATGCACATGGTATATTACGCCGAATACTACAAGGTAAAGAAATCGGCTTAATTTAAGGAGGATAACACTATGAATATAGAAATTTTTGACAAGGAAGCTTTTATCGACTGGTATTGCAGCACTAACAATTTTTCTGATGAAAGTACAATTTCTGCCTTTTTATCAAAAATTATTGGTTATGGGCTGCAAAATAAAACCTATTCAAAAGACCAACTTGTTTATTTCATCCGGGACACAATTCCGTATATAAACGAACCGGCAGAAATCGCACAATTTTGTGACGAGTCGTATCTTACTTCGAGCATGGTGGCAGAAGTAAAAAAATTAAAAGCCGGCAAATTATACATGGAAGGGGCATGATAGACATGGAATTTAATATAGCCCAAGTAGCGGATATGTTAGGTCTGCAACGCACTCCACAAAAGTGCAGCGGACAATCATTCTATGTTAAATGTCCCATATGCGATAAGACCGGGTACCACCTAAACATCAACGTTGCCAAAGGTACATGGAGATGTGCCAAATGCGGTGAAAGCGGCGGTACTATTGGACTGTATGTTAGGTTCGGGCTTGGCGAAGCTGAGTACACCAAACAAGCCGGGCACAAGGCAGTTATGGAGATACAAAGGCAGCTTGGCTTAAAAACTGACTTTACACCGAAAGAAACGGAAAAGGAGTGCGAGGACAACAGTACGCGTTTAACCGACTCTGAACTGCACGCAGTATATTCGTGTATGCTCAAAATCCCTGCCTTGAAATTAAGTGCTGAGCACATAGCTAACTTAAAGGATAGGGGCATGGATGAGGACAGCATTAAGCGCAACGGATACAGAACGTTGCCCGAACGGTTATTGTTGCCGAAAGGAAGACGCAGCGAGCTTGATAAGTTTAAGAATATGAACTATCAAGCACTGTGTGAGGAACAGTCGGAGCTTGCACGGTTACGGAAACGTGATGTGTTTTCGGGTGTGTATATAGGTACATACTTACATAATTACATGAAAGTAAACTTAGATAACGTACCCGGATTCTTTAAAGTAGGCGGCTTATGGTGTTTTAAATACACCGCCGGAATGCTTATACCCGTGCGAAACCGCAAAGGAGAAATAGTTAATTTTCAGATCCGAACAGATAAAGGACGGGTTAGGTATATAACCAATTCCAGTTCCGGGTTTGAAGCAGGAACGACAGGACAGTGTCGAGTACATTTTCCGATAATCAATCCTAAGATATGCGAAGACACAGTTATACGCTTGACTGAGGGCGCATTAAAAGCGGATATAGCGGCATCGTTTAACACAAATCCCAATATAGCATATATGGCTATCTTGGGCGTAAATGCCACAACGGCAATCAACGATACGCTGACTGAACTCAAAGAAAGCGGCTGTAAAACCATTACAAACGCGTTCGACATGGATAAAATAACCAATCCTCATGTGGCAAAGGCGGCGCAGAAGATACGCGAAATAGTCCAAAACAACGGTTATAACTATAGCTGTCTGTTTTGGGGTGGTGTAGCCGCCAAGAAGCTGGTTCATGAGCAGGAAAAGGTTATGCGCGATAACGGTATCAGCCCTTGCAGTAAGGCATCGAATGTGTTCTACAACGTGTTATATAACACGCTGAAAATGTACAAAAACGGCATTGATTACCCTGAATGGTCCGATAAAAACACGAAGGGCATAGATGATTATCTGAATTTCAAAAGAAGGTCTGCGTGACCTTCTTTTTTTATATATAATTTTTTTTGAAAAAAATCGCTTGACAAGGCGTGTAGATATGATATAATTAAGTTGAAATATAGATTAAACGTTTATATTTCGCAGTACATGAAGTTTATTCAACAAAGTTATGGGATAAGTGTATTCTGTAGCTTAACGCTTGATTTTTATGTAAAATAAGCGGAGAAAGTATGCCTAAAAGTATATTTTCTCCGCTTTTTTTATTTAAAGCCTATAAAAAGAGAGCGACAAGTTGTTTCTATGAAAGAAAAGTAGCTTGTCGCTCTCTTTTTTGTTTTCCGTTAATTAAAAAAATGAAAGGTAGGTAGAACCAATGAATAATAGCATCATTATTGGTGTAGATACGGGCAACAGATGTATAAAAACCGCTTCGCAAGCGTTCATATCGGGGCTAAAGGAATCGAACAAAGAAATGCCGTTTAAGCATGGAATATTGCATTACAACCGCAAATATTTCATGCTGTCCCAACGCCGCATATCGTATTTACAGGACAAAACGGAATCCGATGAGTACTTTGTGCTTACGTTGTTTGCCATAGCAAAGGAAATTGACAAACGTAATATCGACACGAGCAAGACCGTTCATATAGTGCTCGGCGTAGGTTTACCGCCGTCACACTTGCCACGGCTAAAATCGCGGTTCAAGAACTATTTCAGTAATCGCGGGCATATAGCCTTTGACTACAACGGCAAGGACTATCAGATAGAGATTGACGATGTAATGGTATTTTCACAGGGCTATGCCGCAATATACATGGATTTCTCAAAGATACGTCTATTTGACAGGTCGTACATCATCGACATCGGCGGCTATACAACGGACGTAATCTCGTTGAATCGCGGTGAAATGGATCCCGATTTCTGTCAGTCGTTGGATATAGGTCTGATACAGCTATATAACAAAATCTCATGGACAGTGCGTGACAAATACGGTCATGCGCCGACCGAAGACCAAATAGACACAATGATAAAAACAGGCAAGGAGCTTTCAAAAAAGACTCCGATACTGCCTATTATCAGTCAGGAAGCGGAACTGTACATTTCAGACCTAATACGGAAGTTGACAGAGTACGAGATCGACTTAAACTTCTCAAAGGGTATTTTTGTCGGCGGCGGTTCAGAACGGTTTAGACCATGGATAGAACAGATGGATTCGGTAACTGAACCGTATTTCATCAGTAATATATACGCCAATGCACAGGGCTACGAAGCATTGTCTCGCGCATTACTCAATATGAACGGAGGATGCTGATATGAAAAAGCATGAAAATAGATTTTCGGTTGTGTTCACACCGATGGACCAACAACAAAAATTCGTAATGGACGTGCTCAACGCATTGCCGCGTAGAAAGATAGCTGTCTATCTTACACAAGCGGTCATAGCGTATGAGCGCGATCCGGGAAAAATCCAGTTTCCCCCGAAACCAATAAATACGGTGAAAAGAAAACGAGGCAGACCACGGAAATATCCGCTTCTGGAACAGGTCAGAACTGAGCCGGAGCCGGTAACCACGGGCGTTGCCGAGGATTCTTTGCACATAGAACAACGCAAGCTTACAGAAGTGCAAACTGTTGCTGACAGTTCTTTGCCCCCGTCTTCTGATACACAGATAGACGATGTAATGTTGGGCAGCATGATGAACTTCGTAGGCGACAAGTGATTTAGAAAGGAGATGTTTGCAATGGTAAGCAGAATCGACGAAGCCTTGATTAAGGTTCAGTGCCGTACCGTAGGCGCATTGGCAAACGCAGGTGTTACGCCTGAGAAAGCGAACAAGAGCAAAGTAGCTATACGCGTAATGTCTATCATGACAATATGTGCATCGCTCGCATTTGCTTTTGCGTGCAACATGTTTGCTGCCGGTACGCTGGAAAGCAAAATCGGTAAAGGTCTTGGAGATACATACAAGCTGTTGATTTCCATATCAATACCTATTGCGATTATTGCTGCGGTGGCGTGCGGATTGCTGATACTGTTCGGCGGTCAGAAGGGTATCGAGAATGCTAAGAAGTTCGGCTTGGGTATTCTTGTAGCCTTGGCGATCGTATTGCTTGCCCCGGTTGTTATTACTACCGTTTCTAAATGGTTCGCGGGTAATGAAAACACGACCGGTGCATTTGACGGCGCATTGCCTACCGGTTAATCTTAATCTTGAATGGTATAGGACAGCCCTTTAATAAGGGGCTGTCCCTATGCCGTTTTACACCTTTCCTATGAAATTAAAAGGAGTGATTTTTATGGCTAAGACGAAAAAGCCGTTTATTAAAAGGCTTATATATATATCAATCATGGTTTGCGCTATATTTGCAACGACGACTGTAACCGCATTCGCCGATACAACGGGTATGGGCGGGGACTTAAACGCGGCTAACATTAACGTAGTGCTGTCGCAGATGTTCGGGTTTATAAAAACCGTATCTATCCCGGTAGCTATTATCGGTATGGTAATGTGTGCGTTTGCGTTCTTTTTGCCCGACGAAAAGGGTTGGGCTGTCGCAAAAAAACGGATACTGAACATAGGCATTGCATTAGTAGTACTGATGATTATTCCGTTGATATACCGGTTCTCATCGGGGGTGCGGTCTGTAGGTTGGAACCCGTCCGGTTCCAATATGCAGATAATATCACCTATGGGCGATAATTTTGATATGACCAACGGACCTCAAGCAGACCCGGGTTGATACGAAAAGGGGTGAGATAGTAAATGTTTAATTCATTGTTCAGTAACACGCTGGGTTGGGCGGCAAAAGTATTTGATTTTTTGATTACATGGGTACTTAAGATGCTGTCCTTCAACCTAAGCTTTTTCACAACCAATTTCCCGGTGATTGATAAGTTATATGTCATTTTACAGGGTGTTGCAATAGGTTTGGTTATAGCGATAGGCTCCGTTCAGCTGTTTAAATACTTTACGGGACCGTTATCAGATGTCCGGTCAAATCCTGTAGAAATAGCGATACGAATGATGTTAGCTTTCGCTATGATATGGTTCGGTAACTATTTCTTAGAGGCGATCATAAACCTATTCACCTATCCTTATCAAGCGTTGTTGGCGATAGATCCATACGAGAACTCAACCATCATGGGCTCCGCTGCCGATGCCTTAGCGGGACTGATACAAGGCTCCGCAGGAATAGTGCTATCACTGATTTTGGTAATTATTTTAGGCTATAACCTAATAAAATTACTGCTTGAAATCATCGAACGATATTTGATGGTAGGCGTACTGACATACACATCGCCGCTGGCATGGACAACACTGACAAGTCGAGGAACGCAGACTATATTTACCAAATGGTTTGTCATGTTTTTCGGACAGTGTTTACTTATGCTGCTGAATGTATGGTCTATCAAGATGTTAATATCCGTTCTAACGTATGACGCGGCTAATATATTCTTCCGGTTTATTATAGCCTTGGCGTTCTGCAAGATAGCACAACGAATAGACACATACTTGCAACAGTTAGGTATTGGTGTTGCCACTACGGGCGGCGGACTGATGGGAGAACTGGTAGCTGTGGGCAGCTCTTTGGCGGGCACGTCCAAGATTGCCGGTGGTATTGCAACAGGTATGGGCAACAAAGCTTTAGGTCAGTCGCTCATCAAAGGCGGTTGGTCGGGCGGTATAGCTCACGGTATCGGCTCGTTTATAGGAAACAAGCAAGCGTCAGATACTGCTGCTCATATTCCCAACACACCGCTGGGTAGTGAAAGTAAGATATTCAGGAATGTTGAAGGCGGTTACTCGTGGCAGGATAAGAACGGCAACCTGTGGTCCAGTAACAATTACAAACAAGCGGAAGGTGTACGCGCCGCTGTACAACGCGGATACGCACAGTATGAGGGTGAAAGCGGCATAGCAAGGGACGCACGAGGTAATTATACATGGACTGACGCAAACGGTAATGAACACACGTCAAATTCATTGACCGGTATGCTTGCGAAACAACAAGCAGTCCGTGCTGCATATGCGGCAGGTGTACGTCCTATGTCCGATGACAGTGACATCGTACACGGTGATGACGGTAAGTATCATTGGACAGATAAGAACGGTCATGTTCACAGCGCAGATACGCTTGAAGCGATGAAAGCACAGAAAGCGTCCATTATAAGCGGATACGGCATGGACGGTACGGAAAGCGAGATAGTTGCCGCACCGAACGGCGGTTATCAGTGGACGGATAAGTACGGAAACGTACATAGTGCGGACACATTGGAAGGTATGGAAGCTAAACGTGCGGAAATACGAGCTCACTACCAAGACAGTGCAGAGCAGGGCGAGTACGGAAGCAGTGTAGGTAATATCAGGAACAAGGACATGTCGGCATATGCAGCGTCGTTGTTTGATAGTAACGGTGCACCCAAGGCGGGAGTAACGACGATCACTCCTGAAGGTAACGAGATAATCGCGAGCAAGGACGACAAAGACGCGGCGGCTAAGATAGCCAACATATCAAATCCGTCTGCAATGGCAACAGCGGCAGGACAGGATAGTATATCGGCAATCAAGGCGGCAACCGTAGCTGCACACGGCGCGGGCACAGCACAAGCGTTAATGCGCTCTAATATTCAGGGCGGTATCACCGATGAACGCGTAGTAGGCGCAACCTTTGATAAACTGTTCAACGGCGGCGGTGCAGGAAACAGCGCAGAGAACGGTGTTGACAGCGTAATACCCGGAATTTCAAACGCTGTATCATCAGCTAACGGCGAGATGATAGAAGGCAGTGGTGACGCGTATGACCTGAAGATGAACAACGGTGAGATTTCAGGTTCGTACACGCCGGTAGATGAAGCGGGTAACGAGGGAGCTACGCAACAGTTCAGTATTCGTACTCAGGAGTCGTATTCGGGACTGTCAGGAGCTGAACAAAGCGGATACACCGAGTTCGTGGGTACAGATGGTGACACATACTACGCGCGTTCGTCAGTTGAAATAAACGACGAACCTGTCAGAGGCTCAGGTTCTGTTAGCAGTTCCCCCGTATCGAGTGCGACAGGGGTGGCGAGCACAACCGTTGAGGGTGGTACAAGCGTCAGAGGCGGCGCACCTATACGACCGGAAACATCAGCGGTAGAACCGGCAGCTAAACGTACAATATCCCCGAAGAAGGACAGTTATGTCACACGACAGGCACAGCCGACTATTGAGAACAGAACCGCTAATAACGGTGACAAGCGTTCAAATAGGCGCAGAAAGAAATAATGAACGACGACACAACGCACTCTACATGGTTTAGAGTGCGTTGTTGTATTTAAGAAGAGAGGAGGACGGTACAAAATGATAGAAGAAGCGGCACAAGGCGCAAAATCAGCGGCGGATAGTGCAAAGTCAGCAGCACAGAGCACAGGCTCGGGCAGTGACAGTGGGAATAGCAATAAAAGCAGGGCTATGCCTAAGATAGGCGGTGCGCCGTTCAACACGAAAAAAAACTCCAACCCACGCAATTCGCAAGAGGAGTTTGACCGTACAGCCAAGACAGCGGCTAACAGTGCGGTCGCGGCGGGTAAAGCGACAGCACAAGCATTTTCCGGTGATGTTGTAGGCGCGGCGGGTACGATAGCAAGCGATGAGGGATTTAGGAAAATTATAATCGGGATTGTTGCTATAGTGCTTATAATTCCAATAATGATGTTTTCACTGGTTCCTACACTGGAATTTTTACCGTTACAGTCAATCACGCGGAATATATTACGTTCTGCCGATTCGTTACTGTCACTTTGTCATATTGATTTCTCACTGGAAGACAAGCTTAACGAGTCAATATTCAGCGATTTGTTCGTTGACGACTCAGCGGGTTCTGAGAAGGACTATGTGGGCGTTATTGCAGACCAAGAAACGCGCGTGGACTTTGACACGTTCGATACTGCACCGGAGAAGACACAAAAAACGATGCAGTCCATGATCGCCAAGACAAAGAAGAAGTACGAGAAGCGGCATAATAAGATACTACGGGAGATAGACGATGATTTTAACGAGCGTAAAGACGATTTGCCGGGCACTGTAACCAAGATAGTGAACGATCCGCTATCAAACGGAAGTGTAGCGACGGATGCCGAAGCCGTTAAGCTGATGTGCCTATACACAGTACAAACAGACGGCGAAACGTCCACCGTTGTATTTGGCGATGACGGTAAAATCAATGTGGAAGACGACGTATATGACAACTACATGGACTGGCTCGGTTCGGAAGAATCGGCATGGTTCTCAGACAGTGACGAAGACATAGAACGGTACCCGAACTGGAAGGTGATACCGAAAAAGTGGAAGGGTAGCATGCTGCCACAGAAACAGATGGACGAAGCTCGTGAGGCAAAGCGCAATAATACGTTCAAGAAAGAAGACTATGAGGAGTATTACACGTCCGCTTTGGGCGAGATATTAACAATAGACCCCGAAGTAAAGGAAGAAACGTTTACGTCCACGTACACGGATGAGTTGGGTATTCAGCACACGACCATTGATACATACGTTACATATACCGTAAAGGTAGCGAGTGTAGATGAAATATCACATAACATCGTCAAGTTCGATGAAGCGGTCGATATGGGCGCGGACGGTAGCCCGTCACGCATATCCGGTAAAACCTACCGTGAGGAATGGTTAAACGAGATGATAGGCACGGGCGAAGGTCAGGGTGTTGCCTTGGCATATTTCGGTATCAGTAACGGCGGTCTGTACGGTGGCGGCAGTATCGGCTTCGGGAACGGCGCGGATATAGTTCGTGTAGCATTGTCGCAAGTTGGCGTAGTTGAAACAGGCACTAACAATGTCTTATATAACACATGGTATTATGGGCATACGGTAAACGGCGACGACTTTCCGTGGTGTGCGGCGTTTGTATCATGGTGCGCTGACCAGTGCGGATTTACAGCGAATAATATCATTCCAAGAACGGCTTGGTGCGGTACGTTCGGTGAGTTTTACGGGGCACAGGGCAGAAAATTTTCTGTTACCGACACGAGCTTTACTCCACAACCGGGCGACCTAATCATTCGTGGCGGGAACGCACACGTCGGCATAGTCGAGAAATATGAGGACGGTGTGCTATATACGATCGAAGGTAACAGCGGTGCCGGAATATCTGACGTTAATAATAACGGCGGCTGTGTGGCACGGCACGCATACGGCGACAAAGCACCGGCGACAAACACTATCGTAGGGGCTTGGTACTCAACAGGATATTATTGCCGACCTGCATATCCGTCCATGGGCGCAGATGGTGTAGGTGCGGTATGTTTTGCGTTTGAAACCGGCGACCAAATATTAGGTAAGGCAAACCCGTGGTACTGTGAGATGCTTAACGATGGTGCGGGCATGAACTACGGCATGATGTCAACCAACCGCGAACAGGCTCAGAATATGTATAATTACATAATCGCACATTCCCAAAACTTTAGAAATCAAATAGGGAGTAAAGCAATGTTTTCATCAGCGTTTAATGATTGGTGGAAGGGAGCGCACTCGGAAGCCGACACGCAGGAAATGGCAACATTGCAAAGTGAATGGGTATGGCAAGCATACGGCGAACCCGCGTGTCAAGGCGAGTATAGTTTCATGAAACGAAGCAGAGCCCTACAGGAAGCGGCATTATCACGAGCAGTACACAGAGGATCGGCAGGTGCAAGAGATATGTTCAGACGCGCCGGCATCACTGAGAGCATGACAGATGCACAAATAATTGATGCAATTTACACTTACGAACAGAACAACCTGACAGCGGGCGCATATACGTCAGCGGTACGCCAAAGGATGGTCCTCGAAAGACAGATGATTATTGATAATTTCCTATAATCAAAAGAATACAAGTCCTGCGCGGCCGTATTGCTGCGCGGGACAGGAAGGAGTGAAAAGCATTGACTAATATAAAGAAGTACGGGAAAGCTGCGGGCTTGATTTTTATAGCGTCTATATATTTAGCTTTGGTTATTAAGCACTTTATAGGCGGTCAGGGCATGACATACAATCCGGTAACGCTTATACGGGACATTCCAAAGACAGGGTTCCCGTTCGGCGCGGTAATGATGATATTTATTATAATAGTTTGTCTTGCGTTGGTTATAATGAGGCAGAATGAAATGGGTATTTTCCGTACAGATGAGCGTAATTTCAAGTATTCCAATTCGGGCGTATACGGCACGGCGGCTAAACTTGATTGCGATGACATAAAGGGGTATGCGAAAGTTGAAAGCCCAAAAAAGGCGAAAGGTACTATTTTAGGGCAGATAGACGAAAGCGGTCAGCACCTGATAAATACCGATATGGACAGCTACATGAACAAGCACGTTGCGGTATTCGGAGCGTCCGGTTCACGGAAATCCCGTGGCTATGCGCGTCCGTTTATTATACAGGCAGTTAAACGGCGCGAGTCTATTATCGTGACAGATCCAAAAGGTGAACTGTACGAGTCAACAGCACAATACCTGAAGGATAACGGATATATTGTCAAGATATTCGATTTGGTTCATCCCAAAAAATCTGACGGCTGGGACTGCTTAAAAGAACTGCGCGGCGAGGAAATACGCGCGCAAATCTTTGCAAATACCATTATCCAAAATACCGGCTCCAAAGGCGACGTATGGGACAACTCGGCTATGGCGTTGCTCAAAGCACTAATTTTGCGAGTAGAGCGCGGACATGACTATAAAGCTTTGGGGCGACAAAGTATAGGTGCTGCGTATGATTTGATTCAAAATCCGCGCGGTGAAGCATACTTGGACACGATGTTTGACCCTATGCAACTATCGCAGGACGAACAAATTTGTATGGGACCGTACATGACGTTTAAACAAGGTTCTGACAATATGCGCGGTAATATCATAACAGGACTGTCTGCAAGATTACAGGTGTTCCAAAACGACATAATTAAGCAGATAACAGCTAAAGATGATATTGACCTTGTACTACCCGCCAAGAAGCCGTGCGCGTATTTCTGTATCATGTCAGATCAGGACACGACGCTGAACTTCTTATCTACGCTATTCTTTTCATTTGCCTTTATGGATCAGGTAGACTATGCTGACACACACGGTAATACATGCCCTGTACCTATCAATTACTTGCTCGACGAGTTCCCCAATATAGGCAGTATACCTGACTTCGAGAAGAAGATAGCCACTGTCCGTAGCCGTGGTATAAACATATCTATCATATTTCAGGGCATTACACAGCTTCAGGAACGGTACCCGTACGGTAAGTGGCAAGCTATTTTAGGCAACTGCGATACGCACCTATTCTTAGGTTGTAACGAGCTGGAAACGGCTAAATTCATATCGGACCGGTCCGGCGAAGCTACGGTCAAGGTAGGTACGGTACAGCATGAAAAGATGGAACCGTTAATTACCTTCGGACACAGACACAGCAGTGGTGACGGTAAGCGTAAGATATATACTCAGGATGAGATTATACGTTTTCCGCTTAATAAATCACTGATTATCTTTCGCGGTAAGAACGTATTGGAAGTGTTTAAGTACGACTACTCGCAGCATCCCGAAGCTAAGAAGTTCAGAAACACACCAATCAGCGAACGACCTGATATAGACGATAAAGTAGGTCGTGCAAAGTATGAAGCTCAGGATAAGATGTATATGGAAAATTACAAGCGGCAAATGGAATATGCGGTATTTGACGAGCCAACTAACGACGAAGAGGAGGAAGAAATACCTGACTCCATGCTTTCGGCTGCCGCAATATACCTGAAGAAAGCAGTAAACAAAGTACAGAAGGGTAGGCAAGACGCGTCTGAGCCAACACAGCACAAAAAGATAGCAGAGGGCGCAGATATAGAATTGGAACCGCAGGACTTTGCTGAATACTATGCCGAAGAAGACGACGATAACGAAATAGTTATGGACATTGTAGAGGCATAGAAAAGTAAAATGACATGAAAAAACAACCAAAAAAAGAGGGCGATGATGAACTGCTCCAGAATATACAGACAGTACAAAAAAGAGCGTCTATGGTAAAATATTTCCATTCAAGCAACATACTGACATCGTTTTTCAAGCGGTGTCAGTTTTGTTTTAAGCTGAATACGCTGATAGTTGTAAAAATGAATGTATTCATCAATAATTGTACGAGCTTCTTCAAATGTTTGCAGCTTCATTCTGTGGATACATTCTGCCTTCAGTATAGAGAAGAAGTTTTCTGCCATCGCATTATCATATGGATTCCCGGCTCTTGACATTGACGGCGTAATGCCGTATAATGTTGTTAGCTTAAAGTACGCTTGCGAGGTATACTGAAAGCCTTGGTCACTGTGGAGCTGTAAGTCTGCGGTGACCTTCTCTTTTTTCATTGCTTCTTTTACCGTATCCAACACAAGCCGTATATTTTGCTCTTTACTCATTCTGTATGCTACGATACTGTTATCATACAAATCCCTAATGATAGACAGATAAAGAAAACCTTGTCCTGTTTTGATGTATGATATATCCGTTGCCCATTTTTGATTTGGTCTGTCTGCATGAAAATCACGGTTTAACAGATTGGGATACCTATGCAGACCTTCACCGTAATTTCTGTATTTCTTTCGGCGTATCACTGATAACAAATTGTATTTATTCATGATCCGTAATATGGTTTTGGGATTGTGATGTATTCCATTCTTCTCTAACCATATATGTACTCTTCGGTAACCGTATGTTTTGCCGCACTTATCCTGACACTCACGTATTTTTTCAGCAAGAGGTAAATCCTTTGCCGGAATGTCCATACGGTTCACAAAGTCATAATATCCGCTTCGTGATACATCAAGGAATCCACACATTGCACTGACGGAGTATTTTTCTTTATG
>CANPXG010000006.1 GCA_947585795.1 uncultured Clostridia bacterium
TTATCGCTATATCAGCGGTTTTCTGTAAGTTGATAAAGCTGATTTGGACTTTATATCCATTTGTTTGTTCTATCGTATCAGCCGAGGTTTCATATCCGGAAACGCCGACTATTGCACCAAAATTCGGTTTTGTTCATCATCCGTTATATATCCGATAAATATTTCACTTGCATCGGCAGCAATCGTTTCGTTATTGGTCATAACGCCCTTGATATATACTTTCTTCCCACCCAAGCCATTTTGCGAAGGGGGTCGGGTGTCAGATGAAAAGTTTTTGTACGAGCAGCATATAGCATATTGTTGCGGCGAGGATGGTGAGGAGGGTGTTATGCTTCCACTTATGCAGCACCGCCGCTATTACCACCGCTATCGCCTCGGGTATGCCGTGACTCCCCGCCGTTATATCAACGTCCTTCAAGCAGTACACGAGCAGCATCGCCACTATCGAGTACGGCAGGACATTCCCAAGGTACAGCACCGCCTTCGGCGTGTTCTTTGAAAATACGAAGTACGGCAAAAGGCGCAGCGCCACCGTGACGAGCGACATTACCGCTATTATGATCAGCGAGTGAGAAACGTCAATCATTTTTTTCATCTCCTTCTATCTGTTTTCTGAACGCGAACAAGCATACGCTTATGCCTATCATGGCGGGAATGAGGAATTTGTCCGCGCCGAAAATAACGAGGCATACGAGCGATACCGACGCGCCTATTATTGCCGCGATATGGTTCTTGCTCTTCTCCCACTGTTCCACAAGCACGCTCACAAAGAGCGCCGTCATCGAAAATTCCAGCCCCGTCGAATTAAAGGGCAAAGCGCTTGACAACAGCGCTCCCAAAAATCCGCCTATGATCCAATAGCAGTGGTTCATCAGCGTCAATAAAAAGTTAAAATCGCGTCTGTCCACACCCTCGGGAAGCTTCGGATCGCTGCACACTATCGAGTATGTTTCGTCCGTAAGTCCGAAGAACGCGTACCATTTGCGCCAGCCCATGTCCTTGTAACGCTCAAGCATCGATATGCCGTAAAACAAGTGCCGCGCGTTTACCATAAGCGTCATAAGCGCCGCCGAAAGCACGGACGCGCCGCTTGCCAAAAGGTCAACGCCGACATACTGCATCGTGCCCGAAAACACCGTCACGCATATCAATACCGCCCACTTATACGAGTAGCCCGCTTTGTTTAAAAGAACTCCGAAGCCCATTCCGAGCACCACGTAGCCCGCCATTATGGGCAGCGAGGCGATGAACGCCCGCTTAACAGTTTGTTTGTTCATTGCTTTTTCTCTCTTTCCGTTTGTATACCGCGTCACGAAACAAAAAAGCGTTCCGAATAGTCATTGTTATTCAAAACGCTTATCGTCGTTTCAGTTAAGCCGCTTCGCCCTTGAAACGCTGTTTTTTTAGGGCTCGCGCGTACGTCATATGCCGAAGCCGTATGACAAATCGACGGAGCCGCCCGAAAACTCAAGCTCGGGGCTGCGCACACTGACGGTCATACCGGCGGGTACTGAGTGCACTATAAACGCGTTGCCGCCGATCGTCGCGCCGCTGCCTATGACCGTGTCGCCGCCAAGAATGGAGGTGCCCGAATAGATCGTCACGTTGTCGCCTATGGTCGGGTGACGCTTCACTCCCTTTAGCTCCTGTCCCTTTCTCGTGGACAGCGCGCCAAGCGTTACGCCCTGATATATCTTCACGTTGTCGCCTATCTCGGTCGTTTCGCCTATTACTATGCCGGTGCCGTGGTCGATGAAGAAGTACTTGCCTATCTTCGCGCCCGGGTGAATGTCTATTCCCGTTACGCTGTGCGCGTACTCGGTCATGATCCTCGGTATCATCGGTACCTTGAGCAGCCACAGCTCGTGCGCTATCCGATACACGGTTATCGCGAGAAGCCCCGGGTAGGAAAATATTATCTCCTCGGTGCTGTACGCGGCGGGATCGCCGTCGTAAGCGGCTTTTATGTCGGTGTACAAATACTCGCGTATTTTGCACAGCTTTGAAAGGAAGTCGTACACTATCTCCTCGGCTTTTTTGTTTACGGAGGATTTTGTGCAGTCGCTGCACAGTTCCAAGTTCCCAAGCGCCTTCGCCACTTGCTTGCGCAGGTGGTACTGTATAAATTCAAGCCGTTCGCCGGCAAGGAATTTTATGTACTCGCTGCGCGCGCGGTTATTGTCAAAGAAGCCCGGGAACAACAGCTTGCGAAGCTCCTGCAGCACTTCTATGAGAATGTCCTTGCTGAGCATGTTTTCCGCGTCTATTCTGTTTATAATGTCAAATTCCTTGTAGCTGTCAAGTATATCGTTTACAAGCTTTTCAGTGTTCTGTTTCAATACTATCACTCCTTTTATGGATTTGGGCGCACATCAGAAGGAACGCGCCCATTCCGTGCAGGTCGGCGGGAGCCGTCGGACGCGAAAAGTAATACGCCGCGTCGCCCACGCCCGTCCCGACGCATACTCCGTCAAGTACAAGACCGTCCTTGTCGGTCCTTGTCATGCTCGTTACTCCCTCATATCCCCTTTGTATGTTCTCGTCAAACGAGCCGTCTGTGATACCGCTTTCGCGCGCCTTCGCCATCGCGTACACGAACAGTGCGCCGCACGAGGTTTCAAGCCAATTATGGCTGTCGCTTCCCTTGTCTACGACCTGATACCACAGTCCGGTTTTGTCGTCCTGGTACCTTGCGACGGCTTTTATAAGTTCACGTGAAATTTCTTCCGCGTGCGTTTTATGCGCGTTTGTATCGGGCAGCATGGACGCTATTTCCGTGACGGCGACCGTGAACCAGCCGAGCGCCCTTCCCCAGTGCTCGGGTGAGCAGCCCGTCACAGCGTCAGCCCAGCGCGCCTTTTTCGAGTGATCCCACGCGTGGTATAAAAGTCCCGTGCGGGGGTTTTTCATGTTTTCGTACATCAGGTACATTTGTCTGCACACGACTTCGATAAGGTACGGCTCGTTAAAGCGCAGCGCGTACTCGGTCACGACGGAGCCCATCATGTACATACAGTCGAGCCACATTTGGTTTTTGCAGTGACCTTTGTGCCACACGCCGCCCAACGCGTTTTTCGGAAAACGCTCCGCCGCGAAAATAATCGTGTCGAGCGCGGTTTTGTAACGCTCGTCATTTGTCGCGTCGTAAAGTGCTATGAGCAGTCTGCCCGGCTGCATGTCGTCGAACTCGTCAAGGTGGCAGTTCGGTATCGCGCCGTCGGGCTTTATGTTGTAGTCCGCCCATGCTTTTATGTAGTCAAAATATTTTTTGTCACCCGTTATTTCGTACAGCTTTTCCATGCCGGTGAGGAATACGCCCTGGTGGTAATGGAACCTGTCGGAGGGCGGGAGCGTGCTCGCGGTGTATTTGTTCATAACCGTGTCCGCGGCAGCCGCGGCGTAATCTAACGCAGTCATGTTTTTCATAAAATAATCCTCCATTTTGAAAAGCGTGTACGTGGGGCGCAGAGTCAAAGCCTTAAGCGGCGGTTTGACGCGCCGCGTATTTTTTTCGTTATTTTTTATTAAAGTATTCGTTCGTTTCCTTCGCTATTACTCCGCTTAGCGCGAGTATGGCTATAATGTTCGGTATCGCCATAAGTCCGTTGAAAATGTCCGCGATCGTCCATACGGCGGAAACGGTCATGTACGGTCCTATGAATACGGCGAGGACGTATAACCATCTGTAGACCTTGACAGCCGTGCGGTTTTTGTTTGTAAGGTATTCGAGGCAGCGTTCGCTGTAATAGTCCCAGCCGAGGATAGTGGTGAAGGCGAAGAATACGAGGCATATCATAAGTACAAATGATGATACGATGGCGGGGAACGGTAAGCCGCTTTGGAACGCGTCGGTGGTTATCGCCACGCCTTCAAGTCCCTCCTTCGCCCATGAGCCGGCTATTACTATAGAAAGACCGGTCATTGTACATATGATAACGGTGTCGATGAAGGTACCGGTCATGGATACGAGTCCCTGACGTACGGTGTCCTTCGTCTTGGCGGCGGCAGCCGCTATAGGTGCGCTTCCCAAGCCCGCCTCGTTCGAGAAAATACCTCGTGCGACACCGTTTTGCATAGCCGCAATCATCGCGCCGAGTACGCCGCCCGCGACGGCTCGTATGCCAGATATTCCGTCACCGAAGCCGAACGCGCCCTGTACTATCTGCGCGAATGCCGTCGGTATTTTGCCGATGTTGCACGCGAGCAGCGTCACCGCGAACAGTACGTAAAGTACAGCCATAAAGGGTACAACGACCTGTGACACGTTTGAAATTCTTTTTATTCCGCCTATAATTACAAGCGCCGTGCACAGCGTTACAAGTGCTCCAGTTATTACGACGACCCATGAGATGTTACGTCCGAAAAGAGTGAGTGACCACGCGGCGTTCGGATCGAAAAAGTTCGTCACCGCGCTTGAAATGCCGTTTATCTGCGTGAAGGTGCCTATTCCGAGTATGCCGACACATACTCCGAAAAATGCGAATATCTTCGCGAGCCATCTCCATTTTTTGCCCATGCCGTTTTCTATGTAGTAGAACGGACCGCCCAAAACGTGACCGTCATCGTCTATCGTGCGGTATTTTATGGCGAGAAAGCCCTCGGAGTATTTTGTCGCCATACCGAAAAGTGCCGCTACGATCATCCAAAAGAGCGCGCCCGGTCCACCCGCGGCAATAGCCGTGGCTACGCCGACGATGTTGCCGGTTCCGATGGTGGCGCTGAGTGCAGTGCACAGTGCGCCGAAGCTCGATACCTCGCCTTCGCCGCCTTCCTCGTTCCGTATCATGAATTTGAGCGCCTTGCCCAAGTGGCGTATTTGAAGTCCTTTCATTCTGACGCTCAAGTATATTCCCGTGAGAATTATGAGAAGTATAAGCGGTATTCCCCATACAAAATCGTCGATATTTTCCAGAAAGTTGTTTATAGCGCCGAAAATCGTGTCTGTGGTCATTTTTTTGTCCCCTCTTTTTGTTTAAAATATATATACGTAATTTTATCATATACGTAAAAAACTGTCAAGTGCGCGAAGGGCGTAAAAATAGGGACGCTGTAGGTATCAGCGTCCCGTGGCGATCAGTCGTCTATGTCGTATTCGATTATAGTCCCGTCGGAGGCTCTTACCTCCACGGAGTATTCGTTTCTTCCGTTTCTAAATTCCACGTCGTATTTATTAACGCGGTCGTCGCGGTCATACTGTACGCGAAGTCCGGTAACGTCGCTTTCGTTAAAGCCGGCTTTTTGGAGCGCGATCTCTTTCGCCTTGTCGGCGGTTATTTCACCCGCGCCGCCCGCCGACGCGTCGGGAGCAGTCGAGGGAGGTGCTATCGCTTTGCCTCTGTCCTCATCCCAGTCGAGGATGGTTCCGTCGGACGCGCTGACATCGGCGGAATATTCCGTGTTGTCCTTTATAAATTCTATCTCGTACTGACGGATCCCGTTGTCTATGTCAATGCGTTCCTTTACAAACGTTACGTCCGAAACGGCGAAGCCCGCCTTTTTCGCGGCGATCTCCTTTGCCTTGTCAATGCCTATGTCGCCCTGCGACTCCGTCGCGGAGCTGTGGTTTCGGTCAACGTCCCATTTGAGTATCGTTCCGTCCGAGGCTCTTACGTCGGCGGAATATTCCGCGTCGCTCGTTATAAACTCTATCTCGTACTGGAGCACTCCGTCGTCCATGTCGAGGAACGATTTCGTGAATGTGACGCTGTCCGCCGCAAGTCCCGCTTCATTAAGAGCGATCTCCTTAGCTTTGTCAACGCCTATATCGCCGCTTGCGTCCGAAGCTGCGGGAGCCGAGGCACCGTTCGTTTGGGCGGGTGCGCCGTCGGTGGTGAGAAGGATGGTGTTATCCTTAAAGTCCACGGTAAATCCGCCTACCTTGGCGGCAACGTCGCGCAGCTGAAAGTAAGTGTTTCCGTCGATATTATAGCCCTGAAGCTCTATCGGTGAGCCGTTCAGAGTGATGGGGTAAGGGTTATTGTCAACGTCGTGCGTGTTATACGCCGCGAGCACGCCTATCGCCATACATACAACTGCTCCTATTCCGAAGCCCAACGCAATTTTTTTCATGTAAATCATTCCTTTCGTTTTTTTTATTTTTATATAATATTTCCAATCACATTATAGTATTTTCACATCGGCGTTGTCAATATATAAAGTTTTAACATTTTGTGAACAATAACAAAAAAGAAGCGGTGATCCGATGAAAACCGCTTCTCCTCAAAAACGCTTACGCGTTTTGACTGTTCATGTTCGCAAAGCACTCGCTGCAATATACAGGCTTGTCGTTTCTCGGCTCGAACGGAACCTTGTCCACCTTGCCGCATGCTGCGCAAACTATCTCAAACATCTCTCTGTTTCTGCGCATGCTTTCCTTGCGCGCCTTGCGGCAGTCTTTACAGCGTATCGGCTCGTTTTCAAAGCCTTTTTCCGCGTAAAATTCCTGCTCGCCCGCGGTGAAAATAAATTCCTTACCACAGTCCTTACATGCTAAAGTTTTGTCTTCGTACATCTTTCTACCTCACTTCAATTTTTTGTTACTCTTGATCACTTTCTCTTAAAGCGCTCTCAAGCTTTTTCTTGATACGCTGAACGGCGTTGTCCACAGCCTTTGTGTCCTTACCTACCCTTTCTGCTATTTCACTGTAGGACATGCCCTCCAGATGGCATACCAAAACTTCCGTTTCAAGCTTGCTGAGCACCTTATTTATTTTGTATTCCATACCGTCTACGTTTTCACGGTCAATCAATATGGCTTCGGGATCTTGAAGCGTATTGACGGATATGACATCCAGCAAGCCTGTGTCGCTGTCGTCATCATATGTACTTTTATCCAGTGATACGTAAGAGTTAAGGGGCTGATGCTTCTTCCTCGACGCTGCCTTGACCGCCGTCAGGATGCGCCGCGTGACGCATATCCCGGCAAAGGCTCTGAAAAACGGAAAACGTTTCGCGTCAAAGTCCTTCACCGCCTTGTAAAGACCTATAAGCCCTTCCTGAACAATGTCATCGTCGTCGGCTCCGGCGAGGAAGTACGGCTTCGATTTGGCGTAGACAAGTCTTTTGTATCTTGACATTATTGTTTCAAGCGCTTCGCCAACGCCGCGCTGCGCCGCGTCGACAAGCTGCTCGTCCGTTAATTCCTCAAGATTTTTCCTCTCTATCTCCAACATAGCCGCATCTTTTCCCTTTTTGATTAAGTACAAGTTGTAGTATATCACGGAAAAATGTAATTGTCAAGTGACTTTTGTAAAAATTAACAATTTATTAGAGTTTTTTATTGTGCTATTTCAGCATTTTACACAAAGCGACGTTTTTTGACATGGTTATGGGTTAAAATAATCGTATGTCATTTTGGATATGTCGCGTATGCCGTACAATCCCGACGGTGCGTAATTCGTCAGGACGCAGATTATGTAGTCGCAGGCGGGTGAATATACTATCGCCACGTCGCTTTCTGCCGACGCGTTCTCGCCCGTTTTGTTCGCCGTGACGACACCCGCGGGAAGCGGCTGCGGAATTTTCCACGTACGCTGCTGATTTTTAAGCATCGTAAGCATCTCGTCGCTGTATTCCGGCGTTACAAGCTCTCTTTTGTATATTTTTTCGAGCAGTATTCCGCAGTCGAACGGCGATACAAGATTTCTTCCGTATGACACGTAGTCACCGTAACCGATAAAGAGCGATTTATGCTGAGTGTTGATGCAGCCGACGCTTTTGCTGTGCGCGTTTTCAGCGTTGAAGCCGTTCTCGTAGCTGCCGCCGCCGATTATCCGCACAAGTTGGTTCGCGGAATAATTGTCGCTTTCGGTTATCATGTCGTTTAAGAGGCGGTTTACGTGCGAAGTCTTAAGTACGCTTCCGTATGAGATCTCGTTGTATGCGCTCGCCATTACAAACAGCTTTATTATGCTCGCGCTCGAGTAGCGGTCGTCGTTTATCAGCAGGTAATCGCCGGTGTTTAGATTTTTAACGTAAACGCCCCAATTGCCTTTTTTATTTTTTACGTAGTCGCTTATTTGCGTTTTGAGCGCGTCGAGCCCGTCCGAATATTCTTTCACAAGCCATCCGTTTTGCCTGTGATCCTCTATTTCCGATTTTATCACGTACTTGTCGCCGTCGGCGCCGCGCATAAGCGCCGTAGGCTCGATATACCAGCCGACATTCTCGTTCGCTTCTATGTCTTCTATATTCACAATGTTCGTCCTTCCGTCGGCGGAATACATTTTGTGTCTTGGTGAGTAATACCATCCTACCGTGCTTTGCGCCTCGCTGTATTCCGTCGGGCAGTACATTATTCTTCCGTCGTCCGAATACATCACGGTGACGGTATTGGCGTCGTACTCCGCCGGTTCGCTTGACCAGCCTCTTGAAACGTAGTAGTCAGCGGTATCGCTCGGGAGCACGGTGTAGCGGTGAATGTCGTCGGTAAGGTCGTATACGGTTTTCATTTCGCCGTGCGCCGACGCTGTAAAGGGAAACAGACACACAAAAGCGGCGCACAGTATTATTAAGCTCAGTCGTTTCTTCATATCGTTATTATATCGTTATTGCTGCTCGGGTGAGTTGATCGTCGCGGTGTATGTGTCGCCGTCCCATGATACGATAGCGCCAAGCGCTTCGCCCACGGCTCTTAAAGGTATCATCGTCCGATCGTTCATGAGCTGCGCGGGTACGTCAAGCGTCTTTACCTCGCCGTTTACGGTGTAGTCCGCTTTGTCGAGCGTCAGTACAACGCTTGCGGTGTCGGTGTTTACGAGTACTTGGCTTGTGTCGCCCACCCACTCGACCGTCGCTCCGAGCGCTTCAAAAACGCCGCGTGCGGGAACGAGCGTGCTGCCGTTCACTATCACGGGATCCTGGTCGGGGAACTGTATCGTTTCGTTATTTACGATGACCGTCACTATGTCGGGCTTTACTTTAAGCTCGTTAAGCTGCGTGTGATCCTCGAAAAATACTATCGGTTTCTCGGAGAAGCGTACTCCGGTGGCGCGTATATACGTTTTCGCGTCGGTACCGGTCATAAACTCGTTTATGCGGTAGGTGCCGTCCGTGCTTTGGTTGCCGACAGCGTCGCCGCCCGCCATTCTCTTTGTCATCGAGCCCGAAGCTATGCCGAGCGACGGAGCCACGGCGGCAAGAGCGCTTTCGGCTGCCGCGCCGCAGTCGGTGTAGCCGTCGGAGTTCATCGACGTTTCGATGCCGCCGCTGTTGGTGTAGGAAAAATACGTCTTTTCGTTTGCCCATACTTTTTCTTCGGCACCGTCCTCGTTGGACTCCCTCGTCGCTTCAAATATTTCCTTAAACTCGTCTGTGTCGGGGTTTAAATCGTAGAGGTACATGTGGTATTCATTTATGGTTTTGCCGTACGTTTCAAGACCTATGTACTTTTTCCGTCCCTCGCTTACCGTGAACACGTTCGCGTAGGAATCGCCGAAATTTGCTATGAGGTCGGCATCTATCGAGCCGAGGAAAACCACGCCCATTTCTTCCGCTTGGTACACCGTCACTCCGCGAGCGTCCACCGTTACGAGCTCGTTGTTTGTGTCGCCGTCGATGTCGTCGTAAAACGCGGAGATAAGTCCCGAAAAGTAGTCGTTTACGTCGGGGTACTCGCTCTCGTGTCCCACAAACGACGCAGCAAAGTCGCAGTAGCCCGTCTGCGGTCCTATTACCGTTGAAATGAATTTATTGTACGCGTATATGCTGTCCTTTGCCATAGCCGTTGTTCCCGTGCACAGTCCGAGTGCGAGAACGGCGCATAAGCCTCTTTTGAATTTCATAATTTAACCCCTCTTTTCGATTATTTTAAAGTCCGGATCTTAAGTCGCGTATTTTTTCACGCAGGTTGTTCATTCTTTCGTCGGCGCTGTCGCCCGCCGCTATAGCCTTCACTATCGCGCTTCCGACTATCGCGCCGTCGAAGTATTTCATAAGTTCCTTTACCTGTTTGCCGTTCGATACGCCGAAGCCGACGCAGGCGGGAACCTTTGCGTAACGTCTGATTATGCCGACAAACTCGTCGAAGTCGGTGTCAAAGGACGTTTTTTCGCCCGTAACTCCGAGCGATGAGATGCAGTACAAAAATCCTTTTGAATTGCCCGCTATGTCCCGTACTCTGTCGCGTGAGGTCGGGGACACTAAATTTATTTGGTACACGCCGTATTTTTCCGTATACTCCGCGATTTCGCCGCTTTCCTCGAACGGAAGGTCGGGGATCACGAGCGCGTCCACGCCCGTTTCTTTGCAGCGAGCGAAAAATTTGTCCGTGCCGTACTGTAAAATCACGTTGTAGTAGAGTAAAAATACAAGCGGTATTTCCACTTTGTCACGTATTTTTTCGACAAATTCAAATACCTTGAAAATGTCGGTACCGGAGGCAAGCGCTCTCTCGTCGGCTCGTTGTATCGTCGGTCCGTCCGCGGACGGATCGGAGAAGGGTACGCCGAGCTCGATCACGTCCACGCCTTCCTCCTGCATGGTGAGGACCGCGCGTTCGCTTATGTCTGTGTCGGGATCGCCGACGGTAAGAAACGTTATGAGCGCCTTCCTGTTTTCCTGTTTTAATTTGTTAAATCTCTCGTCTATTCTGTTCATTCTCTATTCCTCACAGTATTTATAAATTCCTTTACTTTTATCTCGTCCTTTACGCCGTCGGTTTCGACCGATGAGGACACGTCCACGCATACGGGTGAAAAAATTTTTATTCCGTCAAGCACGTTGTCCTTGGTAAGTCCGCCGGCAAGTATAAGCGGCTTGTCGGTTTTTACTGTCCCCACGGAGGACCAGTCAAATGTTTTGCCCGTGCCGCCGAGTTCTTTTTCGCTGTATTTGTCGAGAAGTATTTTGTCCGCGCCGTTTATGTCGGGTATGTCCGCGCCGTCCCTGACGCGTACGGCTTTCCATATTTCGCAGTCTATGTTGAGGTTTTTTATATAGTCCTCGTCCTCGCTTCCGTGGAGCTGCACCGCGTCAAGGCGCGCCGTTTTTACCGCCTCGCGCACAACGTCCTGCGGTGCGTCGACGAATACGCCGACGGTTTTAGTGTCCCCCGTGAGTATAGCGGACAGCTTCGCCGCCTCCGTGGGGGACACATAACGCCGCGTTGGGGCGAATATGAAGCCGATGTACTCGGGGTTGTATTTATTTATTATTTGTATGTCTTTTTCGCGGCGTATACCGCATATTTTAATTTCCATATCGCAATGTGTTAACTGCCCTTTTTATGTCCCTCTCGCGCATAAACGCCTCGCCGATGAGCGCCGCGTCATAATTTAAGGAACGCAGATACTCAAAGTCGGCATGCGTCCTTACCGCGCTTTCCGCAACCTTTATCTTATCCGCAGGTATGAGTGGCAAAAGCTTTTCGCACGTTGTTATATCCTCCTCGAACGTAGCGAGGTTGCGGTTGTTTACGCCTATTATCCTGCCGTACTCGACGGCTCTTTTTACCTCGTCCGCATTGTGAGTTTCCACGAGCACGTCGAGCTTCAGCTCGTCCGCAAGGGCATGGAATTTTTTATACTCCGCGTCGGTGAGCGCCGCCATTATAAGGAGTATAGCGTCCGCGCCAAATGCCTTAGCCTCGTATATCTGGTATTCGTCCACGGTGAAGTCCTTGCGGAGCACGGGAATATCAAAGCGCGACTTTATTTCGGGGATAAATTTTATGTCCCCTTTAAAGTACTCCGGCTCCGTCAGTACCGACAGTGCCTGTACGTTACATTCCGCGTATTCCCTCGCTATTTCCATATGGTCAAAGTCGGGGCGTATTAGTCCCTTGGACGGTGACGCTTTTTTTATTTCGGCTATTACGGACACGTCCTTTAGGGACAGTAAAGCGTCCGCGAAGGCGGGCGGTTTTATTTCGGTCCGTTCGAGTTTTTTTAGCAGTTCGCCCGCGCTAAGACGTTCCTTTGATTTTTCTGCGCGCGCCTTTGACGACGCGACTAATTTATCAAGTATCATGAAGCCTCCGAATTAAAATTTATTCGTGAACGCGGCAAGCTCCTCGACCTTTTCCATGACCTTACCGCTGTCGATCACCTCTTTAGCCTTTTCTATCGCCTCTTTGTAGCTCGAAGCCTTGCCGCCGATATAAATACCCGCCGCGCTGTTCATAACGACAATGTCGCGCTTTGCTCCCTTTTCGCCCGCGAAAATTTTCTTCGCGATCTCCGCGTTCTCAGCGCCCGTGCCGCCGGCTATTTCGGAGGGATCGGCGTATGCGATACCGTAGTCCGCGGGATCTATCTCGTACTCGGTGATCTTACCGTCCTTTATCTCGTTTACGTATGTCTTGCCCGTTACGGTGATCTCGTCCATGCAGTCATCGCCGCATACCACCATAGCGTTTTTAACGCCCATTTCCTTCATGACCATCGCGAATACGGGTACCATAGCGCGGCTGAAAACGCCTATGACCTGTCTGGACGCGCCCGACGGGTTGGAGAGAGGTCCGAGCATGTTGAATATCGTGCGTATGCCTATTTCCTTGCGTATGGGCGCGACGTTTTTCATCGCCTTATGGAATTTCTGCGCATTCATGAAGCCCATGCCGGTATTTTTGATACATTCCTCGACCTGCTCCGGCTCGAGCATGATATTTACTCCCAGTGCCTCCAACAAGTCCGCGCTGCCGCTTTTCGACGACGCGGCTCTGTTGCCGTGCTTCGCAAGCGTCACTCCCGCCGCCGCGCACACGAACATCGACGTTGTCGAAATGTTAAACGTGTTCGCGCTGTCGCCGCCGGTGCCGACAAAATCTATATACTCATCGGTGTCAAGCTTTACGCTGCCGCCCTTTGACTTCATCATCTCACAGCAGCCGACGATCTCCTCGACCGTTTCGCCCTTCATCCGAAGTGCGGTCAAAAACGACGACACGAGAACGGGTGAAACAGTTCCCTCGAGCATCATGTCCATTGCGCGCGCCGCTTCGCCGCGCGTAAGATTTTGACCGTCCACAATTTTTTTAAGCAATTCCTTCATGAAATAAAATCCTCCTCTAATCTAAACTAATCTGCCCTTTATTGTATCATACGCACCCCAAAATTGCAATAGAGCGCGCTTTAATTTTATATATTTTTTATTTTTAACCTCTTGTAATATTTGTTATTGTATTGTATAATTAATTTATAGTTACCTTATAACCAAACAGAGGTGAAACACTTGTTATGAAGAGCTTTGATATCAGAACCAAGATATATTTCGGTGAAAACGCGCTTGACCGTCTTACGGATCTGCCGTACAAAAAAGCGTTTATAATAACCGATCCGTTCGTCGCGAAAAGCGGTATGCTGCAGATGGTCACGCTGCGCTTAAACGACGGCTACACGGAATTTGAAATATTTTCCGATATAGTGCCGGATCCGCCGATCGAGAAAATAACCGTCGGGGTAAAGGCTATGCTCGCTTACGATCCCGACGTCGTTATAACCATCGGCGGCGGAAGCGCCATCGACAGTGCGAAAGCCATACGTGAATTCGCGGTGCGCGCGACGCAAAAGGATGTCGCTCTTATAGCTATCCCCACAACGTCGGGAACGGGCTCGGAGGTAACGTCGTTCGCGGTCGTTACGGATCCCTCGAAGGATGTTAAGTATCCTCTCGTTTCGGAAAGTATGCTGCCCACGGAGGCGATACTCGACGCGGATCTCGTAAAGAGCGTGCCGGCGAACGTCACGGCGGACACCGGTATGGACGTTTTGACGCACGCGATAGAGGCGTATGTGAGCATCAATAACAACGAGTTTTCCGCCGCGCTCGCGGAAAAGGCTATCGAAATATGCGGCACGTTTTTGCTGCGTTCGTACCTCGACAACAACGATACCCACGCGCGGCGCAAGATGCACGTCGCGTCGTGTCTTGCAGGTCTTGCGTTTAACAGCGCGTCGCTCGGTCTTAATCACGGTGTGGCGCATGCGCTCGGCGGTAAGTTCCATATCCCCCACGGCAGGGCGAACGCGATGCTTCTGCCGCACATTATCGAGTACAATTCGGGTATAAACAAGCACTCGAAAAGTCAGAAGGAGTACCCGAAGTGCGTTGAAAAATACGTGAATGTCGCAAAGCTTTTGGGCGTAAACAACTTCAATGAAATAACGACGATACGTGCGCTTGTGGGTTGGATACAGTTTATGATGAAGGAAATGAACATACCTATTTCCATTTCACAGCTCGGCGGTATCGACCGCGAAGAGTACTTTGACGCGATAGATTCTATGGCGGAAAAGGCTATGGCGGACGCTTGCACCGCGACAAATCCGCGCGTGCCGACAAAGCAGGACGTTGTGACTATATTGGAACATCTTTACGAATAAGTACATATCGCGAATAGGGGCTGCGCCTTGACGCGCGCCCCTGTTTTACGTTTTTGGGGAATGAGAGAGGGCCACAGATGGAGCTTAAGACTTTAAAGGGTAAGATAAGTCGCGCGCCGGAATTTATTATGGCGGCGCTTCTTGCCGCGCTTACGTTTATTCAGCGGTTTCTGCCCGGCGCGTACAAGCCGGTGATGGACGACTGGTTCCTGTACGGCGACCTTTATACATCTGCAGCCGAGCGCATTACAAAGTTCGCGCTGCCGAACGAAAAGTTTGCGATACGTCCGTTCGCGGGTATCGTGGACATATTCGTGAACGCGCCGCTGTTTAAGCATATATGGCTCGCGGAAATTATCGTCACGCTGGCGATGATCGCGGGCGCGTTTCTCATAATACGCGCGCTTCGTAAAAACGGAGCCGCGGGTGCGGGATTTTTTATGTGCGCGGTGTGTCTGTTCCCCGTCGGACTTGAGGCGACGTACTGGCTCGCGGCGGCGACGCGCGTGGGTTACGCCATGCTTTTTATCGGTGCGGCGCTCTGCGCGCTCACGTATTGGTACGAAACGGGTAAAAGGCGCGGCGTACTTCTGTACGCACTGCTCGGTATGATAAGCGTCGGTTTTTATGAGCCGGCGATAGTTATGTATATTATACTGACGCTGTTTGTGATATGGAATAACAGAGGTGAGAAGAAAGTCCTTTTGCCTATAATTATACTTGCCGCGCAGATAGCGCTTATAGGCGTTTATTACGTCGCAAATTCCGGTTCGGGTGAGATACAGTCGCGCGGGGGATTTGTCGAAACGAGTTACGCGGAGCATTTTCGCGTTGTGTTTGACTATATAAAAACCATTCTGACAAAACATTCGGTGACGATAATGAAAAACAGCTTCGCAAGCGGTTTGCTCACAATTCTCGGCGGTCACGTTTTTGTGAAAACCGTCGGTATCGCGGCGCTGTCGGTACTGTTCGGCGTATTTTCGGCTTTGTGCGTGAAAAAGCGTAAGTTTTCGCCCGTTATGTTCCTGCTCGGTATCGCGCTGTTCGTGGGTGGGTCAGTGCTTAACTTTGTGCTCGGTTCGGAGCGTATACCGCTGCGCGTCGTTTATTTTTCGTTTTTCGGGCTTGGACTTATAGTGGATGAGCTTATGGTGCTGCTACCGCAGCGTGCAGGTCGGGTACTTACCGCGCTGCTGCTGTCGGTTTCGGCGTTCGTGTTCACCGCCGCCGGTATAGGCGAGGTGTCGAGCTATCTGAAAACGTCGGAGTATGACACGTATATAACGCGTCAGCTCGTGGAGCTCGATACGCCGGAGCGTATCAGTGATCCCGACAAAAACACGTACCTTTTCGGCGGTCAGCACTATTACGTTGACACGGCAAGTCTTAATTACCTCGATCATATACGCGGCGTAAGCGGTAATTACGCCGATATTACGGGCTGTATGCGTCATATGACGGGTGTGGCGTTCACGAATAATATTATGACGTTTACCTACGGCGACACGCAGACGTTGAAGCCGTATATAGATATTGATGGGCTTTGCGCGTTCTATAACGTCGAGTACGATAAGACGGTGGTGCCGGTAGAGCTTGTGCCGAACGGCGATAATTACAATATTGTCCGTGAGGACGGCTCGTTAGCCGGCAGGCTCGAGTGTACGGACGACGTGAGCTATCGGTATGTAAATTAAGGCAACAAAAAAATACGGCTGCGCGGGCAGCCGTATTTTTTTATACAAGTCTTATAGTTTTAATAATTTGGTCGTCTATAGGTTTGTCGCTCATGTCGGTGGGTGTTTCCGCGATCTCGTCAACCACGTCCATGCCGTCCGTAACCATGCCGAACGCCGCGTACTGACCGTCAAGGTGAGGCGCGTCGTCGTGCATTATAAAGAACTGGCTCGACGCGCTGTTCGGGAACATCGTGCGCGCCATAGAGAGTACGCCGCGCTCGTGCTTTAAATCGTTCGGTACGCCGTTCGCGTCAAACTCTCCCTTTATCGAGGGCGCGTCCCTGTGGTCGCCGTCCGCCGTGTAGCCGCCGCCCTGTATCATAAAGCCCGGTATTACGCGGTGGAAGATAAGTCCGTCGAAGAAATTGTCCTCGATGAGCTTTAAAAAGTTTTCGACCGTTATCGGCGCGGTATCGGGGTAAAGCTCGGCTTTGATGATACCGCCGTTTTCCATTTCTATTTCGATATTCATATATATCTCCTTAAATTACAGATTTTCGCTTTCGTTGAGAATTTTTTCAATGTCCTCGGCGGTAAGCTCACCGCTGTCGCTGTCGTCGTCCTTGTCGGAGCTTGACGGCTTTGAGGTGGTCTTGGGCTTGTCGGTCGATTTCGCGCTGTCCTTGTCGTCCTCGTCATCCTTCGAGGATGAGGAGGAAGAGCCGGAGTTGATTTTTATTGTCTTTATAACGACCTCGTCAACGGGTACGTCGTCCATGCCGGAGGCTTCTACAGAACCGGTCCTGCCGGCGGCTATGTCGTCTACGACGTCCATGCCCTCGGTCACCACGCCGAACGCGGCGTACTGACCGTCAAGGAAGGTGGAGTCCTTCTGCACGATGAAGAATTGGCTTGTGGCGCTGTTCATGTCCTGCGCTCTCGCCATAGATATTGTGCCGCGAGTGTGCGGGAGTGAGTTTTCAAAGCCGTTCGCGGCAAATTCGCCCTCGATAGTGCTCGCCTTTTTCTGCTTTAAGTCCTCGTCGTAGCCGCCGCCCTGAATCATAAAGTCCTCTATCACTCTGTGGAAGATCGTGCCGTCGTAGAAACCGTCCTCGGCAAGCTCAACAAAGTTCTCCACCGTTATCGGCGCAAGGTCGGGGTACAGCTCAAGCTCTATCTCGTCGCCGCCCTCAAGCTCTATCGTCGCGCTTATTGTGTTCTGCGTCAGCGCCGGATCAGCCGTCGGTACCGGCGTTGCCTCCGGCACGTCGCTGCCGCCTGAGCACGACGCGAGCATTGTCATGGATAAAATCAAAGCTAAAGTGCAAATTATTTTTTTCATAATTATTCTTCTCCTTCAGATTTATTTTCAGCGTCGGCTTCGCCGCCCTCGCTGTCGTCCTCGCGCTCCGTGCGCGCCAGACCTACCACGTTCACGCCTTCCGCGGGCTTCATCAGTCTTACGCCCTGCGTCTGACGGCTGTACGATGAAATTTCATCGCTGTGCATTCTTATTATAACTCCGTCCGACGTTATTAAAATTATATCGTCGTCGTCGGTTACGGTCTTCATGCCGGCAAGCTTGCCGGTTTTTTCGGTTATGCGGTACGTGAATATACCCATGCCGCCGCGCGACTGTACGCGATACTCCTCAAGCGGCGTTTTTTTGCCGTAGCCGTTTTCCGTAACGGTGAGCAGACGGCTTTCGGGGAGAATTATCGACGCGCCTATGACGTAGTCACCTTTCCTGAGCTTTATGCCGCGTACTCCGCGCGTGGTGCGTCCCGTCGCGCGAACCTCTTTTTCGCTGAAACGTATGGCGTATCCGTCGTGCGTGCCAAGGATAAGGTCCTGCTCGTTGTCGGTGAGCTTAACTCTTATAAGCTCGTCGTTCTCGTCCAATTCGATGGCGCGAAGTCCGACTTGGCGTATTCTCGAATAGTCCATAACGTTCGTTTTCTTCACGATGCCGTTGCGCGTTATAAACGTCAGGTACTTGCCGTCCTCAAATTCCTTTATCGGTATCATCGCGGTGACCTTTTCACCGCTTTCAAGCGGCAAAAGGTTTACTATCGCCATGCCCTTCGCCTGACGGCTCGCCTCGGGTATCTGATAACCGCGCAGCTTGTACACGTAGCCCCTCGAGGTGAAGAACAAAATCGTGTGGTGCGTCGTCGTCGTGAGCAGGTGCTCCACAAAGTCCTCCTCGCGGGTGGTAAGTCCCGAAATTCCTCTGCCGCCTCGGCGCTGCGAACGGTAGGTGTCGACCGGCAGACGTTTCGTGTAGCCCGTGTGGGTAAGCGTCACGACTATGTCCTCCTCGTCGATGAGGTCGTCGATGTCGATTTCCGTCGTAACCATCGATATTTCCGTTCTTCTCTCGTCGCCGTACTTGTTCTTTATGTCGGTCAGATCCTCTTTTATTATTTCAAGTACCTTGCTCTCGTCGGCAAGTATTTCTCTGTAATTCTCAATCTTAGCCGTAAGCTCGGCGTACTCCTCTTCAATTTTGTCACGCTCCATGCCCGAGAGTCTTCCAAGCTGCATCTTAACGATAGCGTCCGCCTGCTCGTCTGACAGGGCGAACCTCGTGCACAGCGCTTCCTTCGCGTCGGGTATCGTCTTTGACGCGCGTATTATGCGGATGACCTCGTCAACGTTGTCTATGACGATTTTGTAGCCCTCGAGGATATGCGCCCTCGCAAGAGCCTTAGTAAGCTCAAAATTCGTGCGGCGCGTTATTACGTCCTCCTGGTGCGCGATGTAGTAATTTATCATCTCGCGAAGGTTTAGTATCTTAGGCTCCTTATCGACGAGCGCAAGCAGTATCACGCCGAAGGTATCCTGCATCTGCGTGAATTTATACAGGTTATTCAGTACCACGTTCGGGTTCGCGTCGCGCTTTAGGTCTATCACAAGGCGGATAACCTCGGTAGACTCGTCGCGCGTCGAGGCTATACCGTCGATTTTACCGTCGCGCATAAGCTCGTTTATGTGCTTCTCGAGCTTTGACTTGTTTACCTGATACGGTATTTCGGTTACGATGATCCTGTTTCTGCCGTTGTGCTCCTCTATCTCAGCCTTCGCGCGAAGTATTATGCGTCCGCGTCCCGTGGTGTAGGCGTTGCGTATGCCGCTTCTGCCCATGATAACGCCGCCTGTCGGGAAGTCGGGACCCTGAATGTGCGTCATAAGCTCCTCGATAGTGATAAGCGGATCGTCTATGACGGCGATAATACCGTCTATGACCTCGGTGAGGTTGTGCGGCGGGATATTCGTAGCCATACCTACCGCAATACCGGCGCTGCCGTTTACGAGCAAATTCGGGAAACGCGACGGCAAAACGTCCGGCTCGGGTATTTTATCGTCGTAGTTCGGTACAAAATCTACAGTTTCTTTTTCTATATCGGTAAGCATGAGCGCCGATATTTTTGACATTTTCGCCTCGGTGTATCGGTAAGCGGCGGGCGGATCGCCGTCCACGCTTCCGAAGTTACCCTTGCCCTGAACAAGCGGGTAACGGAGCGAAAAGTCCTGCGCCATACGCACCATCGCGTCGTACACCGACGCATCGCCGTGGGGGTGGTATTTACCGAGCACGTCGCCGACGGTCGCAGCCGATTTCTTGAAGTCGTTCTCGTAAAGGAGATTTGACTCGTACATATCATACAGTATGCGCCTGTGCACCGGCTTCATACCGTCGCGGACGTCGGGAAGGGCACGGCTCACGATAACGCTCATGGCATAATCAATATAAGCTTTTTTCATCTCGTTGTCGAGGTCAACTCCGACAACGTGCTGGTTTTGGATAGCGTCCATATCCAGCTTCAGTTCCTCCGATTTTTTTGCCATAATTTCCTCCTAAAAAGTATGTTTATTGCATTATTACCAATTACGTAATTATATCATAAAATAACATAAAAATCAAGTAAAATAAGGCAATTTTCATGGTTTTTTACGCATATAAAACACGTATTTGTCATCGCTTCAGCGTGCCGCGAACACGATCCTCTCCTCACTCTCCTTAGGCTTGTCAAACGACAGTTCGCCGTAGGTGTCCACGCTCGTGAAACCAGCCTTTTTCAGAAGGGCTGTGATTTCGCCGACGGAGTACGCGCGCTGCAAATGTCGTTCCTCAAAGCGCTCGTAAAGCTCGCCGCGTTTTACGAAAAACGTCAGGAACATGTCGGACAGTTTTTTGCTTTCGATAAATCTGTTCTGCCACGTGTAAAAAACCTTGTCGCCGCAGTGCACAAACGTTTCGGAGCCGATAACGTTCCTCAATTTGTACTCGCTGCTTATGTCGAATATAAACAGTCCGTCACTGTCCATAAAGCACTGCTTTACGCGTGTGAAAAATCTGAGCAAAAGCTTCGGCGCTATGACGTAATTTATACCGTCTATCATGCACAAAAATGCGCCCATCGTGCCGTAAAGGTCGATGTTTGTCATGTTTTGGTTAAGGAAGAGTATGTCTAAGCCCTCCGCCTTTTCGCGCGCGATATTCAGCATATTTTCCGAAACGTCGACGCCCGTCATGTCGTAGCCGCGGCGCGCGAGGGGTATCGTGATGTTGCCGGTGCCGCACGCCACGTCGCAAACGAGCTTCGGGTCCACGCCGTACATGTCGAAAAGGTTCTCTATGTAGTCAGCCCATTTTTCATAGTCCACGTCGCGGCGCATAAGCGCGTCGTACACGCGCGCAAAGTCACGGTAGCTGTTCATCTGATTTCTCCATTCTGTCGATCACTAAATTATAGCCGTCGGAGCCGTAATTTATACATCGGTTCACGCGGCTTATCGTCGCGGTGGACGCGCCGGTCTTGGCGGCTATGTCGGTGTATATCCGTTTGTCCTTGAGCATCAGCGCGACCTCCATGCGCTGACTCATCGATTTAAGCTCGGAAATGGTGCAGAGGTCGTCAAAAAAGCGCTTGCACTCGTCAACGGTTTTTAGCTGTAAGACGGCTTTGTAAAGCGCGTCCATGTTCTTATCGTTAATCTCCTTCATCGTCAATTCTCCTTAACAAGTCATATATACATATTATACCACTTTAACATATGAAAGTAAAGCAATACATAAAATTTATTCGCGCGTGAAATGATACTTAAGTAATACGTTGCGGTAAAACGCGGGAGGTGCGGTATGTTGGTGTTGGTTGTGAGAACGCTTATTTTGTACGGCGTTGTAATATTGGCTATGCGCGTAATGGGAAAGCGGCAGCTGGGTGAATTGCAGCCGTCGGAGCTCGTTGTCGCTATCATGATCTCGGATTTGGCGTCCGTGCCAATGCAGGCTATCGACATACCGCTGCTGTCGGGAATCATACCGGTAATGACGCTGCTCGTGGCGGAGGTCATAATGTCGTATATGAGCCTTAAAAGCAAGAAAATGCGTAAATTTTTAAGCGGTGAGCCGAGTATCGTCATATACGACGGACGTATAAACGAAAAGGAGCTTACGCGTCTGCGTTTCAATATAAACGACCTTTTGGAGGAGCTGCGTCTTAATAACTGCCATGACGTGTCCGACGTGGAGGTGGCGGTAATAGAAACAAGCGGTAAGCTGAGCGTAATACCGAAGGACGGCGCGCGTACCGTCACGGTGGAGGACTTAAATATTTCAAACGCGCGTCATGACGGTCTGCCCTGCACATTAGTCGCGGACGGGGCGCTCAATGTATATGAGCTCGCGCGCGCAAAAAAAGACCGCGCTTGGTTCGAGAAGGAAATCAAAAAACGCGGGATAGACAGCGTGAAGGATATATTTATTGCGTCATTGGACGCGGAGGGCGAGCTTTTTATACAGCTTAAGGAAAAAAGCGCGAAAAGGGAGAGGAAAAGATGAAGGGAGTTATAATATCTTTGTGTATAGCCGCGGCTATCGTCGCCGGAAGCGCTGCGTACACGCGTCATACAAGGTCTGTGTCGGAGGAGCTTGGCAGTATCAACAGCGCCGTGATGGAAAGTCTTGAAAACGGTGATTACGAGGGTGCGGCGGAAAAGATAGACGCTCTTAACGGGTATATGGAAAAAAAGAGGACTGTGCTGTCAGCCACGGGTAACCATGAGGAGCTTGACAAAATAGAGATAAATATATCGGAGATGTCCGGTTACACCGAAGGGCGGCAAAAGACGGATGCTATAGCGCATTGTATGGCGCTGGATTTTTTGTTTAAGCATTTGCCGAAAAATTACGAGTTGAAGCTCGGAAACATATTATGAGAAAAGCGGACGGTTTGAAGCCGTCCGCTTTCGCGTATTTTTACATAAAGCTCTGTATCGTGAAAAACAGTATTATCAAAAGTCCCAGTACTATCCTGTAATATCCGAATCCCGTAAAATCGTGTTTTCGCACGTAGTTTACGAGGAATTTTATCGCTATTACGGACACGATGTACGCCACCGCCATACCGGTAAGGAGTATCGCTATTTCGCTGCCCGTCATCATAAGACCGCTTTTTAAAATTTTTAAAAGGCTTACTCCGAACATAACGGGTATGGCGAGGAAAAACGAAAACTCAGCCGCCACGTCGCGCGAGCAGCCCACAAGCATCGCGCCGAGGATCGTCGCTCCGGAGCGTGAAGTGCCCGGAATTATCGACAGTACCTGAAACAAGCCTATCAGCAGCGCGGTCTTGTACGACATGGAGTCTATGTTCTCCGTCGTTACTTTTTTATGTATTCGCTCGACGATTATAAACGCGATACCGTATATGATAAGCATCGCCGAAACTACCTGCCAGTTTTCAAAGCTTTCCATAAAGTCGTTGAGGATAAGTCCTATGACCGCCGCGGGCAAGCAGGCGATGAGCACCTTGAACCACATTTTCCATGTCGCCGTCTTTTCCGCCGTGGATTTTGACAGCGCGAACGGGTTGAGCTTGCGGAAATAAAGCGTCACTACCGCAAGTATCGCGCCGAGCTGTATGACGTACAGGTATAAGTCCGACGAGGTGAACGAGTTCTCGTTGCGGATAATTTCGTTCACGAGAATAAGATGCCCCGTTGAGCTTATAGGCAGCCATTCCGTTATACCCTCGACAATGCCGAGTATGACGGACTTGATTATTTCGAAAAACAAAATTATAACAACTCCTTATTTGATTTTGGTTTTCGCATAGCTTATGATAAGATTTGCCGCGCCGTCTATCCCAAAGGTTTCGGCGTTTATGCATATGTCGTAGTTGGACATAACGCCCCAGTCGCGGCTTGTATAGTAGTCGTAATACGTGCGGCGCTGCTTGTCGGTTTTAAGTACCTTGTCGCGCGCGCGTGACGGATTTAAGCCCTGCGCCTCCATAACGCGCTTGGCTCTGTAGTCCACGCCGCCGTGGATAAACACGTTCAAAAGCTCGACGTTCTTTTCCTCCTCCAGCACGTAGTCCGCGCAGCGTCCGACTATGACGCACGAGCCTTCCTTCGCGACCTCTTTTATTACCTCGGACTGCGCTATAAAAAGCTTGTCGTTTATAGGCATTTCGTAATAAATCGGCGCGTTGATACCGCGAAGCGAGTAGTTGCCGCTTGCCAGCGAGTAAAGAAAGCTGTTCGTCGCGTGCTCGTCAACCTCTTTAAGAGCCTCGTGGCTCAGGTTGCTTTTCTGCGCCGCCATTTCGACAAGCTCCTTGTCGTAAAACGGTATACCAAAGTACTGCGCGACTTTTTCGCCCACGTCGCGTCCTCCGCTTCCGAACTGTCGTCCGATCGTAATTACCAATGACATAATTATCTCTCCTTTCACCGCTTTGTATATAATTTCTCAATTATCTTCAACAGGCTCCATAGTCTTGTAATTTTCCCAGTTATCGTTCACCTTGTCGACGTAATGGCGAGTTTCGGCGAACGGTATGTATTTAAGTGTTACGCCATCATCGCTGCAGTCGGAGTCCTCAAGCCACGACGCGACGTTGCCCATGCCGCCGTTATACGCCGCGAGCGCGGTGTCTGTGTTGCCGTATATGTCGATGAGGTGCTTTAAGTAATGGCAGCCGAGCTTTATATTCGTTTCGGGATCCATGTAGTCGTAATCTTCGATAAGTCCCATGTCGTTCGCCGTCCATTCGGCTGTTTCCTCCGTGAGCTGCATAAGACCGCCGGCAAAGCCCGAGTGCGCCTCGGGTACAAAATTACTTTCAGCCTTTATTACCGCCATGACAAGGCACGGATCAAGATCATTTTTCGCCGCGTACTCCACGATAAGGTCGGAATACGCCACGGGGTACTTTATCCTTCGGCTCGTTTCGTAGCCGCCCATAGCCCCCAATATCGCGATAACTATCGCCAGCACCGCGAGAAAAACCTTAAAAAGCTTACTCAAATTATCTATACCCCTTTTATTTCATCATACATTTTACAAACCCGCCCGCGCAACGCGTCATATCCCGCGCTGTTGTCTATCACATAAAGCGAATGACTTTTATAAAAGTCGTCGCTCGGCTGCGCGTCGATCCGTGCCGCCGCCTGAGCGTCCGTAAGCGCGTCACGTTTTTTTATACGCTCTATCCTCACGTCGCGGTCAGCCGTTACCGACACTATAAACTCGCATAAACCGTCGATACCGCTGCCGATTATAACGGCTCCGTCTATGCCTATAAGCGAGGCGGTAGAGCTGTTTATCGCGCGTATGACCTCGTCTTTTATGTATTTATGCGTTATACGGCTGAGCGCCGCCGTTTTTTCCGCGTCGGAAAACGCGGTGTCCGCAAGCTTTTTGCGATTAAGAGTGCCGTCGCCGTTAAGTATGGACGTGCCAAAAAACGACGTGAGCTCCTTAAGACACTCGCTTCCCTTTGTAACGACCTTACGCGCTATAACGTCCGTGTCGATTATCTGCGCGCCCAACTCTTTCAGTATCTCGGACACGCTCGTTTTTCCGCTGCCGCTGCCGCCCGTTATTCCGAAAATCCTCACTTTTATCTCCCATTCAGATGTTCTCGATCTGCCAGTCTATCGGTTCCTTGTTCATTTCAGAAAGTATTCTGTTCGCGGTCTTGAAATGTCCGCACCCGAAAAAGCCTCTGCTCGCCGAAAGCGGGCTTGGGTGCGCCGCGGTAAGTATCTTGTGGCGCGGGTTTGTTATGACCTTTATTTTCTCTTTCGCGTTGTTGCCCCACAGCATGAAAATCACGGGATCGGCGCGGTCGTTTAAAAGCTCGACGACTCTATCGGTAAAGATCTCCCAGCCCTTGCCTCGGTGCGAATTCGCCGCGCCGGAGCGTACGGTGAGAGATGCGTTGAGGAGCAGAACGCCTTGACGCGCCCACTTTTCAAGGTAGCCGTTATTGGGTATATACAGTCCCAGCTCGTCATGAAGCTCCTTGTAAATGTTCAGGAGCGACGGCGGTATCGCGACGCCCTTCTGTACGGAAAACGCCAAGCCGTGCGCCTGACCGACCTCGTGGTAGGGATCCTGACCGAGTATGACGACCTTCGCGTCCTTGTACGAGGTCCACTTCAATGCGTTAAAAATGTCGTACATGTCGGGGTATACGGTATGCGTTTTGTACTCGGATCTCAAGAAAGAGCGCAGCTTCAGGTAATAGTCCTTCTCAAACTCGCCCGAAAGTATTTCGTCCCAGTCGTTTCCGATATTAACCAACGTTTTTTCACTCTCCCCTGCCGTTTTTGCGTTCATAACGCGCTTTAAGCGATATTACATCATATATTTTTTCACCGTTTTTATGCGTGTATTTGCTTAAACCACTTGATTTTTACCCCTTTATGCGCTTATTTTAACATAAAATCAATAAAATTGCAACGATATTTACAATAAAATGCTTGACAAATTAAATCCGCGGTCGGTTTTTGCGCACGGTAACGCGCGGCGTTGACAATTTGGGATAAAATGGTATAATATAGAGGGGGAGTGATAATGTGTTTGAGTTTGTTGAGCTGGGAAGCATAAATGTTAAGCTACTTGAAAGGGAGTTCGGAAAGCTCCTTACCGATGAAACGATAATAACAAATGAACGTATTGCACATATAAAAGAACGTCACCCCGAGGACTACGCTTTGTTCAAAAAATACGCCGAAGATATTATCAAAAACCCCGAAACCATAATTAAAGACAGAAAAAATAAAGGAACGGTTTTTATGGTGAAACAACTACCGTCCGAAAACATGAATGTGGTTATACGATTGGCGCTCAGCGAGGATGAACCCAAACTAAAAAATTCTGTTATGACCGCGTACAGGATCAGAGAAAAAAATCTCATAAAATTGGAGCATAAAAACAAAGTACTTTACAAAAAAGAATAAATGTGATATAATGTGTATACAATGAAATAGATATTTTGAAGTAGAGATTGTGCTGCTACGCACCTTTAGGTCAAAAGAAATGCGGGAAAGGGCACACCCGCCAAAATATCAGTTTTCACAAAAACCGCCTTGATTTTTCAAGGCGGTTTTTTCTGTTTTTATTCTTCGATTTGTTTGCCGCGCTTTATGATTTTTAGGCGCGTGTGTTCCTCGCGTTCCTTTTCCTCAAGCGCGTTTTGAATGTCCTTCGTGAGCGTTTCGTAAAGCGGTATCGTTATATTTTCAAGCGCGTTCGCTCGTTTTTGCGTCTTTTTAATATTCATCGCAAGACGATACACCGCGTTCTCTATCTCCGTGAGGCGCACGGTCATTTCCTTGACCTCGTTAAAACGCATTGTTGCCTCGTCAAGCGCGGAGGACGTTGAGTAAAAGCCGTACGCCGGTCTGTTGTCCGCGCGGCGTATTTTTACCACCGGTATCTCCACGCCCATTACGCTGCGCAAGTCGATTCTGACGCTGTTTTCAAACACGACCGAGTGGGCAAGCCCCTGTACCTTGCTTACGCCCATGATTATGTTCGCGCTCTCGAGCGCCTTGTACGCCGCGGCAAACGTTTCCTCCATCCTCGCTTCGACTTCCTTTGCCTCCTCGATGAGGTTCATCATCTCGCGAATGAGGATATTTCTCTTTTTGTCAAGCATCTCATAGCCCTGTTTTGAAAGGCGCAGAGTGTTTTTCGCCGTCATAAGATTACCCTTTGTGGGCGCTAAAACCTTTGCCATATCCGAAATCTCCTTTCACGCGCGCTATGACTTATTCTTCCGCCATCTTGTAATATTTTTCAAGCATTTGGTCGCTCACTCTGTCAAGCTCACTCTTGGGAAGCATACCCAAAAGCTCCCAACCGAGGTCGAGCGTGTCCTCGATGCTTCTGTTATCGTCACGGCTCTGCGCGAGAAATTTCTCGTCAAACGCCTTGCCGAAGGCGATATACTTCTTATCCATCTCCGAAAGCTCATCCTCACCTATGACCGACGCAAGACTTTTCGCGTCCTCAACCTTTGAGTACGACGCGAAGAGCTGGTTTGAAAGGTCGGGGTGATCCTCCCTCGTAAAGCCCTCGCCTATACCGTCCTTCATAAGTCTTGACAGGGACGGGAGTATCGATACGGGCGGGTACACGCCTTTAAGGCTCAGATCCCTGCCCAAAACTATCTGTCCCTCGGTGATGTAACCCGTGAGGTCGGGTACGGGGTGTGTGATGTCGTCGTTCGGCATCGTTAAAATCGGTACCTGCGTCACGGAGCCCTTTGCGTCCTTTATGATGCCCGCGCGCTCGTAGATCGAGGCAAGGTCGGAGTAGAGGTAACCGGGGAAGCCCTTTCTCGACGGTATCTCACCCTTTGACGACGATACTTCTCTCAAAGCCTCCGCGTAGGAGGTCATGTCCGTAAGTATTACGAGCACGTGCATATCGTGCTTGAACGCAAGGTATTCCGCCGCCGTAAGCGCGCAGCGCGGTGTTATTATTCGTTCTACGACGGGATCGTTTGAAAGGTTTAAAAACATTACGACCTTGCCGAGCACGCCGCTTTCCTCGAACGATTTTTTGAAGTAGTTCGCCACGTCGTGCTTTACGCCCATCGCCGCGAAAACTATCGCGAAGCTGTCGCCGTTTTCGTCGCCGCTGTCAACAACCTTCGCCTGGCGCGCGATCTGCATCGCAAGCTCGTCGTGCGGCATACCGTCACCGGAGAAAATGGGCAACTTCTGTCCGCGTATAAGCGTCGCAAGACAGTCTATCGAGGAGATACCCGTTTGTATGAAGTTGTTGGGGTATTCTCTCGAAACGGGGTTTATCGGCTGTCCGTTCACGTCGCGTACCTCGTCGGCAAAATAGTCGCCCAAGCCGTCTATCGGTCTGCCTATGCCGTCAAGCGTTCTGCCAAGCATTTCCTTCGACAGCGGCAGACGCATCGGCTCACCCATGAATTTTGTTTTCGTATTCGTAAGCGACAGGTTTGAAGTGCCTTCAAAAACCTGTATGACCGCTTTGTCGCCGGAAATTTCGATGACGCGTCCTATGCGTTTTTCGCCGCTGTCCAGCGTCACCGTTACCATTTCCTCGTAAAATGTGTCGTCAACGCCGTCTATGACAGCCAAAGGTCCTTGAATATTATTAAGTCCCATATATTCTATAGCCATAATAGTCCTCCATTCCGCTGTCTATTCCACGCGTTCAAATATTATCTTGTCAAAGGTTTGATTGATTTTGTCCTCAAGTGCCTTGAACGGAGCGTCTATATTTTCGTTGCCGATACTGTACTTAATTCTGATTATGTCGTCGGCAATGCCGCTTTCGCTCACCTTTGACAACACTATTCCCTTATCGACGCACTGTCTGATACGTTTGTCGAACAGCAATATTACGTCCATCATTCTGTTCTGTTTCTCGAGAGGAACGTAGGTGTCGTCCTTGTGGAACGCGTTCTGCTGTAAAAATCCGGTTCTTATCGCGCGCGCGACTTCAAGCGTCGCTTTCTGACTGTCCGGCAGAACGTCCGCGCCGATAAGCTTTACTATCTCCATGAGGCTGCTTTCCTCCTGCAGAATAGCCATTATGCGGTTACGCTTCTCCATGAAATTATGCGCGACGTTCATCTTGTACCAGTCGTCAAGCTCGTCAATATACTCGCTGTAGCTTGTGAGCCACTGTATCGCGGGGTAGTGGCGCGCGTAAGCAAGGCTCTTGTCAAGCGCCCAGAAACAGCGTATAAAACGCTTTGTGTTCTGTGTTACGGGCTCGGAAAAGTCGCCGCCCTGCGGCGATACCGCGCCGATTATGGATACCGAGCCTTCGCTGCCGTTAAGGTTCGTCACGTAGCCGGCTCTTTCGTAAAACTGTGAAAGTCTTGACGCGAGGTAGGCGGGAAAGCCTTCCTCGGCGGGCATTTCCTCAAGTCTGCCTGAGATCTCGCGCAAGGCTTCAGCCCATCTCGATGTGGAGTCCGCCATAAGCGCCACGTCGTAACCCATGTCACGGTAATATTCCGCAAGCGTTACGCCCGTGTAAATACTCGCCTCACGTGCCGCAACGGGCATGTTTGACGTGTTCGCGATAAGCACAGTTCTGTCGAGCAGCGGACGCTGCGATTTCGGGTCGATAAGCTCCGAAAATTCGTCCAGTACCTGCGTCATTTCGTTGCCGCGCTCACCGCAGCCGATGTACACGATTATGTCCGCGTCGCACCACTTCGCAAGCTGATGCTGCGTCATGGTCTTGCCCGTGCCGAAACCGCCCGGTATTGCCGCCGCGCCGCCCTTAGCAAGCGGGAACATCGCGTCTATAACTCGCTGTCCCGTTACAAGCGGTCTTGAAATGCTTTGACGCTCGCTGTAGGGACGCGCTTTTTTTATAGGCCATTTTTGCTTTATCGTAACGTCCGTAACTCCCTCGCCCGATTTGACCTTGGCGATGACGTCCGAAATTTTGTATCCGCCGCTGTCTGCTATCCAGTCTATGGTGCCGTTTACTCCGGGCGGTATCATTATTCTGTGCTCGATGAGGTTCGTTTCCTGCGTGACGGCGATCACCTCGCCGCCCGTTACATAGTCGCCCGCCTTGGCTTTGACGGTGACGTTCCACATTTTTTCCTCGTCGAGATTGCTTACTTTCAGTCCGCGCTCGACAAACGCGCCGGAAAGATTGCGTATGTCCTTAAGCGGTCTTTCTATACCGTCGAATATGTTGGAGATTATGCCGGGCGCCAGTGTGATCGACAGCGGTCCGCCCGTGCCTACCACGCTTTCACCCTTTTTAAGTCCCGTTGTTTCCTCGTAAACCTGTACTATCGTCGTGTCACGCGTTACGCCTATTACCTCACCTATAAGCTCCTCGTTTCCCACGTATACCATTTCCTGCATCTCAAAGGCGTCGGAGCCTTTTACTGTGACAACGGGACCGTTTATTCCGAATATCCGACCTTCTGTATTCGCCATGTGCGCTCATTCCTTTCCTTTATATCGGTATTCTCAGCTTAAAGCCAGTCCGCTGCTTTGCAAAAATACCTGCTTTTGCTCCGCAAGCATCTCCTTAAACGAATAATCGACAGCTACCTTCCTGTCAGTATTCAAAACCTTCGCGCCGCCGATAAAATCGTGCTCGGGCGACGCTTCGACGTTAAGGCGCGCCGTGTCCGACAAACTCTCGATTTTTTCCTTAAAGCCGAGGTCGTCGGACGATATATAAACCGTCTTTGAACCCTTGCCTACCTCCGTAAGCGCGTTCTCTATTTTACCGAGAAGCCATTTTTCGTATTCGCCGCTTTGGGTGAACTTTACAAGCTCCTCCTTCGCGCCGCGCATAACGTCCTCGATTATTTCCTCACGCTTCATTATAAGCTTCTTCTTTGAGTCTATCTCCGCGTGCAGCACGCGCTCGTTCGCGTCCTTACGCGCGTCCTGTATGGTATGCTGTATGTTGTCATACGCGTTTTGCAAAAGCTCGTTTTCCTTTTCGTCTATCCTCTCGGCGTACTCCTTTTCAACATCCTCTATAAGCTTCTCCCTCTTCGCTGTCGCGTCCTTTAAAACGAGCGACGTGAATATATTAAGCTTTTCCGTTAAGTTATTACTCTCCAATGTCATTACCTCCCTACAGCTTAAGTCCTATAGATTCTCGGACCATGCTGTTTATGCTTTCCGCTATGTCACGGCTGCCGTGACGGTCGGGTATTTCGATTATAAGCGGCGTGTGCAGCGTGAGCTTCAAATTGTTAAGGTAGTCCTTTACCGTGGCAGCCGCCTTTTCCGTGTATATAAGAATACCAAGCTCCGCGTCCGCGACAGCTTTTTCGGTATGAGCGATAATTTCCTCGCTCTCGTGCGCCACGCAGCCGTCTATGCCGGCAAGACGCATACCGATAAGCGTGTCGATATTGTCGCTGATAAGATACATTTTCATCGTTTTGCTCCCGCCTTACGCGTTCAAAATCATAAATGAAATTACAAGACCGTAAAGCGCGATACCTTCGGCAAGTGCGACGAATATAAGCGTTTTACCCATGATTTTCTCGTTTTCGCTCATCGCACCGATAGCCGCCGACGCTGCCGACGATACGGCGATACCGCCGCCCACGCCGCTAAGTCCGGTCGAAAGCGCCGCGCCGATAAACTTAAGTCCCTCACCCACGGTAAGACCTGCTTCCTCACCCGCGGCAAGCGCGCTCACGCCGCCGCCAAGCATGCATATCATGCCTACACCTATCACGGAGAAGAATGAGATCGCGTTCATCAAAAGGCACTCCTTGCCCTTTCTCTTACCCGTTCCGTAGTACATAACTATCGGAACGATAACCGTCAAAGCTACCAAAGCCATCAAAATTGTCATTACTGTGTTCATGTTTAATTACCTCCAAATTGCATTTTTATTCATCTTTTATCGAAACGAACTCTTTACCGCGTCCCGAGAAGTAACGCGAGAACATTTCGTAATATTCCAAACGAAGCACCTGTATCGCGACGATAAGTCCCTCGAGTACCATTACTATGGCGTTGCCGACAACGGTCACTATCGCGCCGCCCACGCCGCCGCCCGAAGCGAGCGACGATACCGCCATCATCATGCCGACGTGGATAACGGCAAACGCGCCTATTCTCAGGAACGATATTGTGTTCGTGCAGAAGCTCAGTATTACCTCAAACAGCTCAAAAAAGCTTTCCACAAAGAACATTCCGCCCGACGGGAACAAATTTTTCTTTCCCTCGATAAGCCGTGTCAGCGGCTCGGACAAGTACATCGCAAGAAGCGAAAGTATGAGCATCACCGCGAATACAAAGCCCGGAATTTTAAGTCCCGCGAGCATGTTCACCGCGAACAGCACCACGGTAATGTAAAACAGCGCGCCCGCGGCTCCGTTATGTCCGAACAGCGCCTCACCTATGTTTTTCGCCTTTATCATGTTTATAATGTTAAGCGCTATACCCATGATTATCGTAATTCCGCCCATACATACCGTACCGATAAGCAGCGGCATTATGTTTTCCATAGGCTTGATCGTGGTTATTCCGAAAAGCTTCGGTATTATTTCCTCGTTTCCGAAGAAGCTGCCGTATATAAATCCGCTTATAATTCCCGCTACGCCGACCATACCGATAATACCGCCGAGGTCCCATTTCCTGACCTTGTAGACCACAAATCCCGCGATCGCGAGTATAAGGCTCTGACCGACATCGCCGAACATTATTCCGAAAAACAGTATATACGTTATCGCGAGTATCGGCGTGGGATCTATCTCGTTATAGCTGGGAAGTCCGTACATCTTGACAAACATCTCAAACGGTTTGAATACGCGGTTGTTTTTAAGCTTCGTCGGCGGCTGTATGTTCTTGACGTTCTCCGCGTCCTCAATGTAGAACATTACAACGTCGTCGGACGCGTTTATCTCCTTTTCAAGTGCGCGCGCGTCCTTTTCCTCCATCCAGCCCACAACGTAGAAAAACATGTCGCCGTGCACCGCGTTACGGCGTATTTGTGAGAAGCGGCAGCGCTTTTGTGCGAGGTTGTATATGCCGCTTAACGTGTCCGTGGCGCTCGAAAGCATGTCGGACGTTTTTTTACTGTTTTCCTCAAGCTGCGCTTTTAAGCCGCGGTTCTCGTTTTCGAGCCGCTTCTTTATCTCAAGCGGTGTACCGGTCTGTACGGTTGAAATTTCCACCGTTTCAAAGTAGAGGGAATTAAAAACCTCGTCTATTTTGTTTTCCTTTAAAAGCGGTGAGAAGTAAAAACCCCATATGTCCGACGCGTCCTCACTTGTTGGCACGAAAAACGCCTCAATGTCGTTAAGGTACGTCACAAGCGTCTTGTAACCCGCCTTCGGTATTCGACCGAATTTACAATGTATAAATTCCATCTTGAAAAGCTTCGACAAGTCCGCCTCCACCGAGGTCATAAGGCTCATCTGACCGATCATCTCGTCATTCGCGCTGATTTTTCCGTTAAGCTCCTCGTCACGCCGGCGCTCGTTTTCAATGTCGGCGTTTACTTTATTCAAAAAATCACGCATATCGTCCGGTGTCATACTTTCCGGAGCGAGCTTGTTTTTGTCCGCGCTGCGGTTTGCAAGGCGCAGAATGTTCAGCGCGGATTTCGCGATTTCATCGTACTCGTTATCGTCTTCAAAACCCGTGATCCTGCCGCTGTTCGTAATGACGGACATCGCGTTTTCAAGATGAATATCCCTGCCGTACACATACTTTTCCACGATGCGGTCAAACTCGTTTATCTGTCCCGCGACTGTGACGGCTTTCATCTTCGTTATAGCCATTTTTTACCTCCTCCGCTAAATGCCCACGTGACCGCGGATATAGTCAGCGTTCAGGCTGTATCTTATACCCTCGATTATGGTGGTAATATTGTTAAGCTCTACCTCTTTTAAGTAGAGGTAAGCGTATATCGCGACCATAGATTGGCTGTGGCCCACAAATATGTTCTTTGACAGCCGATTGTATATGGCTCTGTAGTTTTCCTCGGGAAAACGGTCGCCCTCGCACCCCTCGAACAAATCTCCGTAGCGGGTGGAAGTCCTTACGAGCTCGACAAATTTTTCCGCGCTCTCCGTTCTCACGAGCTGTTTTATTACGTCGCCCGAAAGTGCGTATCGGACGGGAAGCAAATAGGTGAAAATTATCTCACTCGGGAAGTTAAAGTACTTCTTGCCTCGGTATATCCAAATCAGGTTGAGCATATCCGTTTTACTGCCCTCGAGTTTATGGAAAAGCTTTTTCTGCTCGTCGTCCAAATTTCTGTTTATCGCGCGCCATATGCTTTCGCAGCAGTACGAGTCGAGCATCATTCCTATTGAAAAGAAGTCCGCTTCAAGGCTTTGGGCGCGTTTTAACGTTTCCGCATACGGCGTGTCGGCGCACGCTTCTATACAGTCGGACAAGGAGCGCGCGTTATTCATTATCTCACGGTTTATCTTCGTATGCGTTTCAAAAAACGCCTCGAACCTGCCTTGGTTCACCTCGTCGCTGCTGCGCGCCTCGTGCGTGTATATATACTGTATCTCGCGCTTTAAAAAGTCTATCTCGTAGCGCATAAACCAAAATTCCAGCATGGCGCGCTTGGAGCCGTCAACGAAGTTGTAAAGGCTCGCGTACTCGTCCATGAGGTTCTGTTCCAAAAGCAGCTCCATCTGACCGCGGTGTATGCTGCGCTCGTTCACCTCGGCAAGCACGCCGCCGTAACCGGCGGTGGATTTTAGGTAGGCGCATATGTCGGTCACGCTTTTTTTCGCAAGCAGTTCCTCGTAGTCGTTACGCGTCAAAAACCTTGCGTGCATCGCCTTGAGCTTCGCGGCGACGGCACTGTATTCGGCACTCATTACGCAATCACCTTCTCTATCTGCCTATTATGTCCGAAACGATGTTTTTAACCCATTTGTCCTTGTTGCTCTCGTACTTTTCACTAAGCTCGGACAGATGTTTTTCGGTATCGGCATTTATCTGCTCTATCTTTTTATCCGCTTCCTCTTCCTCGATGTGCTTTACGGTAACGTTCTTTTCCTCTACCTTTTTTTCAATATCCTCGCGCAGCTTCTGTGATTCGCTCTTTACGCGATTGTCAAGCTCCATATCGGCTTTTTTCGCGTCGCGGATAACCTCCTGCGCTCTGTCCTCAATGTCGATTATTTTCATGATCAAGTCTTCCATTATGAAAGCATCTCCTTTTTTTGTGGGTGGTTGTTACCGCCCATACGATGGTTATATATTGTCTACGGGCGGATAATATCCGCCCCTACAGTGAGGCTCCCCTTACTACGGCGTTTGTTCGCAAGCGAACACGCCTACCACACGCAAGCGTGTGGCTCCCCTTGAGGGGAGCTGTCACACGTAGTGTGACTGAGAGGTGGTTTTGTTTTATTGCCACCTCTCCGTCATCGCTTCGCGATGCCACCTCTCCTCAAGTGAACAGCACGCTCCGCGTGTTGTAGGCGTGTTGCGTAGCAACAAACGCCGTAGCAAAGGAGAGGCTCACGAGATGCGCCGCCCACCATAAGGTGAACGAGACCCTTAATTTTTCAAGCTCTGCAGCGGTGCGGGGATACGTCCGCCGCGGTTTATAAATTCCTCGCTCGAATACCGTTTCACCGGCATTACCGGTCCCGTACCGAGCAGTCCGCCGAACTCCACGACGTCGCCCTCTTTTTTACCGGGCGCGGGTATTACTCTTACAGCCGTCGTTTTGGAGTTTACCATGCCTATCGCCGCCTCGTCGGCGATTATCGCCGATATTGTCGCGGCGGACGTGTCGCCGGGAATGACTATCATGTCAAGTCCCACAGAGCATACGCACGTCATGGCTTCAAGCTTTTCGATCGTGAGCGCGCCTTCCTTTGCCGCGCTTATCATGCCCGCGTCTTCGCTCACCGGTATAAACGCGCCCGACAGTCCGCCGACGTAGCCGGACGCCATTACGCCGCCCTTTTTGACCGCGTCGTTTAGGAGCGCGAGCGCGGCTGTCGTACCGTGGGTGCCGCATTTTTCAAGTCCCATTTCCTCTAATATATACGCGACGCTGTCGCCTACAGCCGGAGTCGGCGCGAGCGACAAGTCCACTATTCCGAACGGTACGCCCAAGCGCTTCGACCCTTCCTGCGCCACAAGCTGTCCCATACGCGTGATTTTGAACGCGGTCTTTTTGACCGTTTCGGCTACCACGCCAAACGGCTCGCCTTTTACCGTTTCAAGCGCGCATTTCACAACGCCCGGTCCCGAAACGCCGACGTTTATCACACATTCGCCCTCTCCCTCGCCGAGGAACGCGCCCGCCATGAACGGATTGTCCTCGACGGCGTTGCAGAACACGACGAGCTTCGCGCACGCGAAGCCTTGCGTGTCGGCTGTCTTTAGAGCCGCCTCCTTCACGGTTTCGCCCATCTGCTTCACCGCGTCCATATTTATTCCGGCGCGTGTGGAGCCGACGTTGACGCTCGAGCATACGAGATCCGTTTCCGCAAGCGCGCGCGGAATCGACTTGATAAGTACCTTCTCACCTTCGGTATAGCCCTTATGCACCAGCGCGCTGTAGCCGCCGATAAAATCCACTCCGACGGTCTTTGCCGCTTTGTCCAGCGTTTTCGCTATCATGACCGCCTTTTCAACGGTCGGCTCGTCGAGCGCGTCAACGAGCGTCGCGACGGGCGTTACGGATATGCGTTTGTTTATAATGGGTATGCCGAACTGTGTTTCTATGTCGCCGCCGACCTTTACGAGGTCTTTCGCGAGCGTCGTTATCTTTTTATACACCTTGCCGCACACAACGTCTATGTCGGGTCCCGCGCAGCTTTTGAGCGATATACCCATTGTTATTGTTCTGATGTCAAGGTTTTCCTTGTCTATCATGTTTATTGTTTCTATTATTTCAAACGGATTGATCATAGTTAAAACCTCCGCTTATATTCTGTGCATAGAATCAAATATTTCTTCGCGCTGTACATGGATAGACAGATCCATATCGGTTTCTATGATATGCAGCTTGTCGGTAAGCTGCTTTACGGCAAGCTCGGAGCCCTCCAGGTCCACGAGCATTATCATAGTGAACATATCCTGCATTATCGTCTGGGATATGTCGAGTATGTTTATGTCGTTCTCGAACAGTACGCCGCTTACGCGCGCGATTATTCCTTTTTTGTCCTTACCTACTACGGTTACAACTGCTTTCATGCTTTTTCTCCTTTCCTCTGCCTTACCGCCTCGTACATCCCGCGGGCGGATAATATCCGCCCCTACAAACGCAGTATTGCGCGTGTACGGAACGGCTTTATGCCGTTTCGTATGGTTTGATGACGACATGTGCGTCAGCAAACATCAATGATAAAAAAGTTTCCTCGGGAACTTTTTTATCTTCTCAATTCTGAAATTGGCTGAAAGCGTAGCTTTCAGACGGCGTGCGGACGCGCACGCCTCTGTCTTACCGCCTCATACATCAGCACAGCGGCGGCGACGGACGCGTTAAGCGAATTTATTTCGCCCGACATCGGTATACTCGCTATAAAATCACACTTCTCCTTAACGAGTCTTGAAATACCGCCGCCCTCGCTTCCGATCACTATACCAAGCGAACCTGTGAGGTCGGTTTTGTACATTTCCTCACCGTCCATATCGGCGGCGGCTATCCACATTCCTTCCTTTTTAAGCTCGTCTAACGTCATCGCTATATTTGTCACCTTCGCCACGGGAGTGTACTCGACCGCGCCCGCCGACGTTTTTGCGACGATGCTGTTAAGTCCGACACTGCCGCGTTTCGGTATTATCACGCCGTGCGCGCCGACGCAGTTCGCTGTACGCAAAATCGCACCCAAATTATGCGGATCCGTTATTTTGTCACATATGATCACAAACGGCGGCTCACCCTTGCCGCGCGCCTTCGCCAAAATATCCTTCACGCTCACGTATTCGTAAGCGCTCACGTATGCGATCACGCCCTGGTGGCTTTTCCCTTCGGCAACCGCGTCAAGCTTCGCCCTGTCGACCTCCTGTATGACTACGCCCGCGTCCTTCGCTTTTTTTATTATCGGGACGATCGAGCCCTCGTAAGCACCTTTTTTTACGAGTATCTTATCTATCGCGCGTCCGGAGCGCAGCGCTTCCGCCACGGGGTTCCTGCCTAAAATTTTATCCTCCACTCGGTTTCTCCTGTTCAAAACATCATATTTACAGTATGAAACCACAAGACCGCGCCCGAAAGCCGGATCTGTCCGACTTGAAACACGTCCTTGTGGTTCACTTCCCTGTTCGGTTTTTTATTTCAGCATAAACTTGTCGTGTATAGCCACAACAGCCGCTTCCGCGTCCTTTCTGTCCACGAGCACGGAGATCTTTATCTCCGACGTGGCGATCATGTTTATGTTTATATGCGCGTCATAAAGCGCTTCAAACATTGTCGCGGCAACGCCGGAATTGTTTACCATACCCGCGCCGACTATCGACACCTTTGAAACGTCCTTTGTCCACTTGACCTCCGTGGCGTTTATCGACGCCTTATGCTCCTCGAGGAGGTCCAAAACGGGCTGCAGATCAGCCTCCGTTACGGTGAAGCTTATGTCCTTCTTACCGTTATTTCCTATAGACTGAATGATAAGATCCACGCTTATTCCGTGCTTGGCAAGCATACGGAAAACCGTAAACGCCTTACCCGGAGTATCTTCCACGCCGCAAAGCGCTATTCTCGCGACATCATTATCTCTTGCTACACCTCTTACGAGCATCTTTTCCACTTCGTCTACCTCCTTAACATAAGTGCCTTCGTTATTATTAAGACTTGATCTTACAGACAGTTTAACATTATATTTCTTCGCCATCTCAACGCTTCTGTTATGAAGCACGTTCGCGCCCAAAGACGCAAGCTCCAGCATTTCGTCGTAGGAAATGTCCTCAAGCTTATACGCGTTTGGACAAATTCTCGGATCGGCAGTGTACACGCCGTCAACGTCGGTGTATATCTCGCACACGTCCGCGTGAAGCGCCGCCGCGAGAGCGACTGCCGACGTGTCCGAACCGCCGCGTCCGAGCGTCGTTATGTCGTCGTACTTGTTTATTCCCTGAAAGCCCGCCACTATCACGATTCTTTTGCGGTCAAGCTCGTTCTGTATTCTCTCGGTATCAATAGTCTTAATTCTCGCCGAACCGTACTTGGAATCGGTCTTTACGCCCGCCTGCCAGCCCGTAAACGAGATTACCGGACAGCCGATTTTTTCTATTGCCATAGCCAAAAGCGATATGGATATCTGTTCACCCGTCGCAAGGAGCTGATCCATTTCGCGCTTCGACGCGTCGGGGTTTATCTCCTTCGCCTTTTCGATAAGGTCGTCGGTCGTGTCGCCCTGGGCGCTGACCGCAACCACAACGTTGTTTCCCGCCTTATACGCGTCCGTAATACGTTTCGCGACATTCATCACTCTTTGAGCGTCCTTAACGGATGTGCCGCCGTACTTTTGAACTATAAGTGCCATATTTTTTATTCCTTCCTTTTTTGTTTTCATATAACAGTCGCCGCGGAAAAGCTATCCGTCGGGCAATCTTATTTTTCGTCACGCCATTACGCGCAGCTTCGTCACAACGTCGCGAAGCCGAGCCGTTTTATCCTCCGCTTCGGAGCTTGTAAGCGGCTCTGTAACGAACGCCGACTCGCCGCTTATGAGATTATCCACAAACTCGCACTTGCCGAATATGCCGCGAATATTCTCCGCGTTATCGTTCGTTCTTATAAAGTACCTGAACTTGCGGGAGTCCTTGCCTGCCATAATGGTGCCGGACGGTTTCTCCCAAAAGATTTTCTTGCTGCGTTCTCTGTGCTTTACCGCGTCCACTATGTCCGCCGTCACGGCGCTCGCCGTCGGCAGCTTGCCCGCGCCCTTGCCGTAGAACATAACGTCGCCGACGCAGTCGCCCGTTACCAATATCGCGTTAAATACTCCGTCAACGCCGGAAAGCGGGCTGTCGCTCTTTATGACCATAGGCGACACTATTGAGTACACCTTGCCGTCCTCACCGAACTCGGCGTAGCCGATAAGCTTTATAACGGAGTCCATAGCCGCGGCGTACTTAACGTCGTCAAGAGTTACAGCGGTTATGCCCTCGGTATCGATGTCGCTGTAATCGACAAACTTACCCGACGCGAGCGACGCGAGTATCGCTATTTTCCTGCAAGCGTCGTGTCCCTCGATGTCAGCGGCGGGGTTACGCTCCGCGAAGCCTTTTGCCTGCGCGTCCTTTAACGCCGTTTCAAACGTCTTGCCCTTGCGTATCATCTGATCCAATATATAATTCGTTGTGCCGTTCAGTATACCGGCGATCTTCACTATATTATTTGCCGTGAGGCACTGGTGCATAGGTCTTATGATAGGTATTCCGCCGCCCACGCTCGCCTCAAACAAGTAGTTTACGTTCTTTTCGCGCGCTATCTCAAGAAGCTCCGTGCCGTATGTCGCGACAAGCTCCTTATTCGACGTCACAACGCTCTTACCGGCTTCCAAAAGCGCCTTCGTAAACTCGTAAGCGGGGTGGAGTCCGCCCATCACCTCGGCGGCTACCGTTACCTCGCCGTCGTTTAAAATATCGTTAAATTCCTTAGTGAAAAGGTTAGGCTCGGGGTGGTCGGGAAAGTCGCGTATATCGAGTATATATTTAAGCTCTATCTTTTCTCCGTCCACGCTGCGGCTGAGGTGGTCGGCGTTGTTTTTTATTATGTCGTAAACGCCGCTTCCGACAGTGCCGTAGCCCATTATTGCAACCTTTGCCATTCTTTTGCCTCCATATCTTTTATGAATATATCAACGGTTTTATCTATAATAGAATATACTACCACATCACTTTGATAAAGTCAATACCGCCAAACACCAAAATATACTTGGCTTTATTCTTGTTGTTTTGTGTAAAATAACCTCAAAACCGCGCGCAAATAACGCCGCAAAAAGCTTACTCCTCGTCATTTATTATATTTTTCGTTTGTATGAGGTCGTGATTGTCGCGCATACTGTAACATTCGCCGCGCGCGACGATTATATGGTCAAGTATCTCCACTCCGATGTACGAGAATATCCCCTGAATATACGTCGTTGTCGTAATGTCAAGGCGGGACGGTTTGGCTATGCCGCTTGGGTGGTTGTGCGACAGTATTATATACGGCGTGTCGTACTGCACCGCGACGCGTATCAGCTTCATAAGGTCTACGTCCATCCTCTCGAAGCTGCCCTCAAAAAGCAGCTCATGATATATTATGCGCTTATTCTCGTCCAGGCAAATGATACAAAGATATTCGCGGCGTTTCCCGTCAAAAAGATTTAAAAGGTAGTCGCGGCAGGTTTCGTCGTCCAGCTCGCGTCTGTGCGCTTCAAATCTGACACCGTTGTAGTATTTTACAAACTCGCCGAGCATACTCAAAAACGACGCGGTTTTCTCACCAACTCCTTTTATGCTCATAAGCACCTCCTTCGGCGCGCGAAACACCTCCGCGAAGCCGCCGCATTTGTTTATAAGCTCGTGCGCCAAACCGTTCGTATCGACGCGCGGTATGACGTACTGCAGCATGTATTCGAGCGCTTTATGCTCGTGCCAATTGGCGAAGCCTCCGTGAGAAAAGTCCTTACGCATGCGTTCTCTGTGATGCTCGTGTATATTTTCCGTCCCCATTTTCGTTTATTCACCGCCGTTTTTCATAATATTACATAATATATTAAATATTAACACAAATACATACCGTTTGTCCATGTTTTTTGCATAAAAAAAGAATGTCAAAGACATTCTTTTTTTATTATTGCAAGCCGAATCAATCCTCAACTTTTATAACTTCTTTACCGTTGTAATATCCGCAGAACTTACAAACCTTATGAGGCATCTTAAATTCACCGCACTGAGGACACTTTACCATGTTGGGCACGGAAAGCTTCCAATTGGCGCGTCTTTTATTTCTTCTGGCTTTTGAAACTTTACCCTTGGGTACTGCCATAATTACACCTCCATAATTCTCTCTGACTGTTTCAATTATTATCCTTGTTCATAATATCCAAAAGCGCTGACCATCTCGGATCGATATTATCCTTTGAGCAGTCACATTCTCCCTCGTTGAGATCCTTGCCGCATATGGGACAAAGTCCCTTGCAGTCCTCGCTGCAAAGATACTTTCCCTCTATGTTCATAAGAAAGCTGTCGGCTAATATATCAGTCATGTCGATCTCGGCGCCGCCGAAAATGACAGCGTCGCCGTCGGGCGCTATGTCCTCCGCCTCGCCGCTATCTTCGCGGATAAGGTTCTCGTCTATCTCAAAGCTCACGGGCACGTTTATACTTTTGGCGCACCGCGCGCATTGGGTAGTCATACTGCCCTCGCACAGCGCTTTTAATATAAGCGATTTGCCGTTGTTTGAAATATGTCCCTTTATCCTGACCGGTTCACTGAAATGATACGTCCCGCCGAGAAAATCCGTGTCGGACAGCATAACGTTATCGTCAATGTCTATCCTTCCGCCCGTTTCCTTAAGTATCGCCGATACGTCTATGGTCATAATACACTCCTTGACAGATAAAATCAGAGCAAATTACTTCAATTCTACCTTAGCGCCGGCTTCCTCAAGCTTAGCCTTAATGCTCTCAGCCTCTTCCTTGGCAACGGCTTCCTTAACGGTGTTGGGTGCGCCGTCAACAAGAGCCTTAGCTTCCTTAAGACCAAGACCTGTAAGCTCTCTTACTACCTTAATTACACCGAGCTTGGACGCGCCCGCCTCAGCGAGTACAACGTCGAATTCGCTCTTTTCCTCGGCAGCAGCCGCGCCGCCTTCACCTGCAGCGCCCGCTACCATTACGGGAGCAGCAGCGCTTACGCCGAACTCTTCTTCCATCATTTTTACCAATTCAGCTACTTCAAGTAACTTTAATTCCTTGATCGAATCAAGAATTGCATTCAAATCTGCCATTTTATTTTCCTCCTATTTGATTTAACGTGTTTCCTAACTTACTCAGCATCTTCTGCTGTTTCCTCAGCCGGAGCTTCCTCCGCCTTTTCTTCTGTCGGAGCAGCCTCCTCTGCGGGAGCTGCTTCCTCAGCCTTTTCCTCTACGGGAGCCTCCTCTGCGGGTGCAGCTTCCTCTGCCTTTTCCTCTACAGGTGCAGCCTCCTCAGCGGGAGCCTCCTCCTTTTCGGCTGCTTCACCCGCCTTATTTGCGGCTAAATCAACCATTTCAACTCCGCCCTCGACGATAGTTGAAAGTAATCTCGCGAGAGAAGATATGGGTGAGTTGAGGCTTCCCATCATCTTCGCTATCAACGTTTCCATATTCGGCGTAGCCGCGAGCTTCTTGATTTCATCGAGAGTCATAACAGCACCGTCCATAAAGCCTGACTTTATTTCGAGCTTGTCATTACCCTTCGCAAAATCCGCGATCACCTTCGCGGGCGCTACCGCGTCCTCGGACGATACCGCTATCGCCGTCGGACCGTGAAGGACCTCCTCAAGAGCGTCAAGACCTACCTCCTTCGCCGCACGGAGAAGAAGCGTATTCTTCATTACGAAGTACTTTACGTTCGCGTTTCTCAATTTCGCGCGAAGGTCTGTATCCTCTTCAACGGTAAGACCGCGATAATCGACGATCACACCCGTTTGAGCCGCCTTCAACAAGTCGGCAACTTCGGCAACCTGTGCTTTCTTTGCTTCCAATACCTTTTCACTTGGCATATTTTGTTTCACCTCCTGTATTTTCGGATAAATATGCCTTCATTACGTAAATAAAGAAGGCTCTTTGCCGTAGACGCAAAGAGCCATAGTATCATTTTTATACTAATTACACCCTCGGTTGGTCTTACACGGCTTTCGCCGCCGCCTACTGTCTACGGATTTATCAACAAACAGTATTATACCATTTATGATACATTTTGTCAAGCTGTTTTTTAGCCCAGCTTAGCCTGATTGATCTTGATGCCGGGACCCATTGTCGAAGCCACAACGACGCTTCTCAGGTACTGTCCCTTCGCCGCAGCAGGCTTAGCCTTTATGATAGCACCGATAAGCGCGTCAAAGTTCTCCTGAAGCTTCTGGGCGCCGAACGAAGCCTTACCTATCGGGCAGTGGATTATGTTGGTCTTATCGAGTCTGTACTCGACCTTACCTGCCTTGATCTCATTAACGGCTTTCGTAACGTCCATCGTTACCGTACCCGCCTTCGGTGACGGCATAAGTCCCTTAGGACCTAAAATCTTACCCAAACGTCCCACAACGCCCATCATGTCGGGAGTTGCTACGACAACGTCGAAGTCGAACCAGTTTTCACCCTGTATCTTCTGTACGAGCTCCGCTTCACCAACGTAGTCAGCGCCGGCTGCCTGAGCCTCGTCAGCCTTGGGACCCTTCGCGAACACGAGCACCTTCGCGGTCTTACCCGTACCGTGCGGAAGCACGATCGCGCCTCTTACCTGCTGGTCGGCGTGTCTTGAGTCAACGCCCAGTCTTACGTGGACCTCAACAGTTTCGTCAAACTTAGCCTTGGCTGTCTTTGTAACGAGATCCATAGCCTCGTTTGTGTCGTAAAGCTTCGACTTTTCAACGAGCTTTACGCTGTCTTGATATTTCTTTCCTCTAAACATTTCTTTCCTCCTTCGTGGTCAGACAAGATTTTTACATCTCTCCCACTTCACTTAACAAATTAATCTCCGATAAGAACGCCCATGCTTCTGCAGGTACCGGCTATCATACTCATAGCCGCTTCTATGCTTCCCGCGTTAAGGTCGGGCATCTTCTGCTCCGCGATAGCCTGCAGATCGGCCTTTGAGATCGTGGCTACCTTTGTCTTGTTGGGAACGCCGCTGCCGCTTTCGATCTTACAAGCCTTCTTGATAAGAACCGCTGCGGGCGGCGTCTTTGTTACGAAAGAGAAAGAACGGTCTGCGTACACCGTAATAACTACGGGGATTATAAGACCTGCGTCCTTCGCCGTCTTTTCGTTAAATTCCTTCGCAAACTGCATAATGTTTACGCCGTGCTGACCGAGTGCCGGTCCGACCGGGGGCGCCGGGGTTGCTTTTCCGGCAGGAATTTGTAACTTAATGTATCCTGCAACCTTCTGTGCCATAATGGCCACCTCCTTGAAATTTTACAGCCGCGTATGATAAAAATACCGCGCTGCATGTGGTAATTGCGAACCCTTTGGGTTCTCCCACTGTTACCAGAGGGATATATATAAACGCGATGAAGCGTCCATACCTTAATTCGATCAGTCCATACGCTCCACTTGCGTATAGTCGATCTCAACGGGAGTTTCGCGTCCGAACATCGAAACGGCGACGTTGATTTTACGCGTTTCGTTATTGATGCTCGTGACGGTACCCGAAAAGCCCTCCATGGGGCCGGATTTAATAGAAACAGTTTCACCTATGGCAAAGTCAATATCCTTCATGCGGATTATCTCAACGCCCATTCTCTCCACTTCCTCCTCGGAAAGCGGGACAGGCTTTGAGCCGGGACCTACGAAGCCGGTCACGCCGCGCGTGTTTCTTACTATATACCAGCTTTCGTCCGTCATTACCATCTTGACTATGACGTAACCGGGAAAAAGCTTGCGCTTTACGACTTTCTTTGTGTCGCCCTTCTCCTCGACAACGTCCTCGGTGGGTACGCGCACGTCGAGGATCAAATCCTGCATGCCACGGTTCTCAACAGATTTTTCGATATTGGCTTTGACCTTGTTTTCATAACCCGAGTATGTGTGAGCCACATACCACTTTGCATCTCCTGCCATAACCGTTCTCCTTCCCTGACAATTATTCCGCGCTTTTTAATTACAGTATATTCGTCAGCATCTTAAACAACTGCGCGAACGCTACGTCGAGTACGGACAGGATGATCGTAACTATAATAATGAAAACTATAATTACGCCCGTGTTGTGGATAAGCTGTTCCTTTGTGGGCCATGTAACCTTCTTAAGCTCCGCCTTGGTGTCCTTGAAGAACTTCTTCATTCTTACACCGAAGCTCTGCTTCTTCGTCTTTGCTAAATTTGTATCAGCCATTTTTTACACATCCTTAATCAATCAAATTTATTTGGTTTCCTTATGAAGAGTGTGCTTTCTGCAGAACTTGCAGTACTTGTTCATCTCAAGTCTGTCGGGATCGTTCTTCTTATTCTTCATTGTATTGTAGTTTCTCTGCTTGCACTCCGAGCATGCCAATGTGATTTTTACTCTCATTTTTTACACCTCCGTGTTTACGTTATGTAAGTCCTCTTATTACAGCATAAAAAAAAGAACTTCTTGTTCAATCACAGACATTATACCATTAACCAACGCTTAAGTCAAGCCGTTTTTTCGATTTTTTTCATTTTTTTTAAAAATTTTGAAAAAAGATGTTGACAAATAGCTCTACAGCGTGTAGAATATAAATATACTACACAGTGTAGAACAAAAGGAAAGGAGCTTTGAAAAATGAAAATATCCGAGTCGGAAATGAAGATCATGCGCCTCATTTGGCGCCGCGGCGAAGCCGTATCGGCATCTTGGCTGCTTGACGAAGCGGACGAGGACTGGAAAATCACAACCGTGCTTACCTTTTTAAAGCGTCTGTGCGACAAAAAGATGCTCGAGGTCACAAAGTCCGGAAAGAGCAATCTGTACAGCGCGCTTGTTACGGAGGATGAGTACAAGAAACGTATGTCGGAGGAATTTTTAAACGACATGTATTCGGGTTCGGTAAAAAACTTTTTAGCCGCGCTTTACGGCGGCGAAAAGCCGAGTAAGAATGACATTGAGGATATAAAAAAGTGGTTTGACGAGCTGTAAGGAGGTGCGCGGCATGGCATATTTCTTATATAATCTGCTGCTCATGAGCATATCGGGCACGATAATGTTCCTGCTTGCGTCCGCGCTCAATAAGCAGACGAAAAACAAATACGCGCGTTGGTACTACGCGCTCCTCATAACGTCGATACTGCTCTTTATACTGCCGATGCAGCAGCTCATTCCGGTACCGCGCGCCGTGACGGTCGAGGTGCCGAGCAATATACAGCTGTACGCCGATGGCGGCGTTGTGCCGCAAAAAAGCGCGGGTTTTGACGTTTCGTACATAATATTCGCCGTTTGGGCGGCGGGTACGGCTGTCCTTCTCGGCTTTAACGCGTACTCGTATGTAAGGACGCGCCGCACGCTAAAGGACATAAGCGAAATCACGCTCGACGTGCGCTCGCTTATGGCGTGCAAAAAAACGCGCGAGCGCCTTGGGGTAAAGAAAAACATAGAGGTCAGAAAGAGCGCGCTTTTGCGTTCACCGCTTCTTTTCGGAGTGGTAAAGCCCGTGATAATACTTCCCCAAACACGCTTTACGGACGACGAGCTTGAAATGATATTCACGCACGAGGTCACGCATTTTAAGCACCGCGACCTTATCGTAAAGCTGGCGGCTATATTCGCGTCGTCGCTGCACTGGTTCAATCCGTGCGTGTATATTATGAAGAACGCCGTAAACAACAGCTGCGAGCTTTGCTGTGATGAAACGGTGCTGTCGGTGCTTAACATAGCCGATAAAAAATCATACGGACGGCTGCTGCTCTCGGTCATAGAGGGCGGTAAGGGCGGCTTCGCGTACACGACGGCTATGTCGAGCAGTCAAAGTTTGAAACAAAGACTTCTTAAAATAGTCGAGTTTAAGCGTATGTCGCTGCCACTCAAAATGGCGGGAGTGATGCTTGCGCTGTCCATGACGGTATGCTCCGTCACCGCGTTCGGGTTCGAGATGGCGAAGGACACTTTGCCGGACCTGTCGCGGGTGATAGACAACAGCGACCCAAAAAAGGACGACGTTGACGCGAGCGCGGCGTATCTCGATAACGACGCGGACGAGGAAATACCGCGATCCACGCCCTCACCCGCGCCCACTCCCAACGCGTCGGACGCGCCTACGGCGGAAAACGAGCAGACTGAAAACGCGGACGATATCACCTCTTACTTCTACACAGACGAGGATGATTATGCGGAAACGGAAACCGAAGCGGAGTACGAGCCGGATTACGGCGGCTCGGACGCGGACGTATACGTTCCCGCGCCGAAAGCTGAAAGCGAGCGTGCGGCGGCTCCGTCGGCTAAAACCGACGCGGACGAAACGCGGGTACGCTTCCCCGACACGAATTATATGTTTTCCCCGGCGTTCTCCAAGACGGGCGCGGACAAGATACAGAGCAGCCTTATATACGTGACGCGCGACTGCTATATGCGCGTATCGTGCTTCGACGACTGTGACTTTGCTCTCTTCCGCGCGGACGGCTCACTGCTCCTCACAAAAGAGCAGCTTAAAAACGTGAAGGTGCCCGTCAAAGCGGGTGAAGGGTATTACGTGACGGCGCAAAGCGCGAGCCGCGCCGACACAAATATTTTCATCTACGCCGATTGACAAAGCGCGGCGGTGATACGTATTTTTGCTTAAAGGATAACAGGAATGTATTTTTATAGGAAAGGAAAGGGTAGAAAAATGAAAGCTTTTAAAAAATATTGCGCGGCGGCTCTTGTTGCCGCCGCCGCATCCGTGCCGTTCACGGCGGTTCAGGCGAGTGACGTAAGCTTCCCCAATGTGTCGTATATGTTTAACACCGCGTTTACCGACGCGGCGCGGACAGCGAGAAGCTTCACGATAAACGTGACGCGCGACTGCTATATGCGTGTATCGTGCTTCGACGACTGCGACTTCGGTCTTTATCGCGCGGACGGCTCACTGCTCCTCACAAAAGAGCAGCTTAAAAACGTGAAGGTGCCCGTCAAGGCGGGAGATAAGTACTACATCGATCTTACAAAGGGCAGCGACGCGAACACAAACGTATACGTGTATGAAGGTTAGGAAGGGAGCTGATTTGCTATGAACAGGATAAGGAAATTACTTGCCGCGCTTATCGCGGCGGCTATGGTCATGTCGCTCGTGCCGTTGGCGTTCGCCGACGACCTTCTCACCGCCGACGAGGCGAAAAAGCTTTTAAACGAGCACTGCCTCGCGAGCAAGGATTACTGTGAGGAAGTTATGAATATGCCCGTATATAACGAGGACAACATCTTCGAGAACAAGACGGTACGCGACTACGGCATCGATCCCGAAAAAACATACGTTGATTATTTCCACGACGTATCTTACAGCCAAAAGTATTACGGAGCAGATTACATCGACGACATAGGCAACATTGCTCTGTACACAATGATCGGCGACAAGCTCTTCAACATAAACTTCACCTCCATGGTGCCGCTTAACGGCACGTACCATATGACTATACATAACGACGGCAGCGCGGAATACCGCCCGTCCTACGACGAGCCCTCGGACGATAACGTGTACTTCTCCGCCGTTGTTGACGGCATGGCGGACTACGCCGTAATAAACGACTGTAACAACATAAAGGTATCCGAAACGTATCCGTACAATTACATTCCAACGGGCAATTATCAGGCTGTCGCGGATTTTATAAACAACTACGGCTTAAAAAACGTTACAATGATGATACCGCACATTCGTTCCATAACGGTAAAAACGGCGGAAAACAAGTATTATTACGCGCGCGACGATAAATGCATCGAGTTTGGCATCGACGACACGATCGGCACGGACTACAGCGACAAATACGAAGCGCTTTTCCTAAAGTATTTGGAGAAAAAGTACGCCGTAACGCCCGAGGAATACAAAAAATACATACAAAGTCCCGAAGATTACAAAAAAATGCGCGAGGAGGGAGTGTATATGTACCATAACTCGCCCAACACGGACTCACTCGCGGAGTACGAAGGTCAGCCTCCCATTTACTCCGACCTCGGCGGCGACGAATTTCTTGCGCGGGCGACGCACCTTCTGAGCGACAAGAACATTGTCACCGGCTTCAACGACGGCACCTTCCGCCCCAACGCCACACTCACGCGCGCGGAAGCGGCAATGATGCTGCGTCCTTTGGTAAAGGGCGACTACGCCTCAAAAAATTTCCCCGACACCGAAAAACACTGGGCGCGTGACGCGATAGGCTACCTCGCCGGCGCGAAGGTCATAAACGGCTTCGAGGACGGCACCTTCCGTCCCGACGACGACCTCACGTACTCACAGGCGATACAGCTCGTCTACTCGATAATGGGCATGAACTGCGACTTCTACTGTGAAAACAAAACGCGCAGAATGATGGGCTTAGGCTTCTTCAAGGGCGTCGACAGCTTCACCGACAACGACAAAATCTCACGCGGCAACTTCGCGAAAATACTCGCGAACGCGTTCGACATAAATCTTACAGTCGATGAGGCGACCTTCACGCAGCAAGCACCGTCATTTTCGTGGGTGTCGGACATTACGCTCGCATCGTACCTTGACGGCGGCGAACCCAAAAACGGCGAGCTCTTTGTGTCCTACGACGACTGCTACAGCTGGGAAGAAAATTTAAAGAAAGAGTACGACAGACTCTATTCCGACATTAATAAAGACTTTACAGATGAAATCGCAAATCTCAGTCAGGGACACTAAAAGTAAATATTTGGGGGACACTAAATTTAGTGTCCCTCTTTTTGTGTATCAAAAATGTAAAAAATAAAATATTGTATTGCAATATTTTGTATGATATACTTGTTACGCCGTGAAAGCGGCAGATAACCGGGAACGGTGGCGGTCTGTTTCGGAAAGGATTGCTTATGAGCGAAGTAACATTACAGCTGATTTTACTTTTGCTTATTGTGGTGATAATAAAGAAATAACCGCCCTACCGGCATAGGACGGTTATTGGGTAGAATGTTTATTATTCTACAAAATAATTCTCTTAAAAGGTAGAAACAGACTTGTTTCCGTTCCTTCGTTATCTTTAATATACCACACGACCGCATAATTGTCAAGTACAATTAATGTTTTTTATTGCCTCAACGAACCGCGCGGCGAAATATTACCCTGCGGCGGCTCGGTGGGAATTACCGTATCGGGCGCGGCGGGCGGTGTCGGTACGGGCGTGGGACGCGCCGCGAGCTGCGCGTTTAAATCGTCTATCGTCGTCTGCATTTTTGTAATTGTGTCGTTAAGCTCACTTATCTGCATCTTAAGCCGCGTATTTTCTTCCACGACGGACGACACGTACTCCATTTTTTCTCCGTCGGAGCCCGCTACGATACCGATAAACATCAGCGCGGCGGCAAGAATGACGACCAAAACTATCGCGGCAACCATGATTTTTCTACCTTTCTTTCTTTTATTTATATTCAAATTGCCGTAATTAGCCATCACTTTCACCTCATTTTTTATTACTGATTTAATTCTACCACATTTTTTGCTGAAAATAAATACAAATATTTATGTTTTACGGGTTTTTTTAATATTTTTTCCATCGCCTGCGCGTAGAGCCGAAGCTGACGCTTGTATTTGTCCGCGATTTTTTTCTGTTCCGCTTTATCCTTGCACCTGTCGGTCTTGTAATCCACGAGTACCACGTCGCCGTTTTCCTCCTCGAAGTACAAGTCTATTATACCCTGCACAATAACCGTTTCACCGTCGCAGCCGTCGGTAAGCGACGCGTCGTACTCGCGCGCCGTTATCTCTATCTCGAACGGACTTTCGCGGCGCACATTCTTGGCGGCAAGCACTCGGCTGCCCATTTCACTCTCAAAGAATCCGCGCACGTTTTCGCATATGACGCTTAAAAGCTTTTCGTCCGACGCTATATCCTTGTCGAGCTGTCCCTCTGCCGCTATCCGTTTCGTTTCCTCCGCGATGACCTTCGCGTAATCGGCTTTTTGCGCATTTTTTATTTTTTCAATATCTATGTACGCCATCACCTGATGATGCGCCGTACCGATTTGCGCGCCGCTTTTTTCGCCGCGCAGAAAAACTGGCAGGCGCGTCATGTAGACAGGTCCCTCGCGCAGAGCGTGCTCCGCATCCTCCATCTCCTTTATCGCTGTTACGGACGTTTTCGCGGGGATCTCGCCGCTTCGCGGGTACTTGTACTTGAACTCGAGTATTTTCCTTACCTGCTCGCGCACCTCGTCGGGATTTTCGATTACCGCCTCCGCGCCGTCCTCGTCCTCGTCCGCACCGTACTCGAGCGACGTGTACGTTTCCTCAAACCGCGCCCAGCACTCGCCGTTTTTTATGACAGCCGGCGTTATCCAATCGTCGCAGCACGACGCCGATGCCGACGCTCGCGCAACGCCCGTAAGGCTCGAGCATATATAAGCAAGCTCACCCGCTTTTTTATCGTAAGCGGCGCTGTCCTTATAGGCGTGGGCGGAGGTCACGATAAGCTTTTCCCGCGCGCGCGTCATAGCGACGTACATAAGGCGCATTTCCTCGCTCCTGTGCTCGCGGTCGATCTCGTCCTTTATGTGCTTGTTGAACATAAGCTCCTTGCGGTACATATCCTCATAGTTGTAATAATCAACGCCTATGCCGAAGTCCTTGTGGAGCCTCACCCGTGTTTCCTCACCGGGCATGTTCGCGTTAAACCGCTTCGCGGTGCGCGCGAAAAACACAATGGGAAATTCCAGTCCTTTACTCTTATGTATCGTCATTATTCGGACGGCGTTATGGCTCTCGCTGACAGGTCTTGCGCCGCTTATGTCGTCGCGGCGGTTTTCCATGCGCTCTATGTACCGTATGAAATTAAATATACCCTTAAAGCCGGAATCCTCGTACTTTTTCGCGCGCTCGTAAAGCAGCTTTAAATTCGCCTGAGCTTCCTCTCCGCCCTCCAAAGCGCCCATAAAATCATAAAAACCGGTTTCCTCGTAAAGCGTCCATATAAGCTGAGCTATCGGCTTTATCTTGACGTAGCCTCTCCAGCGGTCGAGATTTGAGGTGAACCTTCGGCACTTCGCGCGGAGGCGCTTTTCCTTTTCGCCCAATTTTTTCGCGTCCGACTTATACTCCTTGACAGCCTTGTAATACGGCTTGTCCCCGCCTTCTATACGTATAATCGCAAGCTCGTTTTCCGTAAAACCGCCTATCGGCGAACGCATCACGGCGACAAGCGGAATATCCTGAAGATGATTGTTTATAAGCGATATGAGCGAAAGCATAAGCTTTATTTCGCGGCGCTCAAAGTACTCCTCCTTCTGCACGAACGCCGGCACGGAAAATCTTTCGAGCATATCGCCGAGAATATCGCCGCCGCCCTTTACGGAGCGCACGAGTATCACTATGTCGCGGTACTCAACGTCGCGGCACTTGCCGCTGTCTTTGTCATACACCTTAAAATGACCGTCCACAAGAGCGCGTATGCGCTTCGCTATATGCGCCGCCTCCGCCTTTTCGGCGGTGAGCTCCCCGTTTTCGTCCTCGCTCGGGAACACGGAGATGGCGTGCAGCTCGGACTTGTATCCGTTATTTTCACCGTCCGCGCCCGACGCGTCCTCGTAGTATTCCTTGTCCGCGTCACGGTGCAGCGCCTCGTCCTCACCGTAGGACACATCACCCACGTCGTCCGACATCACGGCGGAAAATACGGAGTTTATGCTCCTTAAAACCTCGACGCGGCTCCTGAAATTTTGACTCAGCGTTATTTTCTTGCCGCCGCCCTCACCGAACAGCTTGCTTTTATCCTTGAAAATGGTCGGATCACCGCCTCGGAAACGGTAAATACTCTGTTTCAAATCTCCCACCATGAACATATTCTTCCCGTCCCGTGATATGGACGTGAAAATAGCGTCCTGAAGTCCGTTCGTGTCCTGGTACTCGTCTATCAGTATTTCACGGTAACGCTTGGCGTATTCCGCGCGTATGTTCTCGTTTGTGGAAAACAGCGTGTACGCAAGGTGCTCTATATCCGCGAACGTCTTTTCGTTCTTTTTGTTTTTCTTTTCCTCAAAGAGGCTCGCAAACCTTTCCGTAAGCCACACTATGTCCGAAACGTGCTTTTTGAGCGCGGCGGCGTGAGTGTACTCGTTAAACGCGCCTCTTTCCACCTTCGGAAGCTTTTCCCACTCGGCGCGCAGCTTGTCGCGCATATAATTATACTCGTCGTAAAAGGCTTGCCACTCCTCGTCGGAAGCCTCCTTGTCCTTAGGCACTTCGTTTATCGCCGTACCCAAGTACGACTTTTTCGCTATATACGTCTTGTACACCTCGTAAATATCGTCGTAGCTTTGCGCTTTTTTGAGCGCGCCGACCGCCTCGCGGCACTTTATGACATTGGTCCAGATTTTGCCCCAATACGTTTTACCTTCCTTTATTTCCTCGCAGGCGATCACGTTTTTTGTGTCTATACCGTATTTTTCCTTCACTCTTTTCAGCATCTCGTCCGCGAGCGCGTTCCAAAATTTTTCGTGACGGCGTATTATACTTTCCTTATACTCCTTCAGAAAAACATCTCTTACCCACTTGCTGTCCGCCATATCCTCACTGTACATGTCCGCCTTCTCCGATAGCCACTGTGACGGGTTCGGAAACGGTTCTGTGAAATTATACACCTTGCGCACGACGCTTTTAAGTCCCTCATCGTCACGGTTTGACGCGTATATGTTTACGAGTGAGTTAAAACGCTCACTCTCCTCTTCGTCCTCGGACGCGTACAAAGACATAAACAGCTCCGACAGCGTATCATCCATGAGCATATTACGCGCGTTACTGTCCATTATACTGAAATTCGGATCCGCGCCGAGAACGTGGAAATTGTTTTTCACGACGTTTAAGCAGAACGAATCTATCGTGTTTATATCCGCCGACGCGGTAAGACGCATCTGCTCGCGAAGATACTTCGCTTCGCCCGCGTCACCCGAAAGCGCCGCTTCGCGGTACGCTTCGCCTATACGCCGCACGATCCTCTCACGCATTTCCGCCGCGGCGGCTTCCGTGAACGTCACGACAAGCAACTCGTCCACCGACACGCGGTCACTCGGACGCGTTATCATGTTTACGATACGCTCCACAAGCACCGCCGTCTTACCGGAGCCCGCCGCCGCGCTCACGAGTATGCTTCCCTCGCCTGACGGCTCATATATCGCCTTTTTCTGAGCTTCGGTCCATTTCGTCATCACTTTTACCTCCTTTGAGCGCCGCGCCTTTCGTCCTCATAAATTCCCATACCTCGTCCGCGCCGCCCTTTTTCTCACGGACAGTACGGCGTTTTTCGTCAAACTTACACACGCTCTCATACGCGCAGTACGCGCACGCCCCGCCCGACGCGTTATCATACGGGTTAAGACTTATGTCGCCTTCACGCGCGCGGCTGTCCATATCCGTCAGCGTTTCACGCACATGCGCCATTATTCCGTTTATCTCGTCATCGGAACGCACTCCCTTTATATTTCCGTCTTTATCGGTTTTTATCCCCAAAAAATCACTTCTGCCGTTCACGAAAAACGCGTTATCCATATTCTGTATCACCCTCGCGCGCTCACTTTCACCCTCCGGCGCGAACGTCACTCCGTCGAGCGACATATCCTTCACATTTTTCTCCTTTATATTCTCCTCCGTAACGGTCGGCGTAAGACTCCTATACTTACTCCTCACGCCCGTATAATATATACCGCTTACCTCGGCGCCAACTCCCCTTTTCTTCATCAGCTCCGCCGCCGCAAGCGCGTATATCACCATCTGCATATCACAACCGTTCGCTATATTCACCACGTCAAATTTCGTCTTACCCGTCTTATAATCGATTATACGCATATACGACTTACCGTCCGCCGCCTCGCACACATCTATTCTGTCAATAAGTCCGTGCAGCGCGACATTTTCCGTAAGATCTATCTCAAACTTACACTCCATACCGTTTTCCGCGAAACCGCCCGCCGAAAGCGTTTTCTGCACAAGCGCCGCGGCGGCGCTCACGGTCTTACCCATACGCCTGAATATACCGGCGGTACGCTCCTTGTCACGCACCTCGGACGACAGCATATTCTCACACGTTTCATCTATTATTTTACTTAAAAGCGCCTCACGCTTCTGCTCGTCAAGCGACCGCCACGCGTTTATTTTTTCCTCATTTGTGACCGCGCCGTCCTCGACAGAAATACAAAAATCGTTTATGACGCGATGCGCGTAGCTGCCCATATTCGCCGGCGTTATGTCCCACTCCTCACGCTCACGCGCGCCCAGACCGTACCGGACGAAGTACCCGAACGGGCACAGCGCGAAAGCGTTTATACGGCTCGCGCTGTATATTATCTTACCGTTATAGAGCATACTCGCTATATCGCTGTCAAGCATCACGCCGCGCCTGTCGTAGTAATCGGCGCGGTCTGCGACGGCGAGTATGCTCCGACGCTCCTCGTTTTCCTCGTACCACTCCCTGACCATATCCCAAAGCGGATTTTTTCTGCCGCCGTAACGGTCGGAAAGCGTTATAAGCATCCTATGCGCGGTCGCCTTCGGCGACGATATATACACCGCCTCCGACGCGGGCGACGACATAAGGTTATCGGACACGCGCATTTTCGGGAATTTCCTGTATATGTCGCTGAGCATATCCGACGGTGCGATGGGCGAGCCCTTTTCGTCCTGCATGGAATAGCTTAAATACAGCTTTTCACTCACGGCGCACAGCGCGCGGTACACCTTAAAGTACTGCTCGTCCGTTTTTTGCTTCGTGTCGGGTGCGAGAGTTACGCCGTAATCGTCCTTTAAGGTAAGACGGTCCTTGTTTGAAAGAAATCCCTCCGTTTTTACGACTGTCGGGAACGTACCGTTTTTCGCACCCGCGACAAACATGGCGCGCACGCTCGTGTGACTGCTTCTCTCGACGCTGCCGACGTACACCTGATCTATACCCGACGGTATGGTACGTATCTCGCACTTTGAAAGTCCCACCGTCATGTACGCGGCGAAATCGTCTATCTTCATCTTATCGTCACCAAGCGCGGAGATCGTTTGACCGAGCACGTCGAGGATCAAATTCCATATCTTCGTAAACTGCTCCGCCTCGTTTAACATTCCGTTTTTACGCAGCGCCGATATGTCGCTTTTAAGTCCCTCGTAAAGATGTATATCCCGCAGGTAATCAAACAGCGCCGAGGCAAACTCCTCCGCCGTTTTCCTGCCCTTTACCCTTTGGGCGAACTCCGCTATGGGCGCGGCGGCAAAGCGGCGCAGAGCGTCAATATTTTCATCCGTTTCACTTTTACTCTCGTCGCCGAACGCGGCGTCCACTATATCCGTTTCACGGAGCCACGTTTCCTCACCGAGCCACCTTTTCGCGCCGCGTATGCCGCACTTTAAGACAAAGTTTTCGAGCGCGTCCACGTCCTCCTGATCGAGCGCGGTGTAAAATACGCGCGAGCCTCTTTTTTCTTCCCTGTAAATAAATCCCGAACGCAGGTAACGGAACACGCTGTCGTAGCTAAAGTCCTCGTCTATCACGGAAAAGAGCGACAATATCTGCATCGCTATCGGGTGATCGCTCAAAATTATTTTTCTGTCGGTAAAATACGGTATTTCGTACTCACCGAACACCGCCTCTATAAGATGTCTGTACTCCTCCTCGTCGCCGCAAAGAATTGCTATGTCGCGGTAACGGTATCCCTCGTCGCGGACGAGGTCGGTTATCTTGCACGCGATACGCTCGATCTCTCCGTAGGTGTCGCGGCTTTGGAAAAGAGCGATATTTTTCGGCTCCTCTTCACAGCGAAATTCCTCCGTCCAATACCGAAGCAGACGGTACAAATCGGGCTTGTCCTTTATATGCGAAAGTCCGCGTCCGGCGTGCACCTCCCCGTCGAAACCGTACTCGTCCGCAAGCTTTCTCAAAAGCGCGAGCGTCTTTTCCGTCTGCACGTATAAAAGCCGTTCCGTTTCGTCCTCCGCCTCGGGACAGCACAGGCTGACCGTCATATGCGCGCCCCTTTTAAGCAGCGCTTCAAGCACCTTTACCTGCTGCGGCATGAACTTATCGAAACGGTTTATCCAAACGTAAGTGTCATCGCCAAACTCCGAGCCTTTTTCGATACGCTCCGCAAGTCGGAAAAGGTCGTCCTCACTGTCCGTGCAGCCGCAGCGGTCTGCGTAGCTCACATAGTTTGCGTACACGAGCGAAAGCGCGGTGAGCTTGTTTTTAAGTGTCTTGTTGTCCTCTATCGCCTCGGCGCGCTCCTTAAGCTCCTCGGGCGTCACGAGGTAACGCTTCATCTCGCTTATGAGCGACGAGGCAACGTCAAGAAAGCCGCGCCGCCGCATGGAGGTCACAAGCTTCATGTCCATACCGTCCATACCGCTAAGCTCCTCACAAGCACTCTCCGCAGCTTTATAGATAAGCATTTGCCTTCCGGCGTCCGTGAGGTGGTTAAGCTCCTCGGCACTGAGCATATTTATCGCCATACGGCGAAGCGTCAGCACCTCTATATTGTTAAGACCGATACCGCCAAACCTTTCCACGAACGTTTTTTCCGTTTCGTAGGAATAATGGTCGGGTACTATCATAACGCACCTCGCCGAAGGCTTTTCACTATGTATTTTTTCAATTTCTCTAAGGCATATTCCGCTTTTTCCCGAACGGATAGCGCCGCGTATAATACGTATTCCCACAGAAAGCCCCTCCTGAAAATTACTTAATACTATTTTACCATATTCGGCGTGCAAAAAAAAGTACAAATGTAAAAAAAACGGTATGACATTATCTGCCATACCGTAAATTTTTATTATTTTGAAAATAACGTCCCTTTTTCAAGTTTATCGCAAGCGTCGTAATAGCTCTCGGGTGTGCCTATATCTATCCTCACCGCGTCGAACACGTACGCGTAAACGTCCTTTTTGCCTATGAGCCACGGGATAAAGTGACCGGGCGCGTCGGGATTGTTGCCTTCGGCAAGGTATTTGTCGATAAGCGGCAGCGTTTCGCGCTTGTAGAGATAAAACGGCGGAACGCCCAGCTCCGACTTCGGATTTTCGGGCTTTTCCTCAAAGCTTATGACCTTACCGTCATCATCAAGCTCCACAACGCCCATAGAGTGCAAATCGTCCTTGTTCTCTATGACGTGCGCGCAAATCATATCCTTGTCCTTCGCGCGGTATGTATCGGTGAAATCCGTAAGCGGGAAGCCGAAGATATTATCGCTCGCCATGACAAGTATCTCGTCGTCGATATTTTCCCTGTCAATAACGTACTTCAAATCGCCTATCGCGCCGAGCCTGTTATCGTTACTTGTGGTACGGTCGTTTAAAACCTTCACGGTCTTAGGACCTTTATATGCTTTGCTCCATTCCTCAAACTGCGCGTAAAACTTTTCGTTGGTAACTATATAAACAGTTTCGACTTCCGCCACCTCGTCTATCTTGTCCGTAACCATCTCGAGTATGGTCTTGTCGCCGAGCTTCAAGAGAGCCTTGGGCATATTCTCGGTAAGCGGGTAAAGTCTTGTGGCATAGCCTGCCGCCAGTAATACACACTGCATAGTCCTTCTCCTATTACTTATTATCCAATTTTTCAACCAAAGCCTTGATTTTGTTGACGGGATCGAGCAGCTTTGAAATCGTTTCGTCGTGGTTGAGCGTGTCTATGAGCAGAGAGATGTACTTTGACATATCTACCTCACAGTACCACTCGCGCGAAGCGAGGTCGGGGTTCCTGTAAATGAGGTTCGTCGTGAATATCCTGTCGATAACGCCCTCCTCGTAAGCCTTGTCTATGACCTCAAGACCGTTTACGAAAAGTCCGAACGTCGCGAACACGAATATTCTCTTCGCGCCGTCCGCCTTTAATTTTCTTCCCACGTCTATGACGCTCTCTCCCGATGAGATCATATCGTCAACGATGATAACGTCCTTGCCTGTGACCTCACGTCCCAAATACTCGTGCGCCTCGATCGGGTTCTTGCCGTTTACGACGCGCGAATAGTCGCGGCGCTTGTAGAACATACCGAGGTCAAGCTTTAAGACCGACGAATAGTACATACATCTCGACATACCGCCCTCGTCGGGTGATATGACGATGGTGTCGAACTTATTTAAGGAAATATCGGGCACCGCGCGCACAAGCGCTTTTATCATTTGGTATGTAGCCTGAACATCGTCAAAGCCCGAAAGCGGTACGGCGTTTGAAATTCGCGGATCGTGCGCGTCGAACGTGATTATATTGCTTACGCCCATGTTCACGAGCTCATGGAGCATGATCGCCGCGTCAAGCGACTCTCTTCCCTTTCTTCTGTGCTGTCTGCCCTCGTAAAGCATAGCCATGATAACGGTCACGCGTCTTGCCTTGCCGCCCATAGCCGCTATTATGCGCTTTAAGTCCTGATAATGGTCGTCGGGGCTCATGTGGTTTTCCATGCCGTACATCTTGTACGTGACTCCGTAATTGAACACGTCGCATATGATGTAAACATCGTGTCCCCTGACGGTTTCGTCAAGGACGCATTTTCCCTCGCCCGTGCCAAACCTCGGGCAGTCAACGTGCGTTACGTACGTTTCTTCGTTTTCATCGGAACGGAAATTTTTCAAGTAGTAGTCGATCTTTGATGTAATTTCCTCGCAGCCTTTCATGCCGATTACGCTCAGCTTTCCCACTACGGGGGCGGTTTCATCGCTTATAAAGTTGTTTGTCATGGTAATTCTCCTTTGAAAGTGTGTCCTTGCCCGCGGTTTACATCGTTTTCGGACGATATTGCCCCGCTTTTAAAAAAACTTTACATTTACTTTACAAATATATCATATATTACTCTATTTTGCAAGTGACATATTCTAATTATTTTGAAGAATTTCAGACAATTTTTTTGTTTATTATAGATATTTTTTCCTCACGCCCGTTCTTTCCGCCAGCATAAAGACGGCGAAAATGATTATTATATGTAAAGGATATACGACGAGGTTCTTAATTATTCTCGCCGCCGAGAAAACCGTATACGCTTTTCCGTACATTACCGAGAGCCAGTAAGTGTTAAGGACGATGTTTATAAAGAACGTTATGACCGCGCTCGCCGCCATGATAAGTATGAGCGCCTTAAGCGCGTCCTTTCTTTTGTCGCCGCCAAGCTTTATCCCGTACAAAAACAGTCCGTAGATAAATCCGCCCAGCATCGCCGACACGGTAAAGCCCGGGAAGTACGCGCCTCCGCCCGGGTTTATGAGGTACCCGAGAACGTCCCCCGCCCCGCCGACGAACGCCGCGCTGAAAGGTCCGAGGATTATGCCCGCCGCCGCGCTCGCCGCGAACGTGAGCGTTATCCTGTTGTCCGGCGAAAAGACGGGAATTTTAAGTCCGCCCAGCACCGCGTGCAGCGCGAGCAGCATCGCGGTGAGGACAAGTCCGCGCACGTCAGTGAGATTGTGCGCCGACCGCTTGAATTTTCCAAGCATTTTACACAGCTTTTCACACACGGTTTTTAGCGCGCGGCAACACGTTTTTGTGAGGCTGCGCGCGGAAAATTTGAGTTTTTTTAACATGAAAAAAACACCTCCGTAAAAATTTTTCGGCAACCAAACATTGCCAAAAAAAGAGATGTCCTGTTTTTTCAGCGGGATGCGGTCGGCGCACCGCAAGCGTTTATCAGCTTTTCGTCGAAGCGGCAACTCCCCGTCCGCCTCGCACTTTACGCGCGCAAACCTACTCTGTTGTTTGATTGTGAGTAATATTATACACCCGACGGGAGTGCTTTGCAAGTATTTTTTATAAAAAAACACGCTTTTTTACCTGACTTTGCGCCTTTTTTCACCCTTTTCGCGCTCATTTTCACCCTATGCCGCATTATTTTTATCTCTTCTTGCCCTTATTTTTACCCTATGTTGCATCTTTTTTTACCCAGCTTTGCATCTTTTTTCACCTCTTTTCGCGCTGTTTTTCACTCTATATTGCGTCATTTTTACCCTTTCTTGCCCTTATTTTTCCCTTGTTTTGTATCGTTTTTACCCTCCTTTGCACCCTTTTTTACCGTTTATGCGCGTATTTTTACCCATTTTTGCGCGTAAATTCATGATAATTTTTAATTTTTTATTGCAAAAATACTTTTCGGATAGTATAATAGTCTAAGCAAATTAACCGAAAGGAAATACTTACATGAAAATCACTCTGAACACTGCCGAAAAGCAAGGCAAAATAAGCAAATACATTTACGGTCAGTTCGCCGAGCACCTGGGACGGTGCATTTACGGCGGCATATACGTCGAAGACGGCGATATTCCGAATGTGAACGGTATGCGCTGCGACGTTATAAACGCGCTTAAGGAGCTTCATATACCCGTGCTGCGCTGGCCCGGCGGCTGCTTCGCGGACGATTACCATTGGCGCGACGGCATAGGCGAAAAGGAGAGCCGCCCGTACATGGTGAACACGAACTGGGGCGGCGTGGTCGAGAACAACCACTTCGGCACTCACGAATTTTTTGAGCTTTGCGAGCAGCTTGGCGCGGAGCCTTACATATGCGGCAACGTCGGCAGCGGCACGGTGCGCGAAATGCGCGACTGGGTCGAGTACATGACGTTCGGAGGCGATTCGCCGCTTGCGAACGAGAGGCGCAAGAACGGGCGCGAAGAGCCTTGGAAGCTTAAGTTCTTCGGCGTGGGCAACGAAAACTGGGGCTGCGGCGGCAATATGCGCGCCGAGTACTACGCGGACGAATACAGGCGCTACGCCGTTTTTATCCGCGACTACGGCGACGAGCCGATATACAAAATCGCGGGCGGTCCGAACGAGGATGACGCTTACTGGACAGAAACGCTTATGAAGATCATAGGCGATAAGGCGGCGGCAATATCGCTCCATAACTACACGTATGAAACGGACTGGAAAAACAAAGGCAGGGCGGCGGACTTTACGGAAAAAGGCTACTACGACACCATGGCAAACTCCATGAGGATGGACAGCGTTATAGCGCTTCACAAGGAGATCATGGATCGTTACGATCCCGAGGGCAAAATCGACCTCGTCGTCGACGAGTGGGGCAACTGGTTCGACGTTGAGGCGGGCACGAACCCCGGCTTCCTTTATCAGCAGAACACCATGCGCGACGCGATGAGCGCCGTGCTTATACTTCATATTTTCCACAAGCACCGCGACCGCGTCAAAATGGCGAATATCGCTCAGATGGTGAACGTGCTTCAGGCTATGGTGCTCACGGAGGGTGAGAAAATGGTGCTCACGCCCACGTACCACGTGTTCAGAATGATGAAGGGACACATGGACGGCGAAGTATTGGATATTTCATACGATACCGAAACGATAGAGCACGGCGGCGCGAAAATACCGAAGGTAAGCGTTTCCGCATCCGAAAAGGACGGCGAGGTCACACTGTCCCTTTGCAACGTGAGCCTTGAGGACGGAGAAGATATTGAAATCAGCCTTGACAGGCGCTTCAAAGAAGCTGTGGGCGAAGTTCTTACGTCGCCGTCCATGACCGACTGCAACACGTTTGACGCGCCAAGCACCGTTGAGCCGAAGGCGCTTGACGTCAGCCTTGACGGCGAAAGCGTAAAGCTCACGCTTCCCAAAATGAGCGCGGCTGTTATAACTCTTAAGTGATGGAAAAATGCAAACGATGCGGACTTAAAACAGTCCTGTCCGAAAGCGACATAGACAAGATGGTGGACGAGGTAATGGCAATGAAGGGCGTGCGTCTTGCGGACGAGAATGTGTATTTGAAAAGGTTTGAAGCGTGCGAAGAGTGCGACAAGCTCATGTACGGCTCGACCTGCGCCGTTTGCGGCTGCGTAATGCAGGTGCGGGCGCGTCTTGCTGACGGCAGGTGCCCCAAGAAAAAATGGTGATATGAGCAAGTATATATGTATATTCTGCGACGAGCGCAAACACGTTTCGGACGCTTACGCGGTGCGCGGAAAAATCGGTATATGCCCGTCGTGCCGCGCATCTCTCGCGGACACTTCAAAGGCGCTGCCGTTTAAAGGGTACAGAAATATTTCCTACGTGATGTCGGCGTTCGAGTACACGGGTAAGCTGCGTGACGTGATACTTTCCTTTAAATTCAAAAACTGCTGGAGCTACGCGCCGCTTTTGGCGGATATTATGCAGGAGTATATATCCTCCTACGGAGATATAAGCGAAACGTTTGACTGTATAGTGCCCGTGCCGCTGCACAGCGGCAGAATGAGAGAGCGCGGCTACAATCAGTCGGAGCTTATAGCGGAGCATGTGGCGAAAAGGAACGGTATACCGATGCGTCCCGACCTCCTCGTGAGGAACCGCGCAACGGTGAAGCAGAGCACTCTGCACGGAACGAGCCGCGCGCTCAACGTAAAGGACGCTTTTGAATGCGGTGAGCCTCTTGACGGCGCGAACGTGCTTATATTCGACGATATATGCACGACGGGCAGCACGCTGCGCTTCTGCGCCGACGCGCTGAAAAGGGCGGGCGCGGAAAAGATATGCGCGCTCACTCTCGCCATTCATGTTCAGGACAAATTACCCATGTTTATGTATTAAAATGCAAATATGAGTTAAAAATAGATATATATTACAAAAACATATCTGAAAGGAATTGTGTTTATGAAAAATATATCTAAGCGGATAACAGCGCTCATATTGTCACTTATCATATGCTGCGTGTTCACCGAAAGCACCGCTTTTGCTCTGTCACGCATAGGTTCAAGCGGCAGCGAGGTCACAAGTATACAGTCGCGCCTTAAGGATTGGGGATACTATACGGGCAGAGTGGACGGCGTGTACGGTCAGAAAACCGCCGACGCGGTAAGCTACTTCCAAAGCAGGAACGGTCTTACTCCCGACGGTGTGGCAGGTCCCGCGACGCTGGCGAAGATCGGTCTGCCGTCAGGCTCTTCGTCAAACTCAAACAACGTTACGCTGCTCGCCAAGGCGATAAACGGCGAAGCACGCGGCGAAAGCTATGAAGGTCAGGTCGCTGTCGGGGCGGTTATCCTTAACAGGGTAAAGCACTCGTCGTTCCCGAACACGATAGCCGGCGTTATTTATCAGCCCGGCGCGTTTACCGCCGTGGACGACGGACAAATCGAGTACCCCGTGCAAAGCTCTTGCTACAGTGCCGCGCGCGACGCGCTTAACGGCTGGGATCCAAGCGGCGGAGCCATTTATTATTACAATCCCGTCACGGCGACGAGCAAGTGGATACGCACGAGGACGATCATAAAAACAATAGGCAATCACGTTTTCTGTATTTGAGCGCTTTTACCGCATGAGAAGCGTCGGGATATTAAACGGCGTTTGCCAAGAAAGAAAGGCGGATATTAAAATGAGCGCAAAGACGATCACACTCATTGTCCTTATCGCGATTTTTATTTTTCTTGTCGCGATAGACGGGAGAAGAAAGTTGAAAAAGAAAAGAGAACAAAAATAAATCTATAACTTAAAAAACACCGTTTTTGTTTAAAAACGGTGTTTTTTTCATATTACCGTTCCGCCGCCAAGCACTGTGTCGCCGTCGTAAAACACGACCGCCTGTCCCGGCGTCACGGCGCGTACAGGCTCCTTAAACGTAAGCCGTACCTTGCCGCCCGTAAGCGGCGTTAAGACCGCGTCGCGCGGCGGAGCCTGATAGCGTATACGCGCGGTGACGTTTATTTCTCCCTCGGGCGTTTCGCCCGATATAAAATTCACGTCCTCCGCCGTAAGCTCCGACGAAAATTCCATACCCTTTTCGCCGAGCGTTATCGTGTTGTTTTCCGCGTCTATCTTCATTACGAACATCGGTCTGCCGTAAGCGCCTATGCCCTTGCGCTGACCTATCGTGTAGTATATAAGCCCGCGGTGCCTGCCTATGACGTTTCCGTTTACGTCGAGTATGTCGCCCTCGCGCGGCGTGTAGTCGGAATATTCGGTGATAAATTTCGCGTAATCGTCGTCCTCGACGAAGCATATTTCCTGACTGTCGCGCTTGTGTGCCACGCCGAGTCCCAGTTCCTCCGCCTTTGCGCGAACCCAATCCTTGTCGTAGCCGCCAAGCGGCATAAGCGTGTGCGCAAGTTGTTCCTGTGTAAAGTTATATAGTACGTAGCTTTGATCCTTCTTTGCCGCCTCCGACGCGCGGAGTATATATTTGCCGTCCGCGCCGCGCTCGATTTTCGCGTAGTGACCGGTCGCGACATAATCTATCCCCATCGCGAGCGCCTTTTTCATAAACGCGTCAAATTTCAGATATTTGTTGCACGCGATACACGGGTTAGGCGTTCTGCCGCGCGTGTACTCGCGCACAAAGTAATCGACGACCTTGTCGCGGAACTCGTCTTTAAAATTCATAACGTAAAAGTCGATGCCGAGCTTGTCGCACACGCGCCGCGCGTCCTCTACCGCGCTTTCGGCGCAGCAGCCCTCGTGCTTTGAGTTCGCCGCGTCCGTGTACGTCCAAAGCCGCATCGTCGCGCCTATCACGTGATAACCCTGCTCCTTTAACAGCGCAGCCGCGACGGACGAGTCAACTCCGCCCGACATGCCTATTAAAACGCTTTTTTGCTTGCTCATATCCGTTCCTTTCTCACGAAAATCTGTACCCGACACCCCAAACGGTTTCTATGTGTTTTTCGCTGCCTATGCTTATTTTGTCGCGCACGCGCTGTATGTGCACCGTCACGGTCGATACGTCGCCCAGCGCGTCCATGCCCCATATGCGGTCGAACAGCGTTTCTTTCGAGTATGTGCGGTTGGGGTTCTCCGCCAAAAATACGAGCAGGTCGTACTCTTTCGCGGTAAGCGGTATTTGCGCGCCGCCGACGGTGACCTTGTGCGCGTCCTTGTCGATAACGAGTGAGCCGGCTGTGATTATGTCGGTGCTCGCGTTCGTGAGCGCGTCGTGGCGGGCGATGTGCGCTTTTACGCGCGCGACGAGCTCGCCGGGTGAGAACGGTTTTGTCATGTAGTCGTCGGCACCGAGTCCCAGTCCGCGTATTTTGTCGATGTCGTTTCCACGTGCGGAGAGGAAAATTACGGGTGTTTGTTTCTTTTTGCGGAGTTTGGTGATCACGTCGAAGCCGTCCATGCCGGGCAGCATTACGTCGATTATTATCAGGTCGTAGTCGGTCGCAAGTGATTTTTCAAGTCCGGTGGTGCCGCGTGAGGCGATCTCGCAGGCGAAGCCGTTTACTTCGAGGTAGTCCCGTTCCAGTTCCGCGATTTCTTTGTCGTCTTCGATAATTAGTATTTTGTGCATGTCAGTTCCTTTCTATGGTCGGCAGGTATATTTCCGCGGTGGTGCCTTTGCCTTGTCCCGCGCTTCTGAGCCAGATTTTGCCGCCGTGTTTTTCCACGATTTGTTTTACTATGCCAAGTCCAAGTCCGCTGCCTTTTATGCTGCGTGACGCGTCGGCGCGGTAAAAGCCCTCGAATACCTTGGTAAGCTCCTTTTCGTCGATGCCTATTCCGTTGTCGCTGACGCTTATATATACTCCGTCGCCGCGTTTTACGCTGCTTACGGTGACGGTGGGGTCGTTTTGACTTCTGTATTTTACGGCGTTGTCGGCTATGTTGGCGAAAACGCGGCTCATTTTTTCGCGGTCAAGGCGCGTCATGGCTTGTTCGGGTGATATTTCGGATATTAAGGTCACGCCGTTTTTCTCTATGTCGAGCCTGTAATCCTCGATAAATTCGCTTAAAAACGCATTTATGTCGGTTATTTCGTAGTTGAAAACCATTTTTGACAGCTCTAATTTTGAAAACATCGACAGATTGTTCACAAGGTCGTCTATCGTTTCCGCTTTCGCGCTTATCGTGTCAAGGTAGCGGTTCAGTTTTTCGGGCGTGTCCGCAACGCCGTCGCGTATGCCGTCGATATATCCCTTTATTGACGTGATAGGTGTTTTCAGGTCGTGGGATATATTCGCCAAGAGCATGTTGCGCTCCTTTTTCATGTACTTTTCCTTTTCCCGCGCGCGTTTAAGTTCCATGCGCATAGCGTCGAAGTTACGGCAGAGGCTGTCTATTTCCTCGTAGTCGCTGCCCATGACCTCAAAGTCGAGATTGCCCTCGCGAATGCAGTCCGCCGCCTTCATGAGCTCGGATATGGGTTTTTCCACGCTCTTCGTCATGCGGTGCGTCACAATGCTCGTGGTTATGATCATTACGAGCGCGCAAAGTGACAGCCATATCGCAACGTACATTATAGCGGTAGGGTTGTTTTTAAAGAACTCGCCCAGTGCCTGTGAAAATACCTTCGGATCGAGCAGTGACGCGCGCGTTATGTTGAGCTCCCACACGGGGTATTTCATAATAAACGTTATAAGGAAGCACACTGAAATAACACCTATCAGAATAATAGGTGTTATCAGCATAATTATGTTGTACACGGTAAATTTGTTTCTTATCTTCATTGCGGCTTAATAATCCTTTCCGTCAAATATTATATACGATAACGTATATAAAATCAAGACGGAGCCACATAAAATGCCTATTTTTGCAAACATCGCGCCGACGGGCAGAAGTGAGCCTATCCACAGCTTATGCCACTGCGAATACGACGTGAAGAGCATTTGTCCCACAGGTGAAACGTAATATTCAAGATACTTCATCACAACGTATGCCGCGATACAAAGGAGCATCGCAAGCGACGGGCTTTTTGAAATCATGTTTATAAGCGCCGCAAGACCGATAAGCGCGATAAGCGGCACGAGGTCAAGCATGTACGCGCCGAGCGCCGTAAAAATCACGTTTGCGCGCGCGCCGCCGGAAATGATTTGAAGTACGGTGCATACGAGCCAGTAGAGGACGAAGTACGCCGCGCAAAGGAGAAAGACCGACGCTGCCTTTGACAAAAGCACTTTAAAGCGCGTCACGGGCGCCATAAGCGCGTTCTTTAACGTGTCCTCCTGTATCTCGCCCGCGAAAAGGTCGGTGACCGCCATGAAAATCATAAGCGGCGCGATTATATCCGTCATGAGGCGCATCATGCCAAGCGGCATATTGGACTGTATGTTTACCATACCGGAGGACAGCTTGGAAATCAGCATGCCGCCGCCGAGCCGTCCTATACATATCAGCGCTCCCACCGCGAAGAGCACAATGTACTTCCTGCGCGTTATCAGTTTGTAAAACTCGTTCCTTACAGCCAAAACAAAAGCGTTCATATGATGATCTCACCTCGTTTCTCGCGTACCGCGTCGAGGAAGTAATCCTCCAGTGACGGGTGCAGCTTCAAGGCGTTTTCCGTCGTTTCGAACGCGATAAGCTCGCCCTCGCACATTACGGCGACTTTGTTGCACGTCTTTTCGATCTCGCCAGCCATGTGGCTCGAGATGAGGAAGGACACTCCCCTCTCATCCCTAAGGCGCTTTATTATCTCGCGTATCTCGACTACGCCTTCAATGTCAAGTCCGTTCACGGGCTCGTCAAGTATCATAAGGCGCGGCTCGGTGAGAAACGCGCCGGCAAGTCCCAAACGCTGCTTCATACCGAGCGAAAAGCGTCCCGCCTTGTCCTTCTTATACGGCAGCAGGTGCACCATGTCGAGCACATGATCTATGCGCGCCTTCGGCACGCCGCCGTAAAGTGTGGCGCGGAGCAGCAAATTCTTGTACGCGCTAAGGTCTTTATGTATCGAGGGCGCTTCCACCAGCGCTCCGACCTCCCGCATTATTTCCTCAAAGCAATTGTCGAGGGGTTTGTCAAAGACCTTTATCTCGCCCTCGGCGGAGCGATTAAGCCCCAAAATACATTTCATTATCGTTGTCTTACCCGAGCCGTTCGGTCCGAGGAGGCCGACAATGTCGCCCTCCTCGACCGTGAGGTTTATATTCCTTATTCCTCTGCCGTTTTTGTAAAGCTTGGTAAGACGGTTTATCTCAATCACGTTTCCCATTTCTGTCCTCACATTATCCTTTTTTCATTAAACCGCTTTTTTATTTTATCCTGCCGCCGGATCGCGCGATTCCTTGCTTATGATATTGCCGTCGCTGTCAAATTTGACGGTATATGCCTGCTGAGCGTCAACGTCGTAATAATTCGTATTCTCCGGCATCGTTGACGGATCAAAGTGCTCTACGGTCGTCGTGCCGTAATCGGACATTACGAGGCTCGCCGTCAGCACTATTTCATGGCTCGCGCCGTCAAGTCCCGTGCCCTTCATAACGCCGGAAATCTCGTTCGAGAGAAGTCTGCCCTCGTTATCGACGCTGAAGGTCATACCGGCGTTGCTTATTATGGGATCCGTGCCCATAAGGTTTACAAGCGGATCCGAACTGCCTATCATCTGCGAATTTGAATACTCCATGGAGAAAATTGCGCTTAGTCCCGCGTTTACTATCTCGGGTATCTGAACGTAGTCGAGGTTCATCTCGTACGTTGACTGCGTATCGTTTCCGCCGACGTAAACTATGTTGTTTTTGAGGTCGCCCACGAACGTGTCAGCCGCAAGCTCCGCTACGCGCATGATTTTTTTCGAGGTTTCGTCCGAATAGTCCGCGCTGAGCGAGCCCACTTTGTCGGTTGAATGAAATCTGCCGTGCTCATAATAATTGCCGTAAGTATTCTTGCCGGTGTCCGTGAAGTAGCTTTCGGTTATCGAGTAGCTTTTGCCGCCGTCCTGAACGTGCTCCTCGTCGTAATACGACATATCCTTTCCCGTATCGAGTGGGTTTGCGGTTCCTTTCTCCTCGTTTATGCGCAAGAGTTGGTTCTCGCCGTTTTGGTCGCACTGTTCAAACGTGTGCGTTTCGGTAAACGTATTGCCGTCGAGCGCAAGCTTCATGGACACGTCCATTGTGTAGTTGTCCTGTCCCATAAGTCCCATTACGGCTTTCTTGTACGTGTCGTAGCCGTTGGCTGTGGAGAAGTTGGCAAGCGCCGCCGAAGCGAGCACGATTATACCCGCGGCAAGTCCCACCGCCATGAATACCTTCTTCTTTTTGGTCTGTTTCATATTGCTCATTCCTTTCCTATATTTTTATCCTTTTATCCTGATATAAGGTACCTTATGATTATATTTTACCTTGCCTTCATAAACATTGTATAACACAATTATAAATATTTTATAAACAAATATAAACAAAATATAAATTTTTACAAAAAAAGACGGGCAAAGCCGTCTTTTTCGCGTATATGCTTATCTTACCCGTTCCAAAAGATACTTTTCTCTCGTCGCCATGCCGCCTCTGATATGGCGTTCCGCCTTGTTGAGCTCCAAAATCGCCTGCGCCTCCTTGTAGAGCGCGGGGTTTATTTTTAACAGTCTTTCGTGCACGTCCTTATGTACGGTTGATTTGCTGATATTAAAAACCTTGGCTGTTTTGCGGACTGTGGCGTTGTTTTCAATGATGTAGCGCGCCAGCTCGACAGCCCGTTTTTCAATATAATCCTTCATTATCCCACCGACCTTTCTGTACAACATATATATGAAATTATATTATGTTTTATGTAATGAATTTTCCGAAGAAAGCTGTTGCCAATCCGTAATTTATGTGATAAACTAATCAGAAGATACAAATTTGAAAAAACGCATAATATATAGATAGTATAAATGTAAAAAGGAGCGTTTAGCATGACTGATTTTATTGTCGGAAAATTTGTGAAAAACCACGGCGACACGCATGACGCTTCGGTGCGGTGCGCGTACGGGCGCGTGTCGGGCATCACGGGAATAATCTGCAACAGCGTGTTGTTCGTTCTCAAATTGGCGGTGGGACTTATGTCCGGCTCGGTGTCGATAGCGGCGGACGCGGTGAATAATTTGTCGGACGCGTCGTCAAGCGTTATAAGTCTTATCGGCTTTAAGCTCGCAAGCCGTCCCGCCGACGAGGGACACCCCTACGGTCACGGGCGGTACGAGTATTTGTCAGGTCTTATGATCGCGCTTATCATAATGGTGATAGGGTTTGAGCTTTTGCGTGACAGTATAGAGAGAATAATACACCCATCAGCGGTGGAGTTTACCGCCGCCGGCGCGGCTGTGCTTGTGTTTGCGATAATCGTGAAGCTGTGGCTTATGGTGTTTAACGGTAAGCTTGGTAAAAAGATAAATTCAAAAACGCTTTTGGCGACAGCCGCCGACAGCCGTAACGACGCGATAGCCACGGCGGCGGTCATGGCGGGAGCCGTAATATCGCGTTTCGCGAATGTGGAGCTTGACGGCTACCTCGGCGCGGCGGTCGCGCTGTTTATCCTGTACAGCGGGTTCGGTATCGTGCGCGGTACGCTCGATCCGATGCTCGGTAAAGCGCCCGATGAGGAGCAGGTGGACGCGATACGTAAAAAAATACTCGGGTACGACGGTGTGCTCGGCACGCATGACCTGCTCGTGCACGACTACGGTCCCGGAAGGCAGTTCGCCAGCGTGCACGTCGAAATGGCGGCGGAGGGCGACGTTGTGAAAAATCATGATATTATAGATAGGATAGAGCATGATTTTCTTAAGGAAAACGGTATTCATATGCTCGTGCATTTTGATCCGATACAGACGGAACATTCCGAGGTGAGTGATCTGCGTAATCAAATTTCGGAGGAAATCAAGAAGCTTGACAGTCGTATGACGATACATGATTTTAAAATCGAAAAAAGCGAGGGCGGTGAGGAGGTCGTATTTGATTGCGTAGTGCCGCATGATATGGAGATCGGTGAGAAGGAGATCGTAAGTTATTTGAAAAATGTGGTAAAATCAAAAAAACCGGACTGTTCGTGTACGGTGAATATTGACCGCAGTTATGCCGAAGTGCCGCATTTTGAGTGAAAAAACCGCCCGTGAGTGGGCGGTTTTTTTGGTTATTCAAAGTATTTTCTGTCGAGGCTTCTGTACTGTATCGCTTCGGCGATGTGCGCCGCTTTTATGTTTTCGCTGCCGTCGAGGTCGGCGATGGTTCGTGCGACCTTCAGTATGCGGCTGTGCGCCCTGGCGCTTAGTCCCAAATTGTCGAACGCGGCGCGCAGTATCGCGTTTTCCTCGTCGCCAAGCGGGCAAAATTCCTGCAGCATGCCCGCGTCAAGCTGGGAGTTTGAGTAGATGTTAAGTCCCTTGTAGCGGTCAAGCTGTATTTTGCGCGTTCGGTTTACTCTGTCCTTTATCGTGGAGCTTGTTTCGCCTTTTTCGGCGGAGCTTAAGTCGTCGTAGTCAACTCCCGATACCTCGACCTGTATGTCTATTCGGTCCAAAAGCGGTCCCGATATTTTGCTGCGGTAGGCGTTGATTTGGCGCGGCGTGCACGTGCACTGTCGGCGCGGATCGCCGAAGTAGCCGCATTTGCACGGGTTCATGCTCGCTATGAGCATTATGTTGCACGGGTACGTGAGCGTCGCGTTGACGCGCGATATTGTGACGGTGCCGTCCTCAAGCGGCTGGCGCAGTGTTTCGAGCGCGTCGCGGCGAAATTCGGGCAGTTCGTCCATAAACAGTATGCCGTGGTGCGCGAGTGACAGCTCGCCGGGCTTCGGTACGGTGCCTCCGCCCGAAAGTCCGGGCGCGGAGATGGTGTGGTGCGGGCTGCGGAACGGTCGGTGGAGAATAAGCGGCTCGTCTTGGTTTAAAGTGCCCGCGATGGAATGTATTTTCGTGACCTCCAAAGCCTCGTCAAACGTGAGGTCGGGAAGTATGCCCGGCATGCGCTGTGCGAGCATCGTCTTGCCCGTGCCGGGGCTGCCGATAAGCAGTACGTTATGGTTGCCCGCCGCCGCTATTTCAAGCGCTCTTTTCACGTTTTCCTGTCCCTTTACGTCGCAAAAGTCAAGCGCGGACTCCGCGGCGCGCGCAAAGTAGCCGCTTATGTCGACCTCGCGCGTGTTTATTCGTTTTATTCCGTTGAAATGGTCGCACAGTTCCTTGAGCGATTTTACGGGGTATATGTTTATGCCGTCTATCACGGCGGCTTCGTCGGCATTGTCCGCCGGTACGAACGCGTCCGTAAATCCTTGATGGTACGCGGAAATTACCATCGGGAGTATGCCGTTTACCTTCTGAACGCCGCCGTCGAGCGACAGTTCGCCGAAAAAGACGCATTTGTCGGTGTCTATGTCGGGCGTTTGCTCCGTCGCGGCTATGATCGAAAGCGCCATAGGCAAGTCGTAAGCGGTGCCTTCCTTGCGCTTCGCGGCGGGTGCAAGGTTTATTATAATGTGCTTCGCGGGGAATCTGAAGCCCGTGTTCTTTATCGCGGAGCGTATACGCTCCTTCGCCTCCTTCACGGCGGCGTCGGGCAGTCCCACAATGTCAAAGCCGGGCAGTCCGTTTGAAATGTCGGTTTCCACACATACGGGGAAGCCGTCTATACCGGTAAGTCCGCACGAGTAAATGTGTGACAGCATAAATATCTCCTCTTTTCCTTAGTTTGTTTTTCTGCGCCGAAATACCAGCAGCTTCATCGCCGCGAACGTAAGCGGCGTGCCGACTACGGCGGCGCATATATACGCTATCGTTTGGTTTAGATCAAGCGATGTGAATATGAATACCATGATGTACTGAAATATAAAGTTGGGCAGGTAGCTTATGGGGAAGGTTATGAATTTCCTCCACGTCGGCTTCTGCCTGAACGTGATTTTGCAGTTGATGAAAAAGGAGCTTATTATGCTTACAACGTAGCCGATTATGAAGTTGAGCCTCGAATGCTCGGCAACTATGCGCAGCACGCTGTCGGGGGAAAGCGCGTATCGGTTGAAAATGTCAAGAAGCGTCGCGGTGCATACGAGTACCGCGGTGTTGATTACGCCCATAAGCATAAAGGTGATAAACTGAACGGTCAGAAACGGTCTTACGGCGCGCATTACGCCGACCGGAAGGTAGTTCGCAAGGCGCACGCGCAGTTTAGACAAAAATTCCGCCATGCCTATCATCTCCTTTGACGTGTTACGTATATTATATACCAAACGCGCCGTAAAAACAATAGTGTTTTTTGGAGAAATATGGGTGCGGAAGATTTAAAAATAATTTGCTAAAATGCTTGACATTTAATTTATATTATGCTATAATTGTTAAGCACTCGAGGTAGAGTGCGCCGCGCCGAAGGGCGTAGGCTTATATATCGCGGGGTAGAGCAGTTGGTAGCTCGTCGGGCTCATAACCCGAAGGTCGTTGGTTCAAGTCCTTCCCCCGCAACCATTTTTCTCGGCACAGCGGATTCGTGAGGTCCGTTGTGCTTTTGAACGGGGTGTAGCGCAGGTGGTAGCGCACTTGACTGGGGGTCAAGGGGCCGCAGGTTCAAGTCCTGTCACTCCGACCACGTCGCACCGTGCGGCATTTTTACGAATCCTTTGCTTTGCAAAGGATTCTTTTTTTAGCCGCACGGTGCTCCTTTTTCACAAAAAGCCGTCACTGCGCTGCGGCTGCTCGCTTATAAATGCGCTCGCAACGCCTCCGCTTGTTTTGGGCTTTTTGTGAGGGGGCGTGCCTTCGGTGCTTGCAACTTTCGCGGCGGAGCCGCAGTCAGTTGCATGCGTACACGGAGCAAGCCGAAGCGTACAATTTTTGCGCAGCAAAAATGTAGGCAGCTTCGCTGCCGCTAGCTTGCGGCGGTCGTGCGAAGCACGATGCGCAGTAGTACGCCTTGTGATTTTGATTTTTTGGGATTTTCGGTGAGGGGGGGAATCCCTCCACCGCCTTCGGCGGTCCCCGGCAGAAAGTCAAGCAAGTGCAACATAAATTTCTTTAGGGGATTTCCAGCCGAGGCACTTACGAGGTC
>CANPXG010000007.1 GCA_947585795.1 uncultured Clostridia bacterium
TTATACAGCCCAAAACCCGCTATCTCCGTTTCACCGTTGAACATCGCCATACCGAATACGTCCCCGGCTTCTTTGATGTTATCTATCTTCATATCGAATTCAATACTAAGCGGAAAAGATGTGTTCGCAAAATCATATATAAGACTGTTTGTGCCGTCATCATCAAACATAATGTACCTGTTGTTATTCTTATCCCTAAGCATTTGGGAATTATTGTATTGAATGTTTGGAAAATCGGTCTTTGCAATAACGTTAAGCGCGCTCGGCTGTATTGTAGACAAATTCTCCCATAAAAATGCTTTTATGGTATACGTCCTAAGCATATCACATTCCAAGTCACCGAACACCGCAGGGCTTACCTCCACGGTACTGCCCGCAAGTATTACTTCCTGCACATTTATAGCGGCAAGCGAGTTCATATCGTCATACACGGCAATAATAAGAGGTGATTTCGGCGGGTGTTCATTTGTGTAGCCGCAAGTGAGCGAAGGGGTCACCGTAAGCTTACCGTCACGGTTCATTTGCGCCGATATTGATAGGCTGCTGTCGGTTGCATATACGCTGTAGCACATGGAAAGCATGACCGACAACACAATTGCAGCACTCATCACCCAACCCGCAAACCTTCTCATCTTACCACCGCTTCCCACCATATTTGCGTTTAACAACGCCACAAAGTAATACTACATAACATCGCCAGTCTTGTCAAGTATTTTTGAAAAATTTTACTGAAATTTGTCGAAAAAGTGTAATTGCGACTGCAAAAAACAAAATATATGATTTTGCTAACACGTATTTTTCGCTTGGTATTAAGTTTGATATGAAAAAAGGAGCGCCGTGCGACACAAAAAAAGAACCCTTTGAAAAAGGGTTCGTAAAACTGTCGCGTACTGCGACGTGGTGCGGATAACAGGACTTGAACCTGCATGAAGGAACCTTCACTAGAACCTGAATCTAGCGCGTCTGCCAATTCCGCCATATCCGCTTGACTTGTCTATTATAACAAAAAACAAATCAAATTGCAATAGCTAATTTAATTTTTTTCCGAAAAGAAGAAATGACCGCGATATTACCCAAAAATGCCGTGTAAACTTATATCACTCAGCATTTTTGCCGTCTTTTTCCGGCTCCTTCGGAGTTACGTACACCGTGTTGTAATTGTCGTATATTACCATGCCGGGTTTCGCGCCGTTTGGCTTATGCACATTCTTCACGCGCGTGAAATCCACCGGCACCTGCGACGAGCCGCGCCCCTTTGAGTAATACGCGGCTATCTGCGCCGCCTCGTACACCGACGTTTTGGGCACGTCCTTATCGACACCGAGCTTTATAACGGCGTGCGAGCCGTGTATGTTTTTCGTGTGGAACCACAAATCCGATGAATTCGCAAATTTAAGCGTGAGATAGTCGTTTTGCGTGTTGTTTTTGCCGACATACACGTCAAATCCGTCCGACGTTACAAAGTGCATCGGCTGCGATTGCGGCTGCTTTTGCCTTTTCAAGTTGGTTTTCCTTTTTAAATACCCTTCCGATACAAGCTCCGCGCGTATCGCGTTTAAGTCGCTGTCCGTTTCCGCGTTCTCGATCGACGCGAGCGTGCTCTCAAGATATTCAAGGTCGCTTTCGGCGGTTTTGATCTGCTTAGCTGCCTCCACCTCGGCGGTTTTGGCTTTACTGTACTTTTTGTAATACCTCTGCGCGTTCTGCGACGGGGTAAGCTTGGGATCGAGCGCTATACGCACAGATGGCGACGCGTCCTCGTAATAATTCACAACTTCCGCAAACTCCTGCCCTTGCGTCAACGAGTAGAGATTAGCCATCAACAAGTCACCGTACATCTTGAATTTATCCTTCTTTTCGGAGTCCGATAAAGTCTTTTGGAGTATGACGAGCTTTTTTGATATGCGCTCGATATTGGTAGTAAGCAGCTTCACAAGGTCGGCGCTTTTCTGACGCATGCGCTCGTGCATGTCGCGCGTCGAGAAAAATGAGTCGATAAGGTCGCTCACGCTCTCAAACGGAATTACGCGCGCAAGCGTTTCATACTGCTTTATTTCCACGGCGCAAAAATCCATCAGTCGGTCCGATGACTTATCCACGAGCATACACGGCGAGAAATCGCCCGCGCGCACACGTTTCGCAAGCCGCGCGGTTTCGTATAAGATTTTGTTTCTTCCGCTGTCAGTGAGCGCGCAGCACGCTATATCCGTTCTGCCAAACGCACGGTACACTATCTCGCGCGCAACAAGCGGGCTTATTCCGGCGACAGAGGAAAGAATAGCCTTGTCAGCGGTCTGTGTCGGCTGTGAAAAGTCGATAAAAACCGTGTCCGTTATGTCGCACAGGTCGGTCTTTGACTGGGCGGGGGGCGCGGTGTAGGTAAGACCGGGAAGCAGCTGCCTTACGGAGCTTACCGTGAAATCTATATGCTTTATGCAGTCGAGTATTTTCATGTCTTGATTGCACAGGATTATGTTGGAATGTCTGCCCATTATCTCTGCAATCAGGTACTTTGTGGTGAGGTCGCCGAGCTCGTCGTAGCTCTCTATCGAGAATTTTATTATGCGCTCGAAATCCGTCTGTTCCACGGACGTGATTTTGCCGCCGCCGATATGTTTTCTTAAAAGCATACAAAACATCGGCGCGTTTGTCGGATTTTTTTTCGCGTAATTTGTGAAATGCACACGCGGATGCGCGCTGCTTGCGGATAAAACGAGCTTAAATGTGTCGGTCAAAGCGCGTATGTTTATCGTAATTTCATCTTTTTCGGGTTGATGTATCTTGTCGATGCGCCCGTTTATCAGCTTGTCTTGAAGCTCCGATACAAGCGCGCGCACCATAACAGCGTCTAATGCCATGATTTCCTCCGTTATTTTTGCTCAAAATATCGATCGTTCGTTTTTTCTACTGTTAATATATCATAACGGCAGTGAAAAAACAATAAAAATATTGATTTGCGCGGAATTTTTGATGTAGGTAATGTGATGGGCGGTGGGGGGGAGGAATGGTACATAATTTGTTGACAATTGTGATACAATATAGTATAATATTTATGAGGTGATCAATATGAATTTTTACACTGTACGAGATTTAAGAACTACACCAAAGAGTATATGGGATAATCTTTCGTCCGACGGTGAGGTTGTAATTACGAACAACGGCAAGCCGACGGCGCTCATGATCAATATTGCCGAGGGTGGTTTTGAGGAAACTGTAAAAGCGGTCAGGCAGGCAAAAGCGATGCTCGCGTTTAATTCCATGCGTATGAAAGCTGTGGAAAACGGCTACATGACCGATGAGGAAATCGAGGCGGAAATATCCGCAGCGCGTAGGGGAGAATAATTATGCTTGCGGTAATTGACACGAACATTCTGGTATCCGCTTTATGGTCAAGGAACGGTGCGCCCGCAAGAATTTTAAGCCTGATAATCAGCGGGGAGTTAATTCCCTGTTACGATTACAGAATTTTAAGTGAGTACAAAGAGGTTTTGACAAGACCGAAATTCAAATTCACAAGCGGCGAAGTGAGCGCTTTAATTGACTGGATCGTATATAACGGACGCTCCGTTGTCGCGGAGCCGTTAAACGTTGATTGTACGGACGCGGCTGACAAAAAGTTTTATGAGGTAGCAAAGTTTTGCGGGGCAAAGCTGATTACGGGAAACCTTAAGCATTTTCCGAAAGACAAGGCTGTCATGACCGTTTCGGAATTTTTGGAGCGATATAATTTGGGATAACAGGAGATAGAAATGAAACAAAACAAAGATAAAATTATATTTATTATATTACATAGTATTGCTGCTATCGCTATCATGATAATTGCTTTATTCGGCGGCGATATGATAAGTAATATCGTACCTAATGACAGTCCGGTCCTAAAAAGTATAATATCTACCGTTGGATATATCGGTATCACATTATCCTTAGGACTGCCGTACGCTAAATATGTTTTGCGGTTCGGTTTTGATGAAATAGGCGTATGTTTTAAAGCACCGCAGTTAAAATGGATCGCTGTGGGTTTTATTCTTCCGTTAGCGATAACGGCATTTTATTTAATTTTTACGGATGGGCAGCTTATTAAAAATAATAATGCGGCAAGTATAATGCCGTGTTTGATCAACGCAATATTCCCAATTGGACTTGCGTCCGGAATTTGTGAGGAATTTATTTTTAGGGGACTGATAATGCGCACGGTTGAACGTCGGTGGAACAGCGTAGCGGCGGCATTGGTTCCGTCTGTTTTGTTTGCGCTTATGCATACGATCAATATGCGCTTAGGATTTGTTGATATGTTGCTGCTGGTCGTGGCAGGTACTGCTGTTGGACTGATGTTTTCATTGATCGCCTTGCAAAGCGGAACAATATGGTCGAGCGCAATCGTACACGCATTATGGAACTCAATCACACTTGGCGGCATCATAATTGAAGTTCCGGCTAACGGAACGGCGACGGATTTTATTTATAAATATGAATTGCTTAATACAAATATTTTACTGACGGGCGGCAAATTTGGTATAGAGTCCGCTTTGCCGGCAATTATCGGGTATTTATTGGTTTCCGCAATAGCATTTGTGTTGATCGGGAAAACATCTAAAAGACTGTAAAACAAGTTATTGCAGAGAAACAAATACCGCGAACGGAAGAGCAAGGGCTGTGGGGGTTGATATTTTCTGTTGCGCAAAGCGGCAGGGTGTAAAAATTGACCGCTGTGTTGATTTTTTGCGGCGGATATGGTACAATATTTCTGTGATTGACCGGAGTTTGTGTAGGTAACGGAGGCTGTGCATTTATGTTGAATTTTTTGAATAACATACGATGTGTGGAAAAGAAAATCCCCCTGAAAAGACAAATAATAAATACAGCAGCCATAGCGATTTTGGGAGTTGCTTTGGGAGCGTTTTCAAAGTTTTTGGATACTGTCCCTGTCAATTATTTACCTGCTTTGCTTCAATATTTGGATGTGACAAATTTTTTGGGACGCTTTGACATATGGATATTCATTGCTGTATGTATTTCGATTTACAGTTTATCGTCAATAAGGGCGGCGATCAATGTGTTCCTCTTCTTTGCGGGGATGATTCTTAGCTATTATTTATACTCAACATTCATAGCAGGCTTTTTCCCGAAAAGTTATGCGATGATTTGGATCGGTTTTACCGTTGTTTCTCCGTTCCTTGCCTTTATTTGCTGGTATGCGAGAGGTCAAAGCAGAATATCGCTGTTTCTTTCCGCAGGAATAATAGCTGTCCTTTTTAATATGTCATTTGCGTATGGAACCGGATATTTTAAAAGCCTCTCCCTTTTGGAAGCGTTGACATTTTTATGCGGGTGCGTCGTTATGAAACGCCGATCTCTGATGAGTACCGTGATTATGATAGTGATAGGCATTGCATTGGCTTTTGTGCTTAACATTGCCGTGCCGTTTACTTTCTGATAATTCACGTTTGTCGGGCAGTTAAAACCAAATACCGCAATCAAGGGCGACGTTTGTTGCTCTTTTTTTGTTTTAAAATATAATATTTTCCAATTGTAAAAAAACAATAAAAAATATTGATTTGTTTTTGAGTTTGTGCTAAAATTAATACGAATTAAATTTCTTGGAGGGATTTACATGAAAAAACTGACAGCGGCGCTGATCGCGGCGTCAATGACTTTTTCCTGCGCGGTATGCGGCGCGGGGGCGGCGGGAACGACGGCTTCCATATCGGAAAAGCTTGCCGATACGTCCGAGATACATATACTTTACAACGATACCGTTGTGCAGTACGAGGACGTTAAGCCCGTAAACACGGACGGCAGAGTGATGATACCGTTCCGCGCGGCGCTCGAAAACATGGGCGCGACGGTGAATTACGAAGATTCCGCAAGACTCGTTACCGCGACCAAGGGTGACATTACAATAAGCTTCACGCTGATGGACGATACAATATATGTTAATAAAAACGGCGCGCAGTCTACCGTTACGATGGATGTGCCGATGATCATCGTCGAGGACAGAACGCTTGTGCCGATACGCTTCATGAGTAACGCGTTCGATATGCAGGTGGGCTGGGACGGCGACACGCAGACCGTTATTATAATGGACTACGACGATTATCTTGCCAAATTCAAGAGCGTCGCTCCGAATTTGGCAAAGCTTACGGAGCTTCCGGAGGCGAAGTTTAACAAAAGCTCAACGCAGTTCTCGTTCGGACTCGGTTACGGCAGTGCGGAGCCCGTCAGCATAAGCGCGTCGGGTACGGCGCAGACGGAAACGGTCGACAATACGAGCAAGATAGCGGCTACGCTTGACTTTGACGGTATGGGTATGAGCGCGAAGGACGCGTCCGCCGAGATGATTTTCAAGGACGGCAAGCTTTACGTTAAAACAAATATCGTCGAGCAGCTTACGGACAGCGCAAACTCGGCACTCGACGGCGGCAAGTGGTATAGTATAGACGCTGCCCGCGTGATAGACGGTATGGATATAACCGAAAGCGAAAAGGCGCTGTTAAAGGATCTAATATCAAACAATACCGTGCAAATGTCGAACGCTTTATTTGAGGACGTACACACCGAGGGTGAGGCGGTTCTCGATGACGCGCTCGCGCTTTCGTCCGTGCTCGACATGTATGAGGTCATGGACAAGCACATATCTGTCACAGACAGCGGTAACGGCGCTTACAGCGTGTCGGTGAATATAACGGGCGACGATTACGTTAATATGATGAAGGAGATATACGGAGCCTCTTTGACGGCGGAGGATCTGCAGGCGCTTGTGGATATGATGGACGTCAGCGTGTCGGTAAAGGTCGATTGTGACGGTGAGAAGGCGCAGCAGGACGCAAACATCAGCATAGGTTCAAACGCTTCGGGTGAAAATATGAAGTTCACTCTTACCGTGTCGCAGTCGTCGCAGAACGACGAAAACGCCGCCGCGGCGCAAATACCCGCGGACAGTGTGGATATAACGGATATTCTTTTAAGCAAGTAATCAAAAATACCGAAACCGCGTCTTATTTGGCGCGGTTTTTTGGTGCCTGGAAAGAAAATGTAAAAAAAATATAAATTTTTTTCAAAAAGAGTGTGCAAAAAGGAATTTATGTGTTATAATGGTTAAATAATGGGTTATTATGCCTATACACTAACTAAACGACGGGAGAGAAAAAATGCTGAAAAGTATGACAGGCTACGGCAGACGCGAGGCTGTGACCGACGGAAAGAAGATACTCGCGGAGATTAAATCGGTAAATCACAGGTATTCGGACTACAACATAAAGGTTCAGCGCCATCTCGGCTTCCTGGAGGACAGAATAAGAAAATACGCGTCAACCTTTATAACGCGCGGCAAGGTCGACATATACGTGAACGTCGAGAATTACGAAACGGCGGATAAGGAAATAAGCCTTAACAAAGCCGTGGCACAGAACTATATAGAGGTTTTAAGACAGCTTCGTGACGAGTTTTCGTTAAAAGACGACATATCGGTCATGAGCGTGGCGCGTAATACCGAGATTTTTAAGACGGACAGAATAGAGGAGGACGAGGACGCGATCTGGGAAAGTGTCAAAACGGTATTAAGCGGCGCGATCGAGGATTTTGTCGCCATGCGCTCGCGTGAGGGCGAGAGGATACAGACTGATTTGTGTCAGCGTATCGAGTACATGGGAACGCTCGTAAAGGAGATCGAGGAGCGTTCGCCTCAAACGGTGAAGGAGTACAGCGACAGGCTTTACGAGAAAATCAAGGAAGTGCTTGAAGATAAGCAGATAGACGAAACGCGCATAATTACCGAGGTCGCGATATACGCCGACAAGGTGGCGGTGAACGAGGAAACGGTAAGGCTGGCGAGTCATTTCTCGGAGTTCGGTGAGATCATTTCAAGCGGTGAGCCCGCCGGTCGTAAGCTGGATTTCCTGATACAGGAAATTAACCGTGAAGTGAACACTATAGGCTCGAAGGCAAGTGATATAAACATAGCGAAAACGGTGGTTACTCTCAAGGGCGAGATCGAAAAGCTTAGGGAGCAGATACAGAATATAGAATAGAGGGTGATTTTTATGCGGCTTATAAATATCGGTTTCGGCAACATGGTAAACGCCGAGCGCGTGATCGCAATCGTAAGCCCGGAATCCGCGCCGATAAAGCGTATAATACGTGAGGCGGAGGATAAGGGTAATCTTATAAACGCGACGTATGGCAGACGCACGAGAGCCGTTATAGTTACGGATTCGGACCATATAGTGCTGTCGGCGCTGCAGACTGAAACGGTCGCGGCACGGCTTGGCGGCTCGAACGAGGAGGGCAGCGATGAGTAAGGGTGTTTTATTCGTAATATCGGGACCGTCCGGCACAGGTAAGGGCACGGTGTGTAAGGAGCTTTTGGCGAACGATGACAATAATCTGTTTTTGTCGATATCGTCCACGACGAGGGAAAAACGCGCGGGCGAAACCGAGGGCGAAACGTACAATTACACGACGGCGGATAAGTTCAAGAGTATGATTGAAAATAATGAAATGCTTGAATACGCGGTGTACAGCGGTAATTATTACGGCACGCCGAAAAAGACGGTTGAGAAAATGCTCGCCGAGGGGCGTAACGTAATTCTTGAAATAGAGCCGCAGGGCGCGCTCAAGGTGAAGAGTATCCTTCCCGACGCGGTGCTTATATTTATTATACCGCCGTCGATGGCGGAGCTTAAAAAGAGGCTTGTGGAGCGTAACCGTGAAACGGACGAGCAAATCGCGGCGCGTCTTGAGGCGGCGAAGTGGGAAATGGAGCAGGCCCAAAAGTATAACTGCATAGTCGTAAACGACGAGCTTGACGCTTGCGTCGGCGAAATAGAGGAAATCATGCGCGGAAATGTGCAAAAACGCGCAATGGTAGATAAGTTATTGCATGAAAAATATTAATTTAAATAAAATTGTTTTTGGAGGAATGTTATTATGATGATCAAACCCGGAATTTCAGAGCTTTCAAAGCGTGTGGACAGTCGTTACACCCTTGTTGCGATGGCGGCGAAGCGCGCGAGAATGATCGGTGAGGAACACGCCGAGAGCGAAAACAGCGACGAGGCTATTAACCCCGTGTCGATCGCCGCGGATGAGATCATGTCGGGCAAGGTGGGTTACGTGCGTTCGGAGGCTATAGAACGCGCGAAGGCTTGGGCTGACGAAAAGGCGGCAGCCATACTTTCGCTTAACTCCGTAGATATTGAAAGCGCGGAGGAAGAGTCGGAAGCGTACGACGAAGAGGAGTAATTGAGGAGTAAATATGATTGCGAAGGTTATTGTGGATTGCAGGTCGAAGCACGTTGATAAAGCGTTCGACTATCTCGTCCCCGCCGATATGGAGGAGGAGCTTCGGATAGGAAGCAGGGTGCTCGTGCCTTTTTCCTCCGGCAACAGAGAGGTGGAGGGGTTTTGCGTGGGCTTTTCCGAAAAAGGCTCGGGCAAAAAGATGAAATCCATAATTAAGCTTGCAAATGACGTGCCGGCGTTTGACGAGGATATGCTTTCGCTTATCGAATGGATGCGCGAAAAGTATCTGTCGCCGTACCTTGACGTGATACGTACCGTGGTGCCGGCGGGTACCGCGCTTAAAAGCGAGGAGTGGATCATACTTGAAAACGGTGAGCCGGTAAAGTCGCGGATACGCAGTGAAATCATATCGCTCGTCCGCGATAACGGCGGCGGCATCGAGTATTCCGTGCTTAAGGAACGGTGCGGCAGGGACATACAAAGTCACGTGCGCGAAATGGTGAGGGACGGTATACTTCGCAAGGAATACAGGCAAACGGCGGCGGTGCGCGACAAAAAAGTAAAGCGTGCGCGTCTTTTGCTTACGGGTGAGGAGGCGGTCGGCGCGGCGTATAAAATGCGCGCGAAAGCGCCGGTACAGTCGCGTATGCTCGAGATACTTGCGCACAGCGGTACCGTCGCTGCAACGGAGCTTAAAAAAATGACGGGCGGCAGCTCGAACGCCGTTTTGGCGCTTCAGAAAAAGGGATTTATAGAAATATTTGAAGCGGACGCGGAGCGTAACCCGTACAAGGGCAGGGCGTTTCAAAAAGATGAGAAAATGACACCGACGCCCGAACAGAAAAAGGCGATAAACGCGATAACGTCGTCGGTGAAAAGCGGTGACGGAAAAACGTATCTGCTTCACGGCGTTACGGGAAGCGGTAAGACCGAGGTTTTTATGCAGGCGATAGAGCACGCCGTTGATATGGGTAAAAGCGCGGTCATGCTTGTGCCTGAAATTTCGCTTACTCCGCAGATGGTGTCAAGGTTTATGTCACGCTTCGGCGATCGTGTCGCGATATTTCACAGTGCGCTTTCGCAGGGCGAGAGGTACGACCAGTGGAAAAGAATAAAAGACGGCGGGGCGGATATAGTAATAGGCGCGAGGAGCGCCGTGTTTGCGCCGCTTAAAAATATAGGAATAATAATAATGGACGAGGAACATTCCGACACGTACAAGTCGGATATGTCCCCGCGCTACCATGCGCGTGAAGTCGCGGCGAGGCGCGCGGCGCAGACGGGTGCGGCGGTAGTGCTCGCTTCGGCGACACCGAGCGTGGAAAGCTATTACAAGGCGCAGACGGGCGAGTACGAGCTTCTTGAAATGAATACGCGCTTTAACAATAACAAAATGCCGGATATATACGTTGAGGATATGCGCGGCGAGCTTGCACGCGGTAACAAGAGCATGCTGTCACGGCGGCTTTACGCGGAAATCAAGAGAAATCTCGAGCGAGGCGAGCAGACGATCCTGTTTCTGAACAGACGCGGCTTTTCAACGTTTGTTTCGTGCCGCACGTGCGGATATGTGCCGGAGTGCCCCAATTGCAGCATTTCGCTTACGTACCACAAGTACGAGGGGAATTTAAAGTGCCATTACTGCGGATTTACGCGTCCGAACTACGACGTGTGTCCCGAGTGCGGGAGTAAGTATATACGCTACTTCGGCGGCGGTACGCAAAAGGTTGAGGAGGAAATAAAGCGTCTTTTCCCGTCGGCGACGACGATACGTATGGATATGGACACGACGGGTAAGAAACAGTCGCATGAAAAAATTCTGAGAAAATTCGAGAAGGAAAAAATAGATATGCTCATCGGCACGCAGATGGTGGCGAAGGGGCTTGATTTTGAAAACGTGACTCTGGTGGGCGTTATAACAGCCGATACCATGCTTCATATACATGATTTTCGCAGCGGTGAGCGCACGTTCGCGATGCTTGAGCAGGTGTCGGGACGCGCGGGACGCGGCGACAAGGAGGGGCGCGCAGTTATACAGACGTACACGCCGGAGCATGAGGCGGTGCGTCTTGTTAAAACGCATGATTACAGGGAATTTTACAGCGGTGAGATCGCCGAGCGCAGAACGATGTGGTACCCGCCGTTTTGCAAAATGGTGAGCGTGCACTTTCAGGGTGCGGCGGAAGAGGTTGTATCGCGCACGGCGCGTTACTTCGTGAAGGCGCTGGGCGATATAAAGAAAATGGGACAGAAAATACAGGTTTTGGGACCTATTCCCGCGTATGTGTCGAAGGTAAAGAATAAGTACCGCTATCAAATCATTTTTAAATGTGAGGACGACGATAAGCTCGGCAAAGAGCTTATGAGAGCAGAAATGATGTGCAGAGATAACAAAAACTTCGGCGGAGTTTCGATAGTGACGGACAAATCACCGAGTATGATATATTAGAGAGGGGAACAATAATGGCGATACGTGAAATACGAACGGAAGGCGATGAGATTCTTTACAAAAAGTGTAAGGAAGTAAAGAATTTTGACGAAAAGCTTTGTATACTGCTTGACGATATGTATGAAACGATGAAAAAAAACGAGGGCGTAGGTCTTGCCGCGCCGCAGGTCGGTATTTTGAAACGCGCCGTTGTTATAGACACGGGTGAGGGCAAGATCGAGCTTATAAATCCCGAGATCGTTGAGGAAAGCGGTGAACAGACCGGCAGCGAGGGGTGCCTCAGCGTGCCGGGCGTGTACGGCGAGGTGACGCGTCCGAACAAGGTGACGGTGAAGGCTCGTGACAGAGAGGGTAAGCTGTTTAAGCTGACCGGCGAGGAGCTTTTGGCGCGGGCGATATGTCATGAGGTCGAGCACCTTGACGGCAAATTGTTTCTGGACAGAGTAACTAAATTTTTAGATTAGAGGATTTGTATGAGAATATTATTTATGGGAACGCCGGACTTTGCGGCATCGGCGCTTAAAGCGCTTATCAACGCGGGACGAAACGTTGTCGGTGCGGTGTCGCAGCCCGATAAGCCGAAGGGCAGGGGACACAAAATAGTCCCCACCGAGGTAAAGACGGCGGCGATGGAAGCGGGAATTAAAGTGTATCAGCCCGAAACGCTTAAAGACAACGCGCTTATGCCCGTTTTGGATGAGCTTAAGCCGGACGTGATCGTCGTGGCGGCGTACGGGAAAATACTTCCGCCGTATATTATAAATTATCCCAAATACGGGTGCGTGAATATTCACGCGTCGCTTTTACCAAAGTACAGAGGCGCGGCTCCTATACAGTGGGCGGTCATAAACGGTGAAAAGGTCACGGGCGTAACGACCATGAAAATGGACGAGGGACTTGACACGGGCGATATACTGCTCATGGAGGATACGGAAATAGGCGAATACGAAACGGCGGGAGAGCTGTTTGACCGTCTTGCCGTAATGGGCGGAGAGCTTATTATAAAAACGCTCGACGCGCTCGAGGCGGACTTTGTAACGCCCGTGCCGCAAAATCACTCGGAGCACACGTACGCGCCGATGATCACGAAGGAAACGGGCAGGATAGACTGGACAAAAAGCGCCAAGGAAATTTCAAAGCTTATATGCGGCATGAACCCGTGGCCGCTTGCTTGGACGACGTACAAGGGTGAAGCTCTTAAAATATGCGAGGCGCGCACGGAATGCGGCAGCGCGGGTAAAGCGGGAGAGATACTTTCGCTCGATAAAGGCAAGGGACTTAAAATTGCATGCGGCATCGGAGCCGTTTATGTAAAGACGGCGCAGTTTGCCGGAAGTAAGAAAATGAACGTCGAAGATTACGCGCGGGGACATGAAATTGAGATAGGCGCGGTATTGGAGTAGGAGGATAAGTATGCTTTACGGATATTATTTTGATCCGACGTATGTGCTTGTGATTTTGGCTTTTGCCTGCACAATGTTCGCGTCGTTCGGAGTGAAAGCGACATTCGGGAAATATAATGAGGTCCGTAATTCGCGCGGAATTACGGCGGCGGAGGCGGCAAGACGCATACTTGACGCGAACGGTTTGCAGAATATACGCATAGAGCGCGTCGCGGGCGAGCTTACCGACCATTACAGCCCGAAGGAAAGCGTTATACGTCTGTCGGACTCTACATTTAACTCCACGTCGGTGGCGGCGATAGGCGTTGCCGCGCACGAGTGCGGACACGCGGTGCAGCATAAGGTTGGGTATGTGCCGATAAAAATAAGAAACGGCATAGTGCCTGTAGTGAATGTGAGTAACGCGCTGTCGATGCCGCTGTTTATAATAGGACTTATTGTGGGAATAAGACCTTTGGCGCTTGCGGGAGCGATACTTTTCGGTATGGTGCTTTTGTTCCAGCTTGTGACGCTGCCGACGGAAACGAACGCGTCAAGACGCGCTATGCGCACGATCGAGGAAATGGATCTGCTCTCGGGTGACGAGCTTACGGGAGCGAGGAAAACGCTTACGGCGGCGGCTATGACGTATGTCGCGGCGGTCGCGTCTACGGCTATGCAGTTCCTGCGTCTTTTGATGCTTGTGAACCGCAGGAGGGACTGATGGTTTCCGCGCGCGAGGCTGCCATGAAGGTCATATACGACGTTGAATTTAACGGCGCGTACTCCAACATGGCTTTGAAGAAGGCGCTTCCCGCCGATATGGAAAGGCGCGACAGAGCGATGGCGGCAAGTCTTGTATACGGCGTTACGGATAAGAAGCTTACGCTCGATTACGTAATCTGTAAATTTTCAAAATTAAAAATAAAAAAGCTGTCGAAGTATATTCTTATTATACTCAGAATGGGAATATATCAGCTCATGTTCATGGATAAAGTACCGGTAAGTGCGGCGGTGAACGAGAGCGTAAAGCTCGCAAGACGTTACGGTCACGCGTCGTCGGCGGGGTACGTGAACGGGGTTTTGAGGAGCGTGTCGAAAGCAAGTATAGAATATCCGACGGATAAAACGGAGTTTTTGTCGGTGCGGTATTCGTTCCCCGAAAATATGTGCAAAAAATGGATAAACGATTTCGGGTACGAGTTTACCGAGGAAATGATGAAGGCGTTCGAGCAGCCGCCGAAAATGTGTTTAAGAGCGAACACGCTAAAAATAACGGCGGACGACCTTCTTGACAGACTGGGCGGCGGCGGTGAAACGCGCGGCGATATTGTGGTAATGAGCGCGGGCTTTGACGTGGCGGCGGACGATATGTATAAGAAGGGTTTTTATACGGTGCAGGACGAGGCGGCGTACAGCGCGGTAAAGACGCTTGCGCCGAAAGCGGGCGAAACGGTAATAGATATGTGCGCCGCGCCGGGCGGTAAGACGACGGCGATGGCTGAAATGATGAAAAATACCGGTAAGATCTACGCGTTCGACCTGTATGAGCATAAGACGGAGCTGATAGACAAAAACGCGGAGCGTTTGGGTATAACGATAATCGAAACGTTCGCCCGCGACAGCGGCGTGTTTGACAGTGCGTTTGAAAACAGCGCGGATAAAGTCATGTGCGACGTGCCCTGCTCAGGTCACGGCGTGATACGGCGCAAGCCAGAGATAAAGTGGAGCGTGAACGAAAACGCAGACCTGCCGCGTATTCAAAGACGCATACTCGACAACGCGGCGCGCTACGTAAAAGTAAACGGTGAGATCGTGTATTCGACGTGCACCGTCGAAAAAGAGGAAAACGAATGCGTTACAAGCGCGTTTTTAAGCGATAACGGCGCGTTTGAAAAGGTTTACGAAAAGACATTTTACCCGCATATTGACGGCACGGACGGCTTTTACGTGTGTAAGATGAAAAGGACAGGACAATGATAGATTTAAAGGATTTTGAATACGACGAGCTTGAGGAGTATGTGCAGTCGATAGGCGAAAAAAGGTTCCGCGCACAGCAGATATTCTCGTGGCTGCATAAGGGCGCGGAAAGCTATGAGGAGATGAGCAATCTCTCGAAGGCGGCGCGTGAAAAGCTTGAAAAGGAAACATACGTTTCAACTCTTAAAATACGCGAAAAGTACGTGTCGAAGCTCGACGGTACGGTGAAGTACCTGTTTGAGCTTCCCGACGGTAACTGTATAGAAAGCGTCGTGATGAGGTACCATCACGGACTGACAATATGTATATCAAGTCAGGTGGGCTGCCGTATGGGCTGCCGGTTTTGTGCGTCAACGATCGGAGGTCTATACAGGAGCCTTACTGCGGGAGAAATACTTAATCAGGTTATATTCGCGCAGAAGGATATGGGCGAGAGGATAAGCAACATAGTCATGATGGGGATAGGCGAACCGCTTGATAACTACGATAACGTTATAAAATTCCTTCATAACGTAAACCGTGAAAACGGTTTAAATATCGGTTACAGGCACATATCGCTGTCCACATGCGGCGTGGCGGATAAGATATATAGTTTGGCGGAGGAAAATCTTCCGATAACGCTCACAATATCGCTTCACGCGCCGAATGACATCATAAGGAATACGATCATGCCCGTAAATCATAAGTATAACATAACCGAGCTGCTTAAAGCGTGCAGAGCTTACGTGAAAACAACGGGCAGACGGATAAGCTTTGAATATTCGCTTATTCACGGCGTAAACGACAGCATGGATAACGCCAAGGAACTTGCGGAGCTTATAAAGGATATGCGTCCGCACGTAAATCTTATACCCGTGAATAATGTGGAGGAAAGGGATTTTAAAAAGGGCAGCAGGGCGGACATAGCAGCCTTTCAAAATAAGCTTATCTCACTCGGTATAAACGCCACCGTACGCAGAGAACTCGGAAGCGATATTTCAGCTTCCTGTGGACAACTGCGAAAAAAGGTGCTATAATGTTTAATAAAGTGATATTTTTTGACGAAAAGAGGTGATTTTAGATATGCAATTTGGTGCGATTACCGATATAGGAATGAGAAGGAAAATCAACGAGGACAGCTATTATGTAAACGAGAACGATACCTTCCCGTACGCGATAGTAGCCGACGGCATGGGCGGACATCAGGCGGGCGAAATCGCGAGTAAGATGCTTGTCGATATAGTAAAGGATCACTTGACAAAAAATCTCACAGCCGACCTTGATTACGTCGAGGCGGGCGAGGTCATGCGGCAGGCGTTCATATCAGCTAACAGCACAATTTACAACTACGCGAAAACTCATTATAAAATAATGGGAATGGGCACGACGGCTACGCTCGCGATGATTTATCAGAGCAAGCTTATAACGGCTCATGTCGGTGACAGCCGAGCGTACCTTGTGGGCAGTGAGATAAAGCAGGTCACAAGGGATCACTCGTATGTCAACGAGCTTTTGATACGCGGAGAGATAAGTCCCGAAATGGCTAAACACCACCCGAAGAAAAATTACATAACACGCGCTATGGGCGCGGAGGACACCGTGAAGGTGGATATTTCCATAAAGCCGTACAATGATGAAACGGTAGTGCTGTGCAGCGACGGACTCACCAATTTTGTAAGCGATGAAGAAATCATGGCGTATATTGTAAGAGAAAAACCGCTTAAAGAAAACTGCGAAGAACTTGTGGCTCTTGCCAATGAGCGCGGCGGCGGAGATAATATAACTATTGTGGCTTTTGAAAGGGAGAAATGCGATAATGAACAGTGATAACTTAGTGGGCATAACACTTGCCAACAGATATGATATGCTTGAAAAAATCGGTACGGGTGGTATGGCGACGGTGTACAAGGCGAAGGACACGCTGCTTAACCGGTACGTTGCGATAAAGATACTGCGTGACTCGCTCGAGGACGAGAAGAACGTTGTTACAAACTTTATAAAGGAGGCGCAGTCGTCGGCGAGCCTCGTGCATAACAATATAGTGTCGGTGTACGACGTGGGCGAGGAAAACGGTCTGAATTACATGGTAATGGAGTACGTTGACGGTATAACGCTGAAGGCGTACATAAAGAGCAAGGGCGCGCTGCCTTGGCAGGAGGCGTGTGATTTTGCGATACAGATAGGTCAGGGTATAAGTGAGGCGCACTCGATAAATATTATACACCGCGACATAAAACCGCAGAATATCCTTATGACCAAGGATAAGACGCTGAAGGTCACCGACTTCGGTATCGCGAGAGCCGTGGCGGGTGAAACCACGGTCGTGGGCGGCGCGGCGCTGGGAAGCGTGCACTACATTTCACCGGAGCAGGCGCGCGGCGGCTTTACGGACGCGAGAAGCGACATATACTCTTTGGGTATCGTGCTTTACGAGATGCTTACCGGCAAGGTGCCGTTTGACGGTGACAACGCGGTGAGCGTGGCGCTTATGCACCTTGAAAAAGATCCTGTCAATGTAAAGGTAATAAATCTCGATATACCGACGGATCTTGCGTATGTGACGATGAAGGCTATTTCAAAGGAGCAGCACGCGCGTTATCAGAGTGTGCAGGAGCTTCTTGACGATTTGCACGCCGTACTTGCCGACGAGCCGCTTCCGAGCCGTGAGGAAAAGTACAGAAAGTCGATGAGTGAGAAAGAGGAAAGCGGCGCGCAAGGCGCGGATTATGACGCGATCGACGCGGAAGATGACGAATACATAGACGTTGCCGACGAGCCGGAAACGGACGAGCCGGAAATTGAGGAAATCGTTCAGCGCGGACGCTCAAACCGTAAGACGGAAGTGCAGAAAAAGAATAAAAAGGCGAAAAAAGAGGACCGTATAGCGGTCGTGCTCGCCATTTCCACGATCGTGGTAGCGGCGCTTGTGGCGCTCGCGGTGTACTTCGGAGTGACGATGAGTAAAGAGGCGAGTGTTCCTAACCTTGCCAACATGACGATCGAAGAGGCTACGGCGGAGGCGCAGAAGGAAGGTCTTAGAATAGCCGATGAAATCGAGTACTCGCTGTCCGATACCATCATGGAAAACCGCGTAATATCACAGGATCCCGAGCCTAACGAGATAGTGAAGAAAAACAGTGAAATAAAGCTTGTTGTTTCGATAGGTTCCTCTGGCGGTAATATTTCAACGCCGAACGTGGTCAATAAACCGTTTGATGAGGCGGTTACCGAAATATTGGGCGCGGGACTTAATTACACGGTTCAGGAAGAGGATTCCGACACCGTGCCTGCGGGATATATAATCCGTCAGACACCGCTTGCGGGTACGAAGCTCAATAAGGACGACAGCGTAAATCTGCACGTAAGCAGAGGCGCAAACGGCGCAAACACGCAAAATCAGACGGGTGAAATGGTATCGGTACCGAGCATAATAGGTCTTGGCAGAGATCAGGCGGAAGCCACGCTCGCGGCGAACGGTCTAAGTCTTGGAAATGTCACAAGAAAGGCTTCGTCGTCTGCGGAAGGAACGGTAATATCGCAAAGTCCCGAGCTTGGCAAGAGCGTTATGAAAGGATCGTATGTAAGCATAGTTCTGTCGAAGGGGGCTGAAAGTTCGACCGAACCCCAGCCGCAAACACAGAATACCGAGCCTGAACAGACGAATACGGATAACAACGGTGAAAACAACGCGTCGAGTGGCAATGAAGGCGCGGGTGAACCGTCAACGCGTACGTTCACGGTAAAAATACCGGATACGGCGGACGATACGGTGGACGTTGAAATCGTCGTGAATGGACAGAGCGTGCACCACGAAACGCACTCCAAGGAAGAGGGTACTGTATCCGTGGACGTAAAGGGTACGGGCACGGCGGAAGTGCAGGCGTATATTGACGGCAGTAAGGTAAGCGACAGGACGATAAATTTTAACTAAATGAATTATGATGAAGCAACAATAATAAAAGGTATAGGAGGCTTTTACTATGTAAAAGCCTCCGGACGCGTATACGAGTGTAAAGCGCGCGGAGTTTTCCGTAAGCAGAAAATCACTCCGACGATAGGCGACAGGGTGACGGTAGAAACGGACGGCGAAAAGGGCAGCATTACCGAAATAATGACGCGCTCGTCGTATCTCGTGCGTCCGCCCGTCGCGAATGTGGACACAATTCTTATCGTAATAGCGGCAGCCGAGCCGTCCCCGAACCTCGCGGTCGCGGACAAGATGCTCGTAAACGCCGAAATAAGCGGTATAAAACCCGCGGTGTGCATAAACAAGACCGACCTCGCCGAAAGCGACGCGATAAAGGATGCGTACGTGAAGGCGGGGTATGAGGTGATAGAGGTAAGCGCGGAGAAAAACGAGGGTATAGATGTACTGCGCTCTTTCCTCAAAGGTAAAAACACCGCGTTCGCGGGACTGTCGGGCGTGGGCAAGTCGAGCCTTTTGAGTCTTATTACGGACGATGATTTGGAAACGGGCGCGGTGTCGGAGAAGATACGGCGCGGCAGACATACGACGCGCCACGTCGAACTTTTTGAGCTTGCGGACGGCGGGTACGTAATGGACACGCCCGGATTTTCGCAGCTTGAAGTGGAGGGTATACGAGCCGAAGATTTATGGCGGTACTTCCCCGAAATGGCGGACTGTGACGGCAAATGCCGCTTCCGCGGCTGCGCCCACATAAATGAGCCGGACTGCGCGGTAAAGGACAAGCTTGCAGGCGGTAAAATAGCGACCTCGCGGTACGAAAGCTATTGTGAACTTTACGAAAAATTAAAACAAACAAAGGAATGGTTAATAAAATGATACTTGTGCCATCGATACTGTCGGCTGACTTCGGAATACTTGCCGAGCAAATCAAAAAATGTGAAAACGCGGGCGCTGAGTGGCTGCACATAGATGTAATGGACGGACACTTTGTACCGAACATCTCGTTTGCCATGCCCGTAATAAAATCAATACGCAAGTACACCGATATGTTTTTTGACGTGCATTTGATGATAACCGAGCCGGAACGGTATATAAACGACTTCATAGACTGCGGCGCGGACGGCGTGACGTTCCATATTGAGGCGACGGACTTTCCCGACCGCTGTATAGAAATGATACGCTCGCGCGGCAAACTTGCGGGGATTTCCATAAAGCCCGACACGCCCGTTGAAAGAATAATACCGTACCTCGAAAAAATCGATATGGTGCTTGTGATGAGCGTTGAACCCGGTTACGGCGGTCAGGAATACATAACCGCCGTGAACGAAAAAATAAAGTATCTGCGCGAAATCAAGGGCGAGTATTTTAAGATCGAGGTCGACGGCGGCGTAAGGGAAAACAATATTGACTCCGTGCTTGCCGCCGGCGCGAACGTGATCGTGGCGGGCAGCGCGGTGTTTAACGGCGATATAGAGAGCAATATCAAGAGGCTTAGGCGATGAGAGCAGTTGTGATAGGTAACGGGAGCGTAAACGACTACAGTTACATCAAAAGCAAAATACGCGCGGACGATTTCATAATCTGTGCCGACGGCGGGTATAACCACGCAGTAAAACTCGGCGTACAGCCCGACGTTATAATAGGCGATTTTGACAGCGCCGTGGGGTACGAGGACGCGGAGAACGTGATACGCTACCCGACGCGCAAGGATTACACCGATGGCGAGCTTGCCGTCGAATATGCCCTGGAGCACGGCTGTGACGGCGTGGTGCTGCTCGCAATGACCGGTGACAGAGCCGACCACACGATTACGGATATACTTCTGCTCGCGAAGTGCGAAAACGGCGTGCTGATTGACGATAACAACGAGATTTATATGCTGAAAACGAGGGTCGAAATTGAAGGCAGAAAGGGCGACACCGTTTCGATAGTGCCGATAAACGGCGATTTGGAGGGTATCGTTACGGAGGGGCTGGAGTACCCGCTACGCGGTGAAACGCTGTATTTCAGCAAAAGCAGGGGCGTGAGTAACGTCATGACTGCGGATAGGTGCGCGGTAACAGCGGAAAAAGGTGTCGCACTTGTCGTAAAGGTGCGGAGAGTGTAGGAACACCACACCACTCGTATTTGAAGGGAGAACATTCCACATGATATATCTTGACAACGCGGCGACGACGAAACCGTCCGATGCCGCCATACAAGCAATGATAAAAGCCGCCGAAATGTTTGGCAATCCGTCGTCGCTGCACAGACTGGGGCTGGAGGCGGAGAAACTCGTCGAGGGCGCGAGAAAAACGATCGCGTCAAAGCTTGGCGCGGACGCGAAAGGTCTGCTCTTTACTTCCGGCGGCACGGAGGCGAACAACACCGCCGTATTCGGCGCGGCTCGCGCAAAGAGAAAAATCGGCAGGCGCGTTATAACGTCAAAAATCGAGCACCCGTCGGTGCTGGAGGCGTTTAAGCAGCTTGAAAACGACGGTTTTGACGTCGTATACATCGGCGCGCACAGTGACGGACGCGTGACCCTTGACGAGCTCAAAGCTTCGCTCACAGACGACACCACGCTTGTGAGCGTTATGCACGTAAACAACGAAACGGGCGTAATTCAGCCTGTAAACGAAATAAAAAAGCTGATTGCCGAGTACGCGCCGAACGCGGTGTTCCACTGTGACTGCGTGCAGTCGTTCGGCAAGCTCGACGTGAAAAGCGTCGGCGCGGATTTGATCACTATAAGCGCCCACAAAATACACGGCTTTAAAGGCACGGGCGCGCTTTACGTCCGCGACTTCCGGCTTATAAAACCGTTACTTTACGGCGGCGAGCAGCAGCACGAAATGCGCCCCGGCACGGAAAACGTCGGCGGCATACTCGCGTTCGCGGCGGCGGCTGAAGAAACGGGCAGCGACAATTCGTACCTTTTATCTTTAAGGCAGCGGCTTGCGGACAGGCTGTCGGAGGATAAAAACATAAAATTCAACGGTTCGGACGAGCATAGCAGCGGCAGCATACTGAACGTGTCGTTTGTCGGAATAAAAGCCGAAATACTGCTCCACGCCGCCGAGGCGAGGGGAGTGTACGTTTCGACCGGCTCCGCGTGCTCGTCGCACAAGCCGCAGCCGAGCCACGTTCTGACGGCTATGGGGCTTAGCGCGAAGGAAATAGGCGGCGCGGTGCGTATAAGCCTTGATCCGACGACCACAGAGGACGAAATTGACGAGGCGGCGCGCATTTTGATCGAGGAAGCGCGTAATATAAGGAGATATATGTAGATGAAAGAAATTGTGCTTGCCAAGTACGGCGAAATAATACTAAAGGGCGGCAACCGCGCGCGGTTCGAGAACATACTCATGTCAAACATCAAAAACGCGCTCCGCAACGTCACGGAAACGAAAATACGCCTTGCGCAGGCGACCGTGTACGTCGAGGTCGAGGACGAGAGCAAAATCGACCTTGTCGCCGAACGGCTGTCGATGGTATTCGGACTTGTCGCGATAACGAAGGCGGCGGTGTGCAAAAAGGACATTGAGGATATAAAGGCGGTCGCGAAGGAGTACCTAAAAAATGATCTCACGGCGGGCAAACGCTTTAAAGTCGAGGCGAAACGCTCAGACAAGGCGTTCCCGTACAAGTCGCCGCAGATATGCCTTGAAGTCGGCGGCTACCTCGACGACGAGTTCCCCGACATAATCGTTGACGTGCATAACCCCGATGTGACGGTAAAGGTAGAGGTTCGCGACTTTGACGCTTACGTGTACGCCGACGAAAACAGGATAAAGGGTCAGGGCGGTATGCCGATAGGCACGGGTTCAAAGGCGACGCTGCTGCTGTCGGGCGGCATAGACAGCCCCGTCGCGGGACATATGATAGCTAAGCGCGGTGTGGAGATAGACGCGGTAAACTTCTTCTCCTACCCGTACACGAGCGACCGCGCAAAGGAAAAGGTTATAACGCTCGCGTCGATACTGGCGCGTTACACGTCGAAAATAAATCTGTATATCGTGCCGTTTACGGAGATACAGCTGCAAATACGCGACAAATGCCCCGAGGAGCATATGACGCTCGTAATGCGGCGGTTCATGATGCGTATAGCGGAGCGTATCGCGAGACAAAATAATTCAAAAGCGCTCATAACGGGCGAAAGCGTGGGGCAGGTAGCGTCGCAGACGCTTGCCGCGCTCGACGTGACGAACGCGGTGGTGGATATGCCGATACTGCAGCCGCTTATAGGCATGGACAAGCTGGAAATAACAGACCGTTCCGTCGCGATAGGCGCGTACGAAACGTCAATCCTGCCTTATGAAGACTGCTGCACGGTGTTCACGCCGAAACACCCCACGACGAACCCGAGGCGCGTAAATATCGAGAAATCGGAAAAACATCTCGACATTGAAACGCTTATCGAACGGGCGATGGAGGGCATTGAGAAAATCGAGGTATTTCCCGAATAAGAAAACACTTGAAAAAGATGAGTATATAATATATAATTAAATCATAAAATTTATGTAAAACAAAAAGGAGAAAAAACAATGGCAAAAACAGAGAAGGAAAAGCCGCAGGTAATCAAAATGACCGACAGCGACGAGAAGAAAAAAGCGCTCAAATCAGTGTTTAACGTAATAGAAAAGGAGTACGGAACGGGCAGTATAATGAAGCTTGGCGACGTCAACGTTTCAAACGTGGACGCTATATCCACCGGCTCATTGACTCTCGACATGGCTTTGGGCGTGGGTGGATTGCCGCGCGGACGAGTTATCGAAATTTACGGACCGGAGTCGTCCGGTAAGACAACAGTAGCGCTTCACGTTGTCGCGGAAGCTCAGAAACTGGGCGGCGAGGCGGCTTTTATCGACGCGGAGCACGCGCTCGATCCCGTGTATGCGAAAAATCTCGGCGTTGATATAGACAACTTGATCGTGGCACAGCCCGACACCGGCGAGCAGGCGCTTGACATAGCGGAAGCGCTTGTAAGAAGCGGCGCGCTTGACGTAATAGTAATAGACTCCGTTGCGGCGCTCGTGCCGAAGGCTGAAATAGAGGGTGAAATGGGCGACGCGCACGTAGGACTTCTCGCAAGACTTATGTCGCAGGCTTTGAGAAAGCTTACCGCCGTAATATCACGTTCGGGCACAGTCGTTATTTTCATAAACCAACTGCGTGAAAAGGTAGGCGTTATGTACGGAAACCCCGAAACAACTCCGGGCGGACGCGCTCTTAAATTCTTCGCGTCGGTAAGACTTGACGTACGCCGTGCTGACGTTATTAAGAACGGTACTGAAATTATCGGTAACAAGACGAGGGTAAAGGTTGTGAAAAACAAGGTAGCGCCCCCGTTTAAGACCGCCGAGTTTGATATTCTGTACGGTGAGGGCATATCCAAAGAAGGCAATATCCTCGATTACGCCGTTGAAAATGACATAATTAAAAAATCGGGTGCATGGTTCAGCTATAACGGTGAGAAAATAGGACAGGGACGCGATAACGTAAGAAAGTACATGGTTGAGCATAAAGATTTCACCGAGGAAGTAGACAAGCAGGTAAGAGAATTGCTAAGAAGCAAGCAGTCACCGTCCGCCGCGTCTTCGGAAAAAACAGAGGATGCCGAAACCGCAAATGACGAAACGGATGAATAATAAAGCACGAATGTACAAATATACAAAAAAATTCGTGAATGAATAATGCTATAAGTCAATATTAACTAAAAATTGTTACAAAATTGAAAAAAATATTGACGCGGAACGAATTTTTTAGTATTCTAATTATGTCACAAATATAAGTAATATTATAGGTTATAAAGATGTAAATAAAAGACAGGGGGCGCAATTCATGGTTTCAAGTGAAGTGGCAGTTCAAAATTCGGTAGGTTTGCACGCAAGACCGGCGACATTTTTTATCCAGAAGGCGAACGAGTTTAAGTCGAGCATATGGGTTGAAAAGGATGAAAGACGAGTAAATGCAAAGAGTCTTTTAGGTGTGCTTTCTCTCGGAATTGTTAAGGGAACTAAGATTTCGATAATCGCTGACGGAAGCGATGAGGAAGAAGCCGTAAAGACTTTGGTTGACCTTATTGAGTCTAATTTCTCTGAATAATTTAAAATAATATGTTAATAAATAACTCTGCATTTGTATGTAGAGTTATTTTTGCCTTTGGGAAGTTACCCATCGGCGGACGGTAACGGTATACGAAAGGAGGCGCGCGTATGTTCGACTTGGAGCAGGAACTGAAAAATTTACCGCAGGATCCGGGCGTGTATATAATGCACGACAAGGAAGGGACTGTCATATACGTCGGCAAAGCGAAGGTGCTTAAAAACCGCGTGCGCCAGTATTTTCAAAAAAGCTCGAACCACACGCCGAAGGTGCTCGCGATGGTGTCAAACATAGCGTATTTTGAGTATATCGTCACGGACTCCGAAACGGAAGCGCTTGCGCTCGAGTGCACGCTTATAAAAAAGCACCGCCCGAAGTACAACATACTTTTAAAGGACGACAAGCACTATCCGTATATCAAGGTCACGATAAACGAGCCGTACCCGCGCCTTCTGAAAGTCAGAAAGCTGCAAAAGGACGGCGCTCGGTATTACGGACCGTACGTGTCGGGAATCACGCTTAAAAACACGCTCGAGCTTGCGCAAAAGCTGTTTAAGCCGCCGACGTGCCGCAGGAAATTTCCGGACGATATAGGAAAGGGAAGACCGTGCCTCAACTATCACATAAACAACTGCTTCGCGCCGTGTACCGGCAAGGTGAGCAAGGAGGAGTACAGACAGATATATTTCAATATCTGTCGGTTTCTCGACGGTAACCACAAGGAGCTTGTCGCGGAGCTTACGGAGCAGATGAACGAGTACTCGCGTGAAATGAAGTACGAAAAGGCGGCTGATCTGAGGGATAAGATACGCGCGATACGTGACATTGAGGAGCAGCAGAAGGTAATAGATACCGATAAACAGGATAACCGTGACGTTATAGCGCTCGCGCGCGACGCTTCCGCGGCGTTCTGTGAGGTGTTTTTTGTGCGGCGCGGTAAGGTGATCGGGCGCGAAAGCTATAAAATAGACAATACGCTAAGCAGCTCCGACACGGAGATACTGACGGACTTTGTGAAGCAGTTTTATCAGGACAGCGATTTTATACCCGACGAAATACTTGCGGAGTACGATATCGAGGACCGTGACGCGATCACACAGTGGCTTCGTGGCATGAAAAAGCGCAAGGTGACGATAATCACGCCCAAGCGCGGCGAAAAGCGGCACATGGTGGAAATGGTCAAAAAGAACGCGGAAATCGCGCTCGGTAATTATAAGATACGCGTGATGAAGGAGCGCGAAAAAAACACGCTGCTTGACAGCATGCAGGAAGCTTTGCGTCTTGAAACGCGTCCGTACCGTATCGAGGCGTACGACATATCAAACATACAGGGCGCGGACAATGTCGGCGCTATGGCTGTGTTTGAAAACGGCAGAGCCGCGAAGCGCAAGTACAGACTGTTTAAAATACGCTCATTCGAGGGCGCGGACGATTACGCTGCCATGCGCGAGGTGATATACAGACGTTTCCGTCACGCGCTCGAGGAAGAGGAAGCCGTGAGAATGGGCAAAATGACGAAGAGTGAAACAAAGTTTTTACCCTTGCCCGACCTTATACTCCTCGACGGAGGAAAAGGACATCTCAGCGTAATTACTGAGCTTATGGATATGATGGACCGTGATATACCCGTTTTCGGTATGGTCAAAAACGACCGTCACCGCACGCGCGGGCTTATATCCCAAAACGGTGAGATAGAGCTTAATCCCTCAAGCCCCGTGTTCAAGCTGATAACAAACATACAGGACGAGGTCCATAACGCCGCGATAACGTACCACCGTAAGCTGCACGGAAAAATTACGTCCGAACTCGATAAAATTGACGGTATCGGTGAAAAAAGACGCAAAGCGCTATTGACTACTTTCAAAACTATTGATAAAATAAAAGAGGCGGACGTAGACGAGCTTATGAAAGTCAAAGAAATGGACAGAAAATCGGCTCAGAGCGTGTATGATTATTTTCGGAGGAACGGCTGATGTTTAAGCTTTGCAGAAAGAACGGCGTTTCATATTACACCATAACCTCGTTTGAGGAAACGGGACTGGTAAAGCACGGCTTTTCCACGAGAGAGGGCGGCGTGAGCACGGGCTGCTACGCGTCGATGAATTTACGTTTTCACTGTGACGACACGCGTGAAAACGTTCTTGAAAACTACAGAATAATTTCCGACACGCTCGGTATGGACTATAAAAAACTTGTACTGTCAAAGCAAGTGCACGAGGACGTGATACGCACAGTCACCGAGGACGACGCGGGTAACGGAATTACGCGTGAAAACGCCTTTACGAGCGCGGACGCTCTCATAACAAACAAAAAAGGCGTGCCTATTGTGACGCTTTACGCGGATTGTGTGCCGCTGTTTTTTCTCGATAAAAGACAGGGCGTTATCGCGCTTGCACACTCGGGTTGGAAGGGGACAGTAAAACGTATCGGTCAAAAGACGGTCGAAAAAATGAAAAAGGACTACGGCAGCAGACCGAGCGATATTCTCGCGGCAATAGGACCTTCCATACAGGAGTGTCACTTTGAAGTAGGCGACGACGTCGCCAAGATTTTTATTGACGAATTCGGCGCGTCCACCGCGGTAAAGTACGGCGAAAAGTACCACGTAAATATGCAAAAAGCAATAACTGCCCAGCTTACACAGAGTGGCGTACCGCTTGCGAACATAGACGATTGCGGCATATGCACATATTGTAACAGCTCCATGCTATTTTCACACAGAAAAACAAACGGACAAAGAGGCAATCTCGGCGCATTCATGGAGCTTATATAGATTTGGAGATATAAAATGAACTGGATAAAAAGGATCATTATATACATTACCGTAACGTGCGTTTTAGTGTCCCTCACAGGATGCACGTTCACGGACACGATAAAGGAAAAAATATATGGGGACACTAAAACAGACAATCCGGCGGCGGTGGAAAACAACACGGAGGACGAGGTATCAAACAGCATAAGCGTGGGCATTTTGGACTTTGACACCTTTAACCCCCTCCTTACGAAGTCGGAAACGGTGAAGGAGTGTATGCAGCTTGTGTACGAGCCTTTATTTGACGTGGACGAAAACCTGATGCCAGTACCGATGCTTGCCGAAAGCTACACCGTATCGCCTGACGGAAGGACGATAGATATAACGCTTAAAAACAACATAATGTGGCACGACGGCACGAATTTTAACGCGTATGACGCGGCGTATACGATACGGCAGATACGCTCGGGAATAACGACCTATACCTCGCTTCTTTCAAATATGGCTGACTATAAAGCCACGGGCGACTACACTCTGCAGATCGTACTCAATTACTCCGTGCCGAATTTTGTGTCCCTTTTGACGTTCCCGATCGTAAAGTACCGTTCGGACATGAACTTAAATTCCGGCTATATACCGAACGGCACGGGCGCGTTCAGGTTTGAAACACAGCAAAGCACGGGCAAGATGTCATTTGCCGCGTTTGACAACTACCATAACGGCAGAGCGCAGATCGACAATTTGTACGTTTACACAGCTCCCGACCTGCAAAGGTACGAAACCATGTTTGAGGCGAGTGAGATCGATCTCATGACGGGTGAAACGGTTGACCTTTCGGAATACACGCCAAGGGGCAGCGCGCACAATAACGAGTACATCACAAACAAAATGACATTTATTGGCTTTAACCTGCTTCATGAGGCGCTGTGGGGAGCCAATACGCGCCGCGCACTCGCGGAGCTTATAGATAAGGACGCGATCGTGAACTCGACCATATACTCACGCGGTGTGGCGTGCGACATACCGATAAATCCGTCGTCGCTGTTTTACTTCGACACAAACACGCGCTTTAAGCCCGACGACCTTCTCGCCGTGCAGCTGCTCGGCAACGACGGCTGGGGAGTGGACGAAAGCGGTAAGTACGTGCGCAACGTAAACGGAGTAAAGCAGGTGCTGTCGTTTGAAATACTGACCGACGGTGACAGCGCGGAAAAGATAAGTATTGCGAACGCCGTTGCGGAAAATCTTATGAGCTTCGGCGTGGACGCTACAGTGACGGCTTTCCCGTATGACCAATATATGGCGAGAATAAACGCGAAGAATTTTGATATTATGGTGGGCGAAATAGAGATAGGCGCAAACCTTGACTTAACGCCGCTTATATCGTCGGGCGGCAACTACTTTTCGTATCAAAATACCGATCTTGACACGCTCGCGGGACAGATAGGAATGACGCGCGACGAGGAACAGTTAAAGGAACTGTTTCGTCGGTACGGGAATATGATAATAGAGGATATGCCGTTTACGCCGCTGTTTTTCAGAAAGGGCGATGTGCTGTCGAGCGCGAAGATAAAGAACGCACTCGCACCATCGGTGTCGCGGCAGTTCCGTTCGGTGGAAACATGGAGCGTGAAATGATGACGGTTACGGTGATAGGTGCGGGAGCCGCCGGACTTATAGCCGCAGGCACGGCGGCTCGAGAGGCGGACAGAGTAATACTTGTTGAAAAGAACGATATAGTCGGCAAGAAACTGCTTATTACGGGCAAGGGACGCTGCAATATAACCAACTCGGCGGATGTCGCCGACATGATAGCGTCGTATACAAGGAATGCAAAATTCCTATACTCGCCGTTGTATACGTTTACAAATTATGATATAATCAACCTTATCGAAGAGTACGGAGTTAAGACAAAGACGGAGCGCGGCGGACGCGTATTCCCTATGAGCGACAACGCCCGCGACGTGGTGAACGCGCTTAAAAGGTACGCGCTCAAGGACAATGTTGCATTAAAGAGAGCGACTGTAAAATCGCTCATAATCGAGAACGGCGCGGTAAAGGGAGTAAAGACCGACAAGGGCGATATTTATTCCGACAGCGTCATAGTATGCACGGGCGGTAAGTCGTATCCAAAGACCGGCTCCACCGGTGACGGATACAAGTTCGCGAAGCAGGCGGGACATACGATAATAGAGCCGAAAGCGTCGCTTGTGCCCATAGTGACGGAGGAAAAATGGGTAAAGGAACTCATGGGCTTGTCGCTTCGCAATATACGCATAACGGCGTATGACGAGCGCGGCAAAAAGGTGTACTCGGACTTTGGGGAGATGCTGTTTACGCATTTTGGAATATCAGGTCCTGTCGTATTGTCGATGTCGGCGTACCTTCGGGATATCGGCAAGAAAAAGTACAGGATTGAGATCGATTTAAAGAGCGCGCTCAGTGACGAACAGCTTACGGCGCGCGTACTGCGCGATTTTGAAAAGTACTCAAAAAAACATCTTATAAACAGCCTTGACGACCTTCTCCCGAAAGCGCTCATACCCGTGACGATACGTCTTGCGGGGATAGACGCGCACAAGGAGGTAAACTCGGTCACGCGCGAGGAACGCGCGGCGCTTGTGAATGTATTGAAGCATTTTCCGCTTACCGCGAAGGATGTGCGTCCCATAGAGGAAGCGATCGTGACGGCGGGCGGCGTGAAGGTGAGCGAAATCGATCCGTCCACGATGGAGTCCAAGCTGATTGGCGGACTGTACTTTGCGGGCGAAGTAATAGATGTTGACGGCTGCACGGGCGGCTACAACTTGCAGGCGGCGTTTTCCACGGGATTTGTCGCCGGAGAGAACGCGCCGCGAAAGTGACGCGGCGGGGAAACAGATCAATTGAAAGGAGCAGGTAATTGTAATTATGGAAGTAGGCAGCAGAGAGGTTTGCAAAGCGGCGATTGAAATCGCCATGACGGATACAAGAGATGAGGAAGCGCGCCTTAAGGTGAAAAATCTTGAACGCGGTATACGCTCCGTCGCGATAGATTTTGGCAGCGACTTCCAAAGCGCGGTACCGAAAATTTTGGAACGCGCCGTTGTGGCTGCTAAACGCGAGAACGTGATAGGCACGACTCACGCCGAGGAAGGCGCGGTAGCGGGAGCCGCCCACGAGGCGGTAGAGCAGATCATAGACAAATGCGTAGGTTTAAACCTTGGCGGCAAAATAGGCATAGCCCGCGACAATTCGCACATAAGCGTATGCGTATTCTTCGCGATAGGACTGTTAAATCTAAATGACATGGCAATAGGTATGGGACACCGTGCCGTCTGAAATCCGTTTATGCTGCGTTAAACGGAGCTTGACGTATCAACATACGACAGCGCCCCGTTTGCCTTGCCTAAGCGAATTTCCGACTCGCACGGGTGCGGTCTGAAATCTGTGAATGCTACGTTAAACGGAGCTTGAGGTATCAGCATACGACAGCGCCCCGTTTGCCTTGCCTAAGCGAATTTCCGACTCGCACGGGTGCGGTCTGAAATCTGTGAATTCTGCGTCAAACGGAGCTTGACGTATAAGCACAAAAACATACAAACAAATAAACGAAAAAGGAGAAAAATACTATGGCAGTACGAGCAATACGCGGCGCGACGACCGCGGAGGAAAACACGCGCGAGTCGATACTCGGCGCGACACTGGAGCTTATAAAAGCGATAGAGGACGCTAACGATTTAAAACGCGCCGACTCGATTTCAATAATTTTCACCGTCACAAAGGACTTGACGGCTGTATTTCCCGCGGCGGCGGCAAGGGAGTTCGGACTTACGTTCGTGCCGCTGCTCGATATGCAAGCGCCCGATATAGACGGCAGCCTTGAAAAGTGCATACGCATCATGATACATATCAACACCGACAAGACGAAGGAAGAGATCAACCACGTCTACCTTCGCGGCGCGAAGAAGCTAAGACCCGATTTGGCGAAATGACGGGAGGAACGAATATGAAGCATATAGCCGTAGCCGTGGACGGTCCGGCGGGAGCAGGTAAAAGCTCGGTTTCCAAGGCTGTAGCCAAGGATTTGGGATATACGTATATAGACACGGGCGCGATGTATCGCGCAGCGGCGCTTTTCGCGATAGAGAACGGCATAGATATACGTAATGACCGCGCGGAGCTTATCAGCCGTCTTGACGAGATAAAAATCGCCTTAAAAAACGAAAACGGCGCGCAGCGCGTGTATTTAAACGGCAAGGACGTTTCGGAGCGTATACGGCAGGCGGACGTGTCAGTCGGCTCGTCGGACATAGCCGTAATTCCCGAGGTGCGCGTAAAGCTCGTGGCGCTGCAGCGCGAAATGGCAAAGACCGCCGACGTGATAATGGATGGACGCGACATATGTACCCACGTCCTTCCCGACGCGCAGGTGAAAATATTCCTCACCGCGTCGGTGGACGCGCGCGCGAAGCGGCGCTACGATGAAATTCGCGAGAAGGGAGAGGAGTGCGATTTTGAAAAAATCAAGGCGGACATTGAGTACCGCGACAAAAACGACTCTTCCCGCGCCGTTTCGCCGCTAAAGAAGGCGGACGACGCGATACTGCTTGACACAACGGAGCTTGACTTCGGACAAGTTACAGAAAAGATGAAGGAGCTTATAAGAAATGTTTTATAATATAGCGTTATGGATAGTGCGCGTCGCACTTTTGGTCGTATTCCGCATAAAAACAGTCGGCAGGGAGAACATACCTAAAGAGGGCGGCGTTATAATCGCTTATAACCACCGCAGCTACTGGGATCCCGTAATGGCGGGCATAACGTGCCCGCGTAAACTGCGATTTATGGCAAAGGAAGAACTTTTTAAAAATAAATTCTTCGCCCTGCTCATAAAATCACTCGGCGCGTTTCCAATATCACGCGGACACGGCGATTTGGGCGCGATAAAGGGTTCGCTCAAAATACTGGCGCAGGGTGACGCGATGCTGATATTCCCCGAGGGCAAACGCGTGACCGACAACTCTCGCCCCAAGGCAAAGCCCGGCATGGTCGCGATAGCGCACCGCGCGAAGGTACCGGTAATACCCGCGACAATATCGGGCGAGTACAAGTGGATGCACAAAATAACCGTCACCTACGGCGAGCCGGTGTACCTCGACTTTACGAAAAAGCTCACGCAGGAGGAAACACAGACGGCAGCCGACGACGTTATGGCAAGGATAAGGGAAAAGCTATGATTACGGTTGCGAAAACGGCAGGCTTCTGCTACGGCGTGAAACGCGCCGTGGACGGAGTTTACGCCGAGATAGAGAAGGGAAACAAAATCGCCACGCTCGGACACCTTATCCATAACGGTCAGGTCATAGCGGAGCTTGAGGAAAAGGGCGTAAAATCGTATGAGCGCGTGAGCGATATACCGAAGGACTGCGCAGTCGTGATACGCGCGCACGGCGTGGGCGAGGACGTGTATAAGGAGATAGGCGACAGGCAGTGCATTGACCTCACGTGCCCGTTCGTGTCAAAAATACACAAAATCGTCGCCGACCACCACAAAAAAGGGTACAAAATCGTAATAGTCGGCGACAAAAATCACCCCGAAGTTATCGGCATAGACGGTCACTGCGATAATTCCGCGCTTATAATCAACAGCACCGACTGTAAAATCGGACCGCCGTTTTGCGAAAATGACCTTTGCGTTGTAGCACAAACTACAATAAATAGAGATTTTTTTGGTGAAATCGTACAAAATATAAAAAAAACTTGCAAAAGTACCCTAATATTTGATACAATATGTAGTGCGACGAAAGATAGGCAAAAGGAAACAGATGAACTTTCAAGAAATTCGGACATGATGATTGTGATTGGCGGCAAGGAAAGCTCAAACACAAGAAAGCTGTACGAAATATCGAAAAAGAACTGTCCCGCCACCTATCACATCGAAACATTTGAGGATTTACCTCAAGAAAAAACATATAATAAAATAGGTATTACCGCCGGCGCGTCAACGCCCGGCAGTATTATCGAGGAGGTAGTAAAGGCTATGAGTGAAAATGTAAAAAATGAGGAGAATTTTGCGGAACTGTTTGCGCAGTATGAAAGCAAGACTCTCAACAACGGGGACATCATTGATGGTACTGTCGTAGAGGTCCGTGCCAACGAAGTTATTGTTGACCTCGGAGGCTTCAAGTATAATGGACAGCTCGCGGCGGACCAGCTTACTGATGATCCGTCACTTAAGCCGTCTGATGTTGTAAAAGAAGGCGATACGATCAAGGTTTACGTCGTAGGCGTAAATGACGGTGAGGGAAAAGTAGTTCTATCAAGAAAGAAATTGGTAGCTATGGAAAGCTGGAACAAAATCAAAGCGGCTTATGAAGAAGAAAAAGTTTTGGAGGGCAAGATCATAAAAGCCGTTAAGGGCGGAGTTATCGCTCTTACAGATGGTTCACAGGTATTTATCCCCGCGCGTCAGGCTTCGGGCAGATTTGTACAAGACCTTCAAAGCCTTGTGGGCGAAACCGTGAAGTACAAAATCATCGAGCTCGACGAGAGAAGAAAGAGAGTGATCGGCTCGGTAAGAGTGCTCATAGAGGCAGAAAGAAAAGCTAAAGAAGAAAAGTTTTGGGCGGACGCGGAAGTTGGAAAGAGATATCAGGGCGTTGTAAAATCCCTCACATCCTTCGGCGCGTTTGTCGATATAGGCGGAGTGGATGGACTTGTTCACATCAGCGAGCTGTCATGGAGCAAGATCAAGCATCCGTCGGAGGTAGTCAAAGAGGGTGACGTGCTCGACGTTTACATCAAGGACATAAACGCCGAAACGAAAAAGATTTCTCTCGGCTACAAGAAGACTGAGGACGATCCGTGGGTGATCGCACAGTCGAAGATCCACTTGGGCGACGTTATAAAGTGTAAGATAGTAAGAATGATGCCGTTCGGCGCGTTTGCGGAGATCATGCCGAGCGTTGACGGACTTATCCATATTTCTCAGATTGCCGACAGAAGAATTGGCAAGCCTGAGGACGTGCTCACGATAGGCGAAGAGGTTGAGGCTAAGGTTACAGACCTCAACTGGGAAGACAAGAAGATAAGCCTTTCGATTCGCGCGCTTATCCCTGTACCCGAGAAGGTTGAGGAAGAGGAAGAAGCTCCCATAATTCCCGAGAAGGAGGAAGCTCTTGTATACTCGACCGATCCCGACGTGGAAGTTGAGGAAGCGATAGAGATCGAGCCTGCCGAGGCGGTAGAAGAAGCACCGGCTGAGGAAGAAGCTCCCGCCGCAGAGGAGGAAGCGACCGAAGAGGCTCCCGCTGCCGAGGAAGCGGAATAATTTGTAATTACAAAAGGCGGGGAATATCCTTTAGGTATATATCCTGCCTTTTTTGATGTATATCTCTACGGAGGAGTGAGAGGAAAAATGACAAAGTTTGAAAAATTTAGCGAAAGAGTGAAAAATAAGAACATAACGGTCATAGGCATAGGTGTATCAAATCTTCCGCTTATAAAATTTCTTGCCGCACACGGCGCGAAAGTGACTGCGCGCGACAAGAGCGAAAGGAAGGAAATGGCGGAAACGGCGGATGAGCTTGAAAAAATGGGTGTAAAGCTTATTTTCGGCGACGGCTATCTCAAAGACCTTTCCGGCGACGTTATATTCAAAACTCCGGGTATGCGTTTCGACGTGCCGGAGCTTCTTGCCGCGAAGGAGCGAGGCAGCGTTGTCACGAGCGAGATGGAGATATTTTTCGACGTGTGCCCGTCGCACATTATAGCGGTAACGGGCAGCGACGGCAAGACGACCACGACCACGCTCATTCATAAAATGATGACACAGGCGGGATACAAAACGTGGCTTGGCGGAAATATAGGCAACCCGCTTCTGACAGACGCGGGTGAAATGACTGCGGACGACTGGGTAATTTTGGAACTGTCGTCATTCCAGCTCCACACGATGAGAAAGTCGCCCGAAATAGCGATAATAACGAATATAAGCCCGAACCATCTTGATAAGCATAAGGATTATCAGGAGTATATCGACGCGAAGAAAAACATTATGCTCCACCAAAAGGAGGGTAATATTCTTGTTGTGAACGAGGATAATGAGGTGACGGCGAAGATAGGACACGAGGCGCGCGGCGCGGTGAGATATTTCTCACGCAGAGGAAAAGCCGACGTTTATCTTGACGGCGACATTATAAAGCGCGGCAGCGTCGAGGTGCTTAATATTAACGACATCAAAATACCCGGCATGCACAACGTAGAGAATTATATGGCTGCCATAGCCGCTGTAAACGGTCTTGTGAGCGATGACATTATTGTGGATATAGCCAAGACATTTGGCGGCGTGGAGCACAGAATAGAGCTTGTCAGAATACTTGACGGTGTGCGCTACTATAACAGCTCCATTGACTCCAGCCCGAACAGAACGATAAACACTTTGCGCGTGTTCCCCGAAAAGGTGATTTTAATTTCGGGAGGCAGGGACAAGAAAATACCGTACGACGCGGTAGGACCGGCGATTGCCGAGTACGTAAAGACGCTTGTGCTCATAGGTGAAACCACGGATGTTATAGAAAAGGCGTTAAAAAAAGAAATAGACAGTACGGGACGCGGAAAAAATATAGAGGTGATCCGTGTGTCAACATACGAGGACGCGGTAAACACCGCGAGAAGCCGTGCCGTAAGCGGCGACGTGGTACTGCTTTCGCCCGCAAGCACCAGCTTTGACATGTTCCATAACTTTATGGAGCGCGGCAATTTGTTTAAAAAAATCGTGAATGAATTAAAATAAAGGAACAAATGGAAAATCTAATCAAACAACTGAGCGATATGCGCGGCATATCCGGCAGTGAATACAGAATAACCGACGAAATAAAAAATCTTTTCGCGCCGTACTGTGACAGCGTTAAGACCGACGCGCTCGGCAGCGTAATTGCATTCAAACGCTGCGGCAGGGAAAACGCGCCTGTTATTATGATCGAGGCTCACTGCGACGAGATAGGTCTTATGGTCACTTCCGTGACGGACGAGGGTTATCTCACGTTTACGAGCGTTGGCGGCATAGACGAAAGAACGCTCCCATCGTCCGAGGTGACGGTGCACGGCAGCGAGGATTTGTGGGGCGTTATAGGAATTAAGAGCGACTATATGCTTGAAAGCGGCAAAACGGTGCCAATGAAGGATATGGCGATAGATACCGGACTTGACGCGGAAACGGTCAAGAAAAAGGTATCCGTTGGCGACGCGGTAACTCTCGCACAATCGGTGGGACGGCTCGGAAAGAAGCAGTTTTCGGGCAAATCCCTTGACGACAGAGCCGGAGTGGCGGCTGTGCTGACCGTTATGAAGAACATATCCGACGCACAGCTAAGCGTTGACGTGTGCGCTGTTGCCGCCGTGCAGGAGGAAGTCGGCTGCCGAGGCAGCAAGACAGCGGCGTACGGCGTAGATCCCGATATGGCTATAGCGATCGACGTGTGCCACGGCATAACGCCCGATAACAGTAAAGACGCGTTCAAGGTCGGAAGCGGAATTGTAATATCCGTCGGACCGAACCTGCACCCGCGTCTTACGGACGCTTTGTTCGACACGGCAAAACGCTGCGGGATAAAGGTGAACACGGAGGCGGAGAGTGGCGACACGGGCACGGACGCGTGGGAAATACAGACCGCGCGCGGCGGTATACCGACGGCGCTTTTGTCAATACCGCTTAAATATATGCACACATCCGTGGAAACGCTAAGTCTTTCGGACGTATGCGCGCTGTCAAATCTTTTGACGGAATTTATCAAGGAGCAAAAGGGTGAAACCAAATGGCTGAACTTCTGAAAACATTAAGCGAATTAAACGGCGTGAGTGGAAACGAGGACGCGGTACGCGCCGCAATAATATCGGAACTTAACGGCATAGCGGATAAGATAACCGTAGACTCCATAGGAAACGTGACAGCCTTAAAAAAAGGCAAAGGCGGCGGCAAAAAAATAGCCGTGACCGCCCATATGGACGAGGTCGGACTTATAATAACTGACATAACCGACGGCGGCTGCCTGAAATTCAAGACGGTCGGGAAAATTGACGCGCGTAAGCTTGTGTCAAAGACCGTCGAAATAGGCGATAACAAAATTAAGGGCGTTATCGGCATGAAGGCTATACACCTTCAAACGAAAGACGAGAGAAAAAACGTCGTAAATGATGATAAATTGTTCATAGATATAGGAAAAAAGAGTAAAAAAGGCGCGCAAAAACTCATAAAAAAGGGTGATTATGCGACATTTTGCACCGAATTTGGGGTGCAAGGAAGGAGCGTAAAGGGTAAGGCGCTTGACAGAAGCGCACCGTGTTTTTCGCTTATTAATGCGCTTCACGGCGATTTTGAGCACGACATTTACGCGATATTTACCGCCCAGCACGAGGTAGGCTCACGCGGTGCCTCCACGGTATCAGCACGCATAGAACCTGACTTTTTGCTTACTTTAGGCAGCGTTGACACTACTGATATGCACGGTGTTGCGGACAAAAAAAACGGATGCGTTTTGGGCGAAGGCGTTGCGGTGAGCGTTACGGATAAGTTGTTTATACCCGACAAAAATGCCACAGCCGCTATGGTAAAGGCGGCAAAGGAAGCGGGTATAAAAACACAGGTAAAGGCGCTCGCGCCGTTTTCAAGCGACGGCGGCGCGCTGCAAACGGGTTCGACGATTGTGATAAGCGCGGCTCTGCCTTGCCGCTACTCACGCTCGCCGGTATCAATAATGTCGCTTGACGACATAGACGCAATGACGGCTTATACAAGATTATTCTTAAATAAAATCGGAGATATGATATAATGGATATTCTGAAAATATTAAAGGAAATGACACAAATAAACAGCCCGTCGGGCAATGAGGACGAAATACGCGAATATATTTTGTCAAAAATTTCCGACCTTTGCGACGAGGTAAGCGTAGACGCGATGGGAAACGTAATCGCGCATAAGAGGGGCGAGGGAAAGAAGGTAATGTTCGCCGCGCATATGGACGAAATAGGCGTTATGGCAACGTCCGCGGACGATAAAGGATTTATATCCTTTTCGCCCGTGGGAGGACTTAACCTTCGTAACCTTGTAAATTTGCGCGTACACTTTACAAACGGCACGGTGGGAGTTATAGGCGCGAGAGAAGAGGCATTTAAAGAGAAGCCGTCCATGGATAAGCTGTATATAGACGTGGGCGCGAAGAATAAAGCCGAGGCGGAGAAAAAAGTCACGGTAGGAGATTGCGCCGCATTTGAAGGCGGATTTATACGAAACGGCGGAACCGTCATTTCAAAAGCGCTTGACAACCGCGCGGGCTGCGCCGTGATAATGAAAGCAATGAGCAAAATCAAGGACAGTAAAAACGACTTGTACTTTGTATTCACCGTGCAGGAGGAGGTCGGACTTAGAGGCGCAAAAACAGCCTCATTCTCCGTGGAACCGGACATAGCGGTAGCCGTGGACGTAACAGACACGGGTGACACGCCCGACTCTCCGGCTATGGCGGTCAAAATGGGCGGCGGCGCGGCGATAAAAGTAATGGACCGTTCGATCATATGCGACGCGGATGTGCGCGTGAAGATGATAGAAACCGCGAAGAAGAACAAAATACCGTATCAGCTCGAGGTAATGACCGACGGCGGCACGGACGCGGGCGCGATACATCTTACTCGCGCGGGAGTGAAGACCGGCGGCGTATCGATACCGACGCGTTACATTCACTCGCCGTCGGAAACGGCGAGCGTGGACGATATAAACAACTGCGCGGAGCTCATATACAATTTGGCAACAACTGAGTGGTAGAAAATTACGCCGCGCGGCGGCGTGGAAACGGAGAATGATCATGGCAACTTGGGGAGTACACCTGCGGGTGGCAAGAAAATTTATGAACGATATTGACGAAAGTCACTGGAGAGAATTTATGATAGGCAGCGTGGCGCCCGACTGCGGCTACGGCGAAAAGGACAGTCCCGGCGAGTTTGTACCGCCGCCGTGCGTGACGCACTGGTCGCCAAGCGGAATGAAACGCGACTGCCGTTACAAGGACTTTTACAACGAGTACCTCACGGGAGAACGCGGCGACGATTACTGGTTCTATCTCGGCTATTACGTGCATCTTATGACGGACATAATGTGGTCTGTGACGATGTATATGCCCACGCAGGTAAAATACGCCGCGGAATATAAGGAAAATCCCGATTTTCTCCGCGTCATAAAACAGGACTGGAACGATATAGACACCGAATTTTTGCGTAATATCGAAGGTCACCCCGCTTACGACATCATAAGAAACGCGGGCGAAGTCAAGGATTACCTGCCGTATTACAAGAAGGGACAGCTCACGGAACAGATCAAATTCATAGCCGACTATTACGAGCAATACCCTCAGGTAAAACACAGGGACTACATATACACAAAGCCCGAGGAATTGCAGAACTTTGTGGACTGCGCTTACGAGTTGCTTAAAATGATTGTAAAAAAAGAAGAGCTTATCTGATGTCAGATAGGCTCTTTTCTGCATTTCGGAATGTTTTTAACGTCGTTAAACGCCGTGAAAGCACATGAGCACGCGCTTACTGGCTCGTTTAGGTCGGACATTTTGTGCCCTTCAATTATACCGCCCTCAAACACCGCCTGCGGTGACGAATATCCGGCGCTCTCTATGAGTGACGCTGCAGTGGCTCCCAACGGCACGATGAAATTATCGGGAGGGAGTATGTCGTCCCCCGATACGGTAACGATCTTGTCGGTTACGCGTTTTCCAAAATTGAGCGCGTCCGATATATTAATAAGCGTTTCCGCCGAAAGTATAAGCGCGTTTGTTTCCGCCTTGCCCGTGAGCGTTTTTATAAGTATATCGCTGCGGCTTTGCGGGTACCTTGCCTTAAGACAGTACAGGCTCACGTCGGTATTGTAGCGCAAACGGTACTTGAAATCGTAATACGTTTTTTTGGTATCGTTTTGCACCGCGACTATCGCCTTTTTTACCCCAAGCACGCGAAGCGCCGCGCCAAGACCGTCAAGCACCTTTTCCGCATTTTTGTTCGCGGCGGCTTGCGGCGACGATACATACGGATCACTGTCGAAGCAGCAGACTATAACGCATTCGGGCGTTTTACCCTCGCTCAAAACGACGTGCGCCGGTTTTGCGGAGCGTATCTCGTATATACCACTCTCACGCATGATCCAAAGTATCTCACGCATAGTAAGCTCGTCATATGTCTTACCGACGGGACTTGTCGGGAGAGAGGTCATCATCATGTCGTTTTCCACGCTGATAACGCTGTCAGTGACGGAAAGCACCGTTCCCGACACGCCGGATATTACCGGCAGCGCCGCGAATGCGTCAAGGTCGGCTATTTTTTGACCGCGAAGCACCTTGTCACCGATACTCACAGTCGGCGTGAGCAAAAGCCCGTTTGCTTGTTTTAGCGGATAAAAGTGCACGGGCGACGCGATCGGCTCACGTATCGCAGCCGACTCCGGCGAGCCGTTATGTTTTTTGTACCTTTTCGCTCCATGAAAAGAAATCGCCATGACATCTACTCCTTACAATTATCGTTAAAACTAATTTTAACACAAAGACAAGCGAAATGCAAATTTAAAAAATATTAGCCTCAAAAGTAGCCAAATCTATTGAAAAGAGGAAAAAAATAGTGTATAATAAGACGATAAAGGAGATACGCGGAGGTGGAGCGAAATGAAGAAAATTGCCGTAATGCCGAACAGCGGTAAGGACATCGGACTTTTGAATACGAAACGTCTTGTCGAGTTTCTTTGCGGCAAGGCGGAGATTTTCATGGAGGACAGCTACAGTGTCCTCGGCATGGATGTAAATTACGTTCCGTCCTCCGAAATATATGACAAAGCCGACTACGCGATAGTACTCGGCGGCGACGGCACGATACTGCTGCGCGCGGCGCAATGCGCGAAACGCAAAATACCGGTACTCGGAATAAATCTCGGCAAGATAGGCTTCATGACCGAGGTCGAAACGGACGACATGGAAACGGCACTCGAAAAGTTTTTAAACGACGACTTCAAGATAGAAAAACGTATGATGCTTCGCACCGAAATAAAAAAGAACGACGAAGTACAATTCGCCTTCCACGCCTTAAACGACGTTGTCGTGTCGAAAACGGCGAGCGAGAATCTTATCTGTATCGAACTGTCAACCGACGGCGAGGAAGTAAACCGCTACAGAGCCGACGGACTTATAATCGCCACGCCCACAGGCTCCACGGGCTACTCAATTTCAGCCGGCGGACCTGTGGTGGACCCGCGTATGCGCTTGGTTGTGGCAACGCCTATATGCGCCCACTCACTGGCGGTACGCAGCGCGGTACTGTCATCGGACAAGGTTGTGACGATAAAAATCAACGACAGCTACGGCACCGACGCTGTTGTGACGGCGGACGGCGACGTGCAGGGATATATAAAGGACGCGGACGAGGTTATCATAACCGAGTCGGAATACGACTTTGAGCTTGTAAAAATCACAAATCAGTCTTTTTACGACACGCTTATAAAAAAGCTCTCATAGGCGAGGAGGTTACGTTATGAAATATAAAAGACAGGGACAAATCCTCAAGATTATTCACGAGCAGAATATCAGTACGCACGAACAGCTTATCGAGGAGCTTGACAAAAGCGGCTACAACGTTACTCAAGCCACTGTTTCGCGCGACATAAAGGAACTGGGACTTGTAAAAATACCTCTTCCGGGCGGCGGAAGCGTATACTCTTCGTCAAGCGATATTCCCGAGGAGCTTGACAGAAGGATAAACATGATCACGGACACGGTAAGAAGCGTCGAATACTCGATGAACAACGTCGTCGTAAAGACGTACCCCGGTATGGCGTCAGCTGTGGCGGCATCGGTGGACGCGTCGATGCGTGGCGACTTCCTCGGCTCCATAGCCGGTGATGACACTCTTTTAATAATAACCGCGTCCGAGGAAAAATCGGCGCTGATAGCGGAAAAACTTCGGAAATTATTTCACTAAGGAGCGTAGTAATGTTAAATCATCTTTCTATAAAAAACGTGGCAGTGATCGACGAGCTTAGCGTTGACTTCCGCGGCGGAATGAGCGTTCTTACGGGTGAAACCGGCGCGGGAAAGTCGATAATAATAGACTCCATAAACATGATTTTGGGCGGCAGAGCAGACAAGGAGCTTGTTCGCTACGGAGCCGACAAGGCTGTCGTACAGGCTGTGTTCGACGCGCCGAAGGAAGTCTTGGACATACTTGAACAAAACGACATCGACGCTGAGGACGGACAGGTTATAATTACGCGCCGAATTACAAGGGAAGGCAAAAGCGTCGCGCGTGTAAACGGTATGGCGGTGACGCTTAATATATTGCGTGACATTTCCGACACGTTAATAAACATACACGGGCAGCATGACAATCAGGCGTTGCTGACGCCTGCGAAGCATACTGCTTTTTTGGACGCTTACGCGGACAACGGAAAGTACATTGACGCGTACAGGGAAACGCTGAGCGAGAAACGCGGTATTGAAAAAAAGATTGCCGCGCTCGAAATGGACGAACAGGAAAAAATGCGCAGGATAGATTTGCTTGAATATCAGGTAAACGAGATAAAAAAAGCGTCGCTTGAAAAGGGCGAGGAGGACGCGCTGAAGGAACAGCGTGAAATCTACGCGAACGCCGAACTTATAACGACTAACGCGGGCGAAGCGTACGCGAACCTGTACGGCGGCGAGGAGGAACAGTCGGCGTATGACGGTATAAGCGTCGCGGTGGACGCGCTCGCGAAAATAAGCGCGTTTGATCCGCAGCTGAAAACCGTATACGACACGTTAAACAGCGTCATGTACCAAATCGAGGACGCGGCGCACGAGCTTAAGGAGTTTTGCGACGGGGTTGAGTTTGACGAGCAGACGCTGAACGACATCGAGGAACGTCTTGACCTCATTTCACGCTTAAAGCGCAAGTACGGCGCAAGCATAGATGAAATACTTGACTACTTAAAAAAAGCCGAGGACGAGCTTAACGACATAAAACTTAGCGACGAGCGTACGAACGAGTTAAAGGAGCGTCTTGCGCTCGTTACGGACGAGCTGAAAAAACGCGGCACTGCACTGTCAAAGCGACGCAGGGACGCGGCGGCGGTACTTGAGAAAAACATAGAGAACGCGCTTCATGAGCTTAATATGGAAAAGGCAAGATTTCACGTAAACATAGAAAGCGGCGCGGATTTTTACGAAAACGGACTTGACAAAACCGAATTTCTTATAAGCGCGAACCCCGGCGAGCCGCTTAAACCACTCGTAAAAATAGCGTCGGGCGGCGAATTGTCGAGAGTAATGCTCGCGATAAAGTCAATACTTGCAGATACCGACGGCGTTGACACGCTCATTTTCGACGAAATAGACACGGGCGTGTCGGGACAGACCGCCGTAAGTATCGCGCGTAAGCTGTCCGCGATAGGACGGAGCAAGCAGGTAATATGTATCACGCACCTACCGCAGCTTACCGCGGCGGCGGATAACCACTACCTCATACAAAAGGACACCGACGGCGACATGGCATCCACGACGCTTACGGAGCTTGACACGGGCGGCAGGGAAAAGGAGCTTGCGCGCATAATCGACGGCGGCGAGGTAAGCGCGCTGGCGCTTGACCACGCGAAGGAAATGCTGAAAAACGCACGCGGATAACGTAAACTTGGGAGATAGAAAATGAAACCTAAACAGATGAAAGAATCATATTCCGTGCTTGCACAGGTGGTACTGCCCATGCAGGCGAACGTCGCGGGAAACGTCCACGGCGGCGAAATAATGAAACTCATGGACAACGCCGCCGGCGTTGCGGCACAGAAACACGCGCGGCTGGACTGCGTGACGGCGAGAGTGGAGGAACTTAATTTCAAGCTCCCGATACACGTCGGCGAGCTTGTGACGTGCAAGTCACAGGTGATCTACGCCGGACGCTCGTCTATGGAGGTTTTTGTCACCGTCGAATCGGAGGACGCGATAAACGGCACAAAACAAATCGCGCTCACCGCGTTCTTCACAATGGTATCTGTCGGCAGCGACGGCAAACCGGCGCGCGTGCCTCCGGTCGCCTACGACGAAAACAGCGCCTACGAAACAAAACTTTACCGTGAGGGCGAAAAAAGGTATACGGCGCGGAATAAACGGAAATCATGACGTATGGATCTATTTGATTTTACACATAAACTGTGATAAAATAGCCGTAAAGGAGGATTGTCATGGCGGACAACATAAAGACACTCGCGCAAAACAAAAAAGCGCGCCATGAATATTTTATACTTGAAACGCTGGAGGCGGGGATAGAGCTTAGCGGCACCGAGGTAAAGTCGGCGCGTCAGGGCAAGATAAACCTTACCGACGCGTACGCGTCCGTGAAGGACGGCGAGGTATTTATCAAGCAAATGAACATAAGCCCGTTTGAAAAAGGGAATATATTCAATCGCGATCCTATGCGTGACCGCAAGCTGCTTTTGCACAAACGCGAAATTATGAAGCTTGTCGGACAAATGCAGCGTGACGGTTACGCGCTCATACCGCTGTCGGTGTACCTAAAAGGCTCGCTTGTCAAGGTTGCGCTCGGCGTGGCAAAGGGTAAAAAGCTCTACGATAAACGCGCCGACATGGCGAAACGCGACGCGAAGCGCAATATAGACCGCGCGTTAAAAAACAGAAACAGATACTAAAAAAACGGCTCACGCGCAAGCCGTTTTTTTGCGCTCATTTTTAATTTGTCCATTTACAATTTTCCCAAAAGGTAATACAATGTCACATATTTACTTAAATTTTAATATTTTACCAATAATGGCTTACGCTATAAAAAAGCGTAGCTTACTTTGACTATATTCCGTTATTGGTAAATTTATATTTTTGAGGGTAAATGTGTGGCAACATTTAATGTCAAAGAACGCGTTTTTTAATGCGTGGCTTTGCGTTAAGTTGGGTCACGCATTTTTTAGTGCGCAAAATCCTCAAAAAAAAACAAAACGAAAGGACGGTTCTACACAATGAAAAGAAGAATCAAAAAAATCTTATCGCTTACAATAGCAGCGATAACGGCAACGGCGGCGGTAACGGCGCAAGCCGCGCAGTTTACCGACATCGGTCCCGATCATTGGGCGTATAACAGCGTTACAAAGATGGCGGAGCGCGGTGTTTTCTCCGGCTACGAGGACGGCACGTTCCGCCCCGGTCAGGCAATGACACATGAAGAATTTGTCAAGACAATTGTTGAATATGTCGCGCCCAACAGCGTTACGCCTAAGGGCGCGGATTACCGGCAGGTTGTAACGGACGATCCGACAAATCCGCAGTATTGGACAAATCACTGGTCTGCTTGGGCTCAGCCGTACCTTGATAAAGCGCTGGAGCTTGGTCTTATCGGCGACGGTAGCGATGCGAGTAATAAGAAAATTGCAACGCTTCTTGACGACTATGATGAAATCATAAACGGCGTATCCGTCACAGCAAAAGGCGAAAATAGCGATGCCGGTCTTGTGCCGCTTGAAATTGATATTGACGATACCGAAAACATCGCCCCCAATACGTTTATTACACGTGAAGAGGCGGCAAGACTTGTCACAAGGGCGCTTTATCTGACGCACGACAATGATTATCTATATGCCAATGATGTATACAATTCGCCGTTTAAGTTTGTCAACCCTTATTTAATCAGCTATAAATATGCAGGTTGGATAATAGGTTACACAGCAGGTGAAGGTCTTAGTAAATATATGAAATACTACCCCCATAAATTTGCCGGTATCATTTGTGACCTTGATTTAGACACAGGCTTCACAGAAGGTAACGGCTCATGGGGTATTACGCCTAATTACAGACGTGACGTCATTGTTGCACTTTTGAACGGTATTATCGGCACAGATGAAAACTGCATGTATAACCCTCAGCAAGCTGTTACAAGAGCTGAGGCGGCGGCTATTGTTCTCAGACTTTCGGATAAAAATGAAAGATTATTTCCGATTGACGATAACGATGCAAGACACGATTTTATAGGCAACATTTATAAAACAAATGTGACAAATGAACACGTTGATAATGTTCTCGAACAGTATAAAACACGTTGGAATGCATACGCCAATTCATTTAACCAGTAATTCGCCGCTAAGCGTAATTCACATTTTCAAAATCTCACGCTCCGCGTATATTCGCGGGGCGTGACTTTTTGTATAAAAAAACCATGCGGACAAGTGTTCGCATGGTTAAGGTTTGGTGGAGCTGAGGAGAATCGAACTCCTGTCCGAAGACAAATCCGCCCAAGTTTCTCCGAGTGCAGGTTATGAAAAATACTCCCGCCGCTGCTGCCTCATAACCACAGCCACAACGGCGGCAGTCCCAAAAGTCATGGCTAAGGCAGGGACACGCCTTAACTCACGTTCACCGCTAAAAATGATGCTTTATCCGACGGCGCGGTAACGCCGGTAAAACACACGCCGCGCTTTAGGCAGCGTAAGCTAATTCTGTATCGTTAGCGTTTATATTTAAAGTTTGAGCCTTTTTAAGCGATACTCATCGCTACTCGCTTCCTGAGGTTCCTAATCCCCGTCGAAACCGTTGCAGCCCCGAGTGTATTATCTATTATACCACATTTCTTTGAAAATACAACCCCGAATTTGCGCCTTTTTTACGCCTATTCGTACTCGACCTCCAAAAAGTCGTTTTCCGCCCGCGCTTCCTCGATAACCTCCATAAGCGCCTCGCCGTACTCGCCGAGCGCCCGTTTAAATTCCTCCGTATGCTTTATTTTAATTTCCGCGCGCACCGATGTAAGCGCGTCGTAAAGCGCGTCGAGATTGCGTCCGTAGCCGATTATCGGGGATATTTTTTCGATTTCATCGTGAAAATCCGCCGGAGAAGCTATTTTTTTTCCGTCAATTATAATTTTCATATCGATCACCTTAATAAATCTTAGTAAATGAACTGTAGTGGTCGTTTGTGTAGTACACGTCGCCGTCCGAGGAGTATATTATACGTTCCGCGCCGCGTCTGCCGCCGTGGTAATTAACGTCGCATTCTCTGTACTTTTTCCCTTTCGGAAGCAGCTTTTCGCGGTTGCCGAACATGTCGCCGCCTATCGACTTGCCCGGTGCAACGTCGTTAAGATTACCTTTGACGCTGTCCCAGCCGAGCTGCTGAGCCTCCTTTTTTGTAATAAAATTCTGCGGCAGCTTGTTAAACACGTGTATATACGCCGCGACCGTGGCGGGCGTGGTGTATACGCCGTCCTCCGTAACGTTTTCCTCCGCGTACTTTATCGCTTCATCTGAAATATCCTGCTCCCGAAACTCCGCGGCGGTTGTTTCGTTCGGCTCGTCCGAAATCGTGCCGTCAGATACGGCGCACGACGCGAACAGCGTTACGCCGAATACGAGCGCGAGTAAAAATATAAGCTTTTTCATACGTTTCTCCTTTATTTTATTATTATCGGCGAGGTTGTAAAGTCCTTGCCGCCGACTCTCTCCGCTTTGTTTGGCGCGCAAAGAGCGTGTATATCCGTCGCCCTCACGTCCAAATCAAACATCGCGCTTTTTTCATTGTAATCTGCCGCCTTAGTTATTATCGGTACGGGACAGTGCTTTTTTGCCTGTTTAAGTATTTTTGCGCCGTCCGCGTTCATTCCCAATACGCGTATATAGTCGGGCGACGGGGAGTATATGTCCTTTGTGAAGCCGATCAAAGACGCGATCACCGCGCGGCGTATGCGGCTCATGGTGTAGCGCTTGCTCTTGCTTTTTTCACAGAGCGCCGCAAAGCTGCCCGTTTCCATAGCAGACCGCACGATCCTGTTATGAAGTCCCTCGCTCATCTCGTTTACGCGAGAAATTTCTTCGGGACTTGACGTGCGAAGCTTCGCTATGACCGCGCTGTCAAGGCGCGAAATATCGTACCCGAGTGCGCCGTGTACGTCCGACATGGAGTACGGGACAAAACGGCTCACGTCCTCACCCGCGCGAAGCATTTTGCGTATCAGTGACGCGGACGCGTAATCGCCGCTTATGTCAGCGCCGTCGTGCAGCGCGCCTTCACGCTTTACCGTAAACGGACGCATCGAATAGCCGTTTCTCATAATCGCGCGTATATATTCCACGGCGAGTATATTGTTGGGTGACGAAAGTAAGTCGTCTTTTTCGTGCGCCTTAGCGAGTGCGGACGGATAACTCATACCCTCCGACATATACGCGCGCACCTTTTTGCTTACGTCGTTACTCTCTTTTTCCATATCACGCGCCGCCGCCGAAAGAAGCTCAATATCGCCCGACTCCGAGCCGAACGCGAGTATATCCGTAACGCCGAGCACACCGAGCGTGTTCACTCCACCCTCGGCAAAGCTTTGTGCCGCGTTAAGCGCGTAGCATACCGGAAGCTCCAGCACGAGGTCAACGCCGCTTATAAGCGCCAAACGTGTACGCGTCCACTTGTCGCTCACCGCCGCATCTCCGCGCTGCACAAAAGATCCACTCATTACCGCGACGACGTGATCGGCGTGTTTTTTCACCTCTTTAAGCATATAAGCGTGACCGTTATGAAATATATTGTATTCCGCTATAATACCGGCAATCATTTAATCACCTCACATTTATTATATAGTAAAAGCAGTGACATTTCAAGCATATAAGAGGATAGTAATATAAAATTTGTGCAGAATAAAAACGTAAAACATATTGACAAAGTAGGAAATATAAAGTAAAATATATCTGAACAGTTATTCAAGTGTTCAGATTTAGATAAATACAGGAGATGATTTCATGGATGTATATATGGATAACAACGCGACGACCGCGCTGAATAAGGAAGCGCTTGACGCGATGATGCCTTATTACACGGATATATACGGAAACGCTTCGTCCAAGTTTTACCGTGTGGGGCGCGACGCGGAGCAGGCGCTTTACAAGATGCGCGAAAGCGTGGCGAAAAGTATTGGTGCCGCGAACGTAAACGAGGTTTATTTCACCGGTTCGGGCTGCGAGGCGGACAACTGGGCGGTGAAGGGAATAGCGTACGCCAACAAACGAAAGGGCAACCACATAATCACGAGTAAAATCGAGCACCACGCCATACTTAACGCCTGTGAATACCTTGAAAAGCACGGCTTTGACGTGACGTACCTCGACGTTGACGAGCACGGCTTCGTAACGCCGGAGCAGGTCGAGGCGGCGATTACCGACAAAACGATACTTATCACGATCATGACCGCCAATAACGAGATAGGCACGATCGAGCCGATAAAGGAAATCGCCGAAGTCGCGAAAAAGCATAAGGTGATTTTCCACACCGACGCGGTGCAGGCGATAGGTCATATAAAAATAGACGTTAAGGAGCTCGGCGTTGACATGCTTTCACTGTCGGCGCACAAATTCCACGGACCGAAAGGCGTTGGCGCGCTGTATATCAAAAACGGAATACGTATCGACAACCTCATCCACGGCGGCGGTCAGGAAAGAGGCAAAAGAGCCGCGACGGAAAACCTTGCCGGTATAGCGGGAATGGCGAAAGCACTCGAAATTGCCGTGAAAAACCTTGACAAAAACGCCGCGCACTGCAAAAAAATGCGTGACCGACTGATAAAAGGCATACGTGACAATATCCCGTACTGCCGCTTAAACGGTCCCGAGGACGAGGGACGCTTATGCAACAACGTAAACTTCTCCTTCCAATACGTCGAAGGCGAGTCTATCCTTATGATGCTCGACATGAATAACATAGCCGCATCATCGGGAAGCGCCTGCGCGTCGGGTTCACTCGATCCGTCGCACGTATTGATAGCGATAGGACTGCCGCATGAGATCGCGCACGGCTCGTTAAGACTCAGCGTTGGTGAGGACACCACGGAGGAGGAAGTCGATTACGTAATCGAGGTACTGCCGACCATAATACAAAGACTGCGCGATATGTCGCCGCTTTACGAGGACGTTGAGAAATAATAGAAAGGAAGTAACATATTATGTACAGTGAAAAAGTAATGGATCATTTTGCGCATCCGAGAAACGTCGGTGAAATAGAGAACGCGAACGCCGTCGGACAGGTCGGTAACGCGAAATGCGGAGATATAATGAAAATATACATGGACATCGAGGACAATATCATAAAGGACGTAAAATTCAAGACATTCGGCTGCGGCGCGGCTATCGCCACAAGCTCAATGGCTACGGAAATGGTAAAGGGCAAATCGGTTGACGAGGCGCTTGCGCTTACAAACAAAGCCGTTATGGAGGCGCTTGACGGGCTGCCGACGGAAAAAATACACTGTTCGGTGCTTGCCGAGGAAGCCATACGCTCTGCGATCGAAGACTACAAAAAACGCGGCGGCGTTGTAAACGAAAACTAAAATAAGCATTTTCTTATACAATATGGTGTTGTGAGCAGGTCTTAAATCACGCTCACGGCACCATATTTTGTATTTATTGAGGTAAAAATAACCATATTACAGGGTACAAGTTTAAACAAAATTAACAATGTTTTCATTAATTTCAAATAAAATGTTGCAATAGGAACGTCTATGTTATATAATCACTAAAGTCGGTAATTTAGTACCAGCTACCAATAATAATTAACAAAATGCCACAACGGCGGAAAGGAGCGCTCAAAAATGACAAGAACTGCCATAAAAAAGCAGCGTCACGAATACTTGCTTACACAGATCAAACAGAACCCGTTTTTGAAAGACGAAGACCTTGCGAAACGCTGCAACGTGAGCGTTTCGACGATTCGCTTTGACAGAGCCGAGCTGGGGATAGCCGAGTACCGTGAAAGAATAAAGTCAGCCGCGGTTGAGGGGCTGGGCGCGCCGGCACCGGGAAAAGGCGAGGTGCTTGACCTCAACTTGTTTCACGACGGTATATCCGTCCTCGAAACCGATAACACAATGGTTTTCGACGGCACAGATATAGTCAAGGGACAGTACATTTACGCTTTTGCCGAGAACCTTGCCCTGAGCGTTATAGACGCAAAGGCGGCGCTTGTGAAGGTGGCGAACGTAAAATACGTTCACGAGGCTCACGCGGGCGAGAGGCTTATTGCGAAATCCGACGTTATGAATGTTAAGGAAAACGGATTTGTGGTTCGCGTGGTGATAAAAGCGAACATGAACGAAGTTTTTCGCGGTAAATTCAGTCTGCTTGTGGCGGACGGACAAATCCGGAGGGATAAATGAAGATAATAGTTGATGCTATGGGCGGCGATCACGCGCCCGAGGCTCCGGTAGCCGCGTCGGTAAAGGCGGCTGACGAGCTTAACGTTGACATAGTGCTTGTCGGCAAGACGGACGCGATCGAAAAAGAGCTTTCACGCCGTCCGTACAATAAGGACAGAATAAGCATAGCGCCCGCCGACGACGTAATATCGAACCACGAGGAACCCGCAAAGGCGGTACGTTCAAAGAAAAACGCGTCCGTGGTAGTGGCGGCAAACATGCTGAAAAACGGCGAGGGCGACGCGATGCTCTCAATGGGCAATACGGGTGCACTGCTCGCGTCGGGACTTTTAATAGTCGGCAGGATAAAGGGCGTGCTTCGCCCCGCACTTGCGACGCTGCTGCCGAGCGCAAAAGGACCTAAAATGCTTATAGACGCGGGCGCGAACACAAACTGTAAGGTGGAAAATCTTGTTCAGTTCGCGGTGATGGGCAGCATTTACATGAAGAATGTCCTCTCAACGAAAAACCCGACCGTCGGACTTATATCAAACGGCGAGGAAGAGGGTAAGGGCGATGAGCTTACGAAAGCCGCGTACCCGAAGCTCAAGGACGCGCCGATAAATTTCATAGGCAACATTGAGGGACGCGACGTTATGGAAGGCACGGCGGACGTTATGACGTGCGACGGTTTCGTCGGAAACGTGATACTTAAAACCGTCGAGGGCATGGGACATGTTGTGAGCGACAAGGTAAAAGGCATATTCACGAAGGGACTGTTCACGAAGCTGGGTGCGCTTTTTGTAATGAAAGGACTTAACGATTTCAAACAGACAATGGACTACCGCGAATACGGCGGCGCGCCGCTGCTGGGCACGAAAAAACCGGTAATAAAAGGTCACGGCTCATCGGACGCGAAGGCGGTATTCTCCGCGATAGTACAGGCGAAAAAGTTTGTGGAAACGAACGTGATCGACGATATAGAAAAGAATATTAACGGCATGGAGGAAGAGATAAATGGCTAACGCAAAAATAATCGGTGTGGGCGGATACGTGCCCGAAAAGGTTTACGATAACGCGTATATGGAAAGTATTGTAGATACGAGCGACGAATGGATCGTAAGACGCACCGGCGTAAAGGAAAGACATATTTCGGCGGATAACGAGTACACGACCGACATGGCGACGATCGCCGCTAAGAAAGCGATTAAGAACGCCGGTATCACTCCGCTTGACCTCGATCTCATAATCCTTGCGACCGTAACTCCCGACTATTTCACTCCGTCCTGCGCTTGCGTGGTGCAGCGCAATCTTGGCGCGGTAAACGCGGCGGCGTTCGATTATAACGCAGCTTGTTCGGGCTTTGTCACGGGACTTATCATAGCGAAACAGTTTATAAATACGGGAATGTATAAGCACGTGCTTATAGTCTGTGCAGACGTTTTAAGCAAGGCTACCGATTACACCGACAGAGCTACATGCGTACTGTTCGGCGACGCGGCGGGCGCTGCAGTCGTCGCAGCAAGTGAGGAAACGGGCATTATGACCACCGACATGGGTGCTGACGGCGAGGGCGCGCTGGCGATAACAAGTCTTGCGTTCCGTGACGACGAGGAAGAAACCGAAAAGCGAATCGCGCACAGAAAGGAAAGTATATGGATGGCGGGGCAGTCCGTCATGAAATTCGCGGTGAAAGCAATGGCTGACGCGAGTATAAAGGTCATCGAGGAAGCGGGACTTACGTGGGACGATATATCGCTCGTAATACCGCATCAGGCGAACTACAGAATAGTGGACAGCGCCGTAAAGAGAATGGGCATAACGGAGGACAAGGTGTTTTTAACGCTTGAAAAATACGGCAACACCTCCGCGTCCTGCATACCTGTGGCGCTTTCCGAGGCGGTGGAACAGGGAAGAATAAAGAAAGGCGACAAGATCGTTCTTGTTGGCTTCGGCGGCGGACTTACATGGGGTGCCGCGCTTCTCGAATGGTAACTCCGTAGGGGCGGATATTATCCGCCCGCACAAAAAATCAAACCTCGTAGGGGCGGTCATCGGCCGCCCGTGAAAAAAAACAACTCCGTAGGGGCGAACCGTGTTCGCCCGTTCAGTAAACGTAACGAAGGGAGAACAAACTATGAAAACAAGATTATGCGAAACACTTGGAATTGAATACCCCATTATCCAGGGCGGTATGGCATGGGTTGCCACAGCCGAGCTTGCGGCTGCCGTATCGAACGGCGGCGGTATCGGACTTATCGCCGCGGGCAGCGCGCCGGCGGACGTTGTGCGCGCTCAGATCAAGAAGGCGAAAGAGCTTACGGATAAGCCCTTCGGCGTAAACGTAATGATGATGTCGCCGTTTGTTGAGGAAGTTATGCAGGTCATCATAGAGGAAAAACCGGCGGCTGTAGCCACCGGTGCCGGCAATCCCTCGAAGTACATACCCGCGCTCAAGGAAGTGGGTATAAAGGTGATGCCGGTAATCGCGAGCGTAGCTATGGCGACTAAAATGGAAAAAAGCGGCGCGGACGTGATTATTGCGGAGGGTACGGAAGCCGGCGGACATATAGGCGAGCTTACGACGATGGTACTCGTGCCGCAGGTAGCGGACGCTGTATCGCTGCCGGTAGTTGCGGCGGGCGGTATAGCCGACAAACGCGGCGCGATCGCGGCATTTGCACTCGGCGCGGAAGGAATACAGGTAGGCACGCGCTTTATCTGCTCAACGGAATGTATAGCGCACGAGAATTACAAGCAAGCCGTAATAAAAGCCAAAGACCGTGACGCTGTTGTTACCGGCAGAACGACGGGCGCGCCGGTAAGAGCGCTTAAGAATAAACTCACCCGTGAGTACGACAAGCTTGAAAAGTCCGGAGCGTCGTTCGAGGAAATCGAGCAGCTCGGTATAGGCGGACTTCGCCGCGCCTTCGAGGAGGGCGACGTGCAGACAGGTTCGCTCATGGCGGGACAGTCGGCGGCTATGGTAAATAAAATCGAGCCTTGCGCCGACATAATAAGAAGCTACTTTGAAGGCACGGAAGAAATAATCGAAAACATAAAAAATAAACTTAAATAACACGCACAAAACAAATAAAAACAAGGAGAAAAACAATGGCTAAATTAGCATTTGTATTCGCCGGACAAGGCGCGCAAACGGTCGGAATGGGCAAGGAGCTTGCCGAAAACTTTGCCGTCGCCGCGCGGACGTTTGACGAGGCGAGCGAAGCCGTCGGCTTCGACATAAAAGACATGATATGGAACGGCGACAGCGACACTTTAATGATTACCGAAAACACACAGCCCGCGATAGTCACGATGAGCGCCGCGGCGCTCAGGGTACTTGAAGAAAAAGGCATAAAGCCCGACGTGGTCGCGGGACTGAGCCTTGGCGAGTACACGGCGCACGTATCCTCCGGCTCGATGAACTTTACCGACGCGGTAAGACTTGTCAAAAAACGCGGCAAGTATATGCAGGAGGAAGTACCCGTAGGCGTGGGCGCAATGGCTGCCATAATCGCGCTTGACACGCAGGAGGTTATAAACTGCTGTGAGGAAGCGTCGAAGATAGGCGTATGCTCACCCGCGAACTTCAACTGCCCCGGACAGATAGTCGTGTCGGGCGAAATTGCGGCGGTGGAAAAATGCTGTGAGCTGGCAAAAGAAAAAGGCGCAAAACGCGCCATGAAGCTACCCGTTTCCGCACCGTTCCACTGTTCAATGCTCACGGGCGCGGGCGAAAAGCTTGCAAAGGAGCTTGAAAACGTTACACTGAGCGACATGAACATACCCGTGATAACAAACGTGACCGCAGACTACGTCGCATCGAAGGACGACATAAAACCGCTTCTGATAAAACAAGTATCCTCATCGGTACTTTGGGAAAACTCGATCCGCAGAATGCTTGCCGATGGCGTTGACACGTTCGTCGAGGTCGGACCGGGCAAGGCGCTAAGCGGATTTATAAAGAAAATTACCAAGGATGCCAATGTATTCAACGTCGAAGACATGAAATCATTGGAAAAAACCTTGGAAGGATTGGAGGCATAAACTCATGTTAAAAGGAAAAACGGCAATCGTAACCGGTTCGGGACGCGGCATAGGCAAATCGATCGCCCTGAAGCTCGCCTCATACGGCGCGAACATCGTCATAAACGACATACCGCAGTCCGACTACGCGGACGAAACGTGCGAGAAGATCAAAGCGCTCGGCGTAAAATCGATCGTCATAAAGGGCGACGTGAGAAACAAGGACGACGTTGACGCTCTCATAAAAGGCGCGCTCGACGAATTCGGCAAAATCGACATATTCGTCAACAACGCCGGCGTAACGCGCGACGGACTTATGATACGCATGTCCGAGGACGACTGGGATCTCGTAATGGACATAAACCTCAAGGGCGCGTTTAACTGCATAAAAGCAGTCGCAAGACCAATGATGAAACAGCGCGGCGGCGCGATCGTAAACATCGCTTCAATAGTCGGCGTTATGGGTAACGCGGGACAGGCGAACTACGTCGCCTCAAAGGCGGGACTTATCGGTCTTACCAAAACTACCGCGAAAGAGTTCGCGTCACGCGGCATACGCTGCAACGCCGTAGCGCCCGGCTTTATAAGAAGCGCCATGACCGACGTTTTATCGGACGACGTAAAGCAGAAGTACCTCGACGCTATCCCGCTTGGCAAATTCGGCGAAACGGAGCAAATAGCGGACGTGGTAGCGTTCCTTGCTTCGGATATGTCACAATATGTGACAGGTCAGGTAATAAATGTTGACGGCGGACTTGTAATGTAATATAATATGGCTATATAATTCAATATGATTTATATACAGATTACCGAAAGGGGGTGCACGAGATAATGGAAGAATTTGAGAGAGTAAAGAGCGTTATCGTTGACCAGTTAAGCGTGGATGCCGAGGAGGTAACTCCCGAAGCTTCGTTTGTTGACGATTTGGGCGCGGATTCTTTGGACGTTGTTGAGCTTATAATGGGACTTGAAACAGAGTTTGATATCGAAATCCCTGACGAAGACGCTGAGAAAATCAGCACGGTAGGCGATGCGGTCGACTATATCAAGAGCCATGCGTAAGATACGGGTTTAGAGCCTTGCACCAAACGGCGTTTGATGCAAGGCGCGAAACTTTTTATGAGGAAAAATTTTTCGATTAAGATTTATTATATATACGGGAGGCAAAATATATGAGGAGAGTTGTTGTAACCGGACTGGGCGCAGTAACGCCCATCGGAAATAACGTAGACGCTTTCTGGGAAGGAATAAAGTCCGGTAAATGCGGCATAGACAAGGTTACGCTTTTCGACGCTTCCGAGATGAAGACGCAGATAGCGGGCGAGGTGAAGGACTTTGATCCCTCCGATTGCATTGACAAAAAAGATGCGCGCCGCATGGACAGATACACACAG
>CANPXG010000008.1 GCA_947585795.1 uncultured Clostridia bacterium
CAATGACCGACCTCGTAAGTGCCTCGGCTGGAAATCCCCTAAAGAAATTTATGTTGCACTTGCTTGACTTTCTGCCCCCCTCCCTTTAACAAGGGAGGCTAACGGGCGGCCAACGACCGCCCCTACGGTGGATTTTATAAATCACGTGTTGTAGGTCGGGGTGCCCACAGCCCGCCGTAATTAATGAACATATAAACCCGCCATACGCGCGAGGTGAATAACGGGCGGATGAGGTTTGCCCCTACAGACCCCTCAGTCGCCTACGGCGACAGTTCCCCTAGTAGGGGAGGCTTGCGGCGAAGCAACAAACGCCGCAGCAAGGGGAAAGGCTAAATGCCGTAGCAAGGGGGAAAGGAATCCCTCCACCGCCTTCGGCGGTCCCCCTCCCTTTAACAAGGGAGGCACACGGGCGAACACGGTTCGCCCCTACGGGGGAGAGGGATATGAGAATATTGAGAGAGGCGGTAGAAAGGAAAAGGCATGGAAGGTAAATTAACTCCGATGATGGAGCAGTATTTGGAAACGAAGCAGCAATACCCTGACAGTATTCTATTTTACCGTCTGGGTGATTTTTACGAGATGTTTTTTGACGACGCGGTAAAAGCTTCAAAAATACTCGACATAACTCTTACCGGCAAGGACTGCGGACTTAGCGAGCGCGCTCCGATGTGCGGCGTTCCCTTTCACAGCGCCGACGCGTATATAGCAAAGCTCATCGCTAACGGCTGCAACGTCGCTCTCTGCGAACAGATGGAGGATCCCAAGAGCGCGAAGGGAATCGTAAAGCGCGAGGTCATACGCATTATGACACCCGGAACGGTCATAGCCGACGAGCTTCTTGACAAAACCAAAAACAATTACCTTGCCGTTATTTACGGCGACGGCAGCGGCAAGTACGGCTTCGCCGCGGCGGATATTTCCACGTGGGAAATGTATGCGACGGAGCTTGACGGTGAGGACGAGGTGCTTAGCGAGATCGCGCGCTACGAGCCGCGTGAGGTGATCGTAAACGAAACTGTCACGGATAGGCTCGCAAAGCCCGTGGAGGCGCGTTTCCACATAAACGTTCAGGGACGGTTTAACACGTATTTTGAGCAGGACGCTTACGCGGACGCGGTGAAGCTTCAGTTCCCCGACGTTAAGAAAGAGGAGCTTGTAAAAGACGGCAGGAAGCATATCGTGTACGCCGTCGGCGCGGCGCTCGATTATTTGCAGCGTACGCAAAGGAGCCGTATACGCTACCTCAACACCCTCGTTATCTACACGAAGGACAAGTATGTGGATATGGATATAAATACGCGCCGTAATCTCGAGATCACGGAGTCGATGCGCGACCGCGTGAAAAAAGGCTCGCTTTTATGGGTGCTCGATCATACGCGTACCTCGATGGGTGCGCGCCTTTTGAAGCAGTGGCTTGAAAAGCCGCTTGTGGATCCGTCACAAATAAATAAGCGCTTGTATTCCGTGAAGGAGATAACGGAGGATATTGAGCTTCGCGACGACCTCGCGGCGGCGCTTTCGGGTACGTATGACATATCGCGGATAGTGAGCCGCCTGTCGCAGGGTACGGTCACGCCGCGCGATTTGGTGTCGCTTAAAATGACGCTTTTGAAGCTTCCCGAGCTTGAGTTTGCGCTTAGCCGCGTGAAGTCGCCGATGCTTTGTGCGATGCGTAAGGATTTTGATTTGATGGAGGACGTGGCGACGCTGCTTGACAGGGCGATCAAGGATGAGCCGTCCGCTTTTTTGCGTGACGGTAACGTTATAAAGGACGGGTTCAATGAGGAGATAGATAAGCTGCGCCTCGCGATGCGTGACGGTAAAAAGTGGCTCGCGTCGGTGGAGGCGGAGGAAAAAAGTGCGACGGGTATTTCGAAGCTTAGGATCGGGTACAACAAGGTGTTCGGGTATTATATCGAGGTGACGAAGGCGAATATAAAGGATGTGCCGGAGTATTACATAAGAAAACAGACGCTCGCGAATTGTGAGAGGTATATAACGCCGAAGCTTAAGGAAATCGAGAATACGATACTCGGTGCGTCGGAAAGGGCGCTGTCGCTCGAGGCGCATGTGTTCGAGCAGGTGCGCGCCGAGGCGGCGAAGGAAACGGAGCGTCTTAAAAAAGCCGCTAAAATAATAGCCGCGGCGGACGTGCTTTTGTCGCTCGCGGAGGTGTCGGTGAAAAATAATTACGTTATGCCCGAGGTGTCAAACGGCGGCGTGATAGAAATAAAGGACGGCAGACATCCGGTCGTGGAGAAAATGTCGGCGGATACGATGTTTGTGCCGAATGATACGTATATCAATACGGACAGTGACAGGCTGCTTATAATAACAGGTCCGAATATGGCGGGTAAGTCCACGTATATGCGTCAGGTGGCGCTTATTACGCTGATGGCGCAGATAGGCAGCTTCGTGCCCGCGTCGTCGGCGCGGATAGGCGTGGTGGATAAGATATTTACGCGCGTCGGCGCGTCGGACGATATTGCGTCGGGACAGAGTACGTTCATGCTTGAGATGAACGAGGTAAGTCATATTTTGAAAAACGCGACGGCAAGGTCGCTTGTTATACTGGATGAGATAGGCCGCGGAACGAGTACGTTCGACGGTCTGTCGATCGCGCGGGCGGTGGCGGAGTATATACACAATAAGCGTAAGATCGGCGCTAAGACGTTGTTTGCGACGCATTATCACGAGCTTACGGAGATGGAAAATACGCTTGAGGGCGTGAAAAATTACCGCGTGGCGGTGAAGAAGCGCGGTGATGATATTACGTTTTTGCGTAAGATAGTGCGCGGAGGCGCGGACGACAGTTACGGTATCGAGGTCGCGGCGCTTGCGGGAGTGCCGAAGGACGTTATAAAGAGCGCGAAGAGGATCTTAAGCGCGATCGAGAAGGGTGAAGGTCAGAATGAGGACGGCGCGAGGCGCGTCGAGGAGAAAAGTCAGATAGATTTCGGTGACGAGGCGGCGAGAGAGATCGCGGAGGAGCTTAAAATCATGGACGTTACGACGTACACGCCGATAGAGGCGATGAATAAGCTCTACGAGCTTGCGAATAAGGCGAAGGAGAACGGATAACGAGGTAAGAGTATGGGTAAAATTCATGTGCTGGATACTGAGGTTTCCAATAAGATAGCCGCGGGCGAAGTCGTCGAGCGCGGCGCGAGCGTTATAAAGGAACTTGTCGAGAACAGTATAGACGCGTCGGCAAGTCTTATTACGGTGGAAATTAAAAACGGCGGTAACACGTATATGCGCGTCAGCGACAACGGCACCGGTATGGACGCGGACGACGCGAAGGTGTGTTTTTTGCGTCACGCGACGAGTAAGATACGCCAAAGCTCCGACCTTGACGCGATATATACGCTTGGGTTTAGAGGTGAGGCGCTTTCGAGTATCGGCGCGGTCGCGAAGGTAACTCTTTACACGAAGCGCGCGGAGGATAAGGCGGGTGTATGCGTCACGTGCAGGGGCGGAGAGATTTTGTCGAGCGATGAGGCGGGTATACCGGACGGCACGTCAATCGTCGTGGAGGATCTGTTCTTTAATACGCCGGCAAGGCGTAAGTTTTTGAAAAGAGATGCGACGGAAACGGGGTATATAACGGATATAATGACGCGGTTTATTTTCGCGCATCCCGAGATTTCGTTTAAGTTTACGGCGGACGGCAAGGAAAAGCTGTTTTCACCCGGCGATAACTCGCTTAAAAATTCCGTGTATACGGCGTACGGCAAGGATTACGCGAACGGTACCATTCCGGTTGATTACGAAACGGACGGAGTGCGCGTCACAGGTCTTATCGGTAAGGGTACGCTCGCGCGTCCGAAGCGTAATTATCAGAGCTTTTTCGTGAATAAAAGGTACGTCCGCAGCAGGACGCTCACGAGCGCGCTCGAAAACGCGTACAAAAATCAGATAATGATAGGCAAGTTCCCGATGGCTGTGCTGAATGTGGAAACGGATCCGTCGTTTACGGATATAAACGTGCACCCGACGAAGCTCGAGGTCAAGTTCGCAAGTGAAAAGGCGGTTTATGACGCGGTGTATTACGGCGTTAAAAACGCGCTTTACGCGATCCCGAACGTGCCGAAAATCGAACGGGAGGAAAGTGCGGAGGAAAGTCCGTTCGCGTCGGCGGGCGGCGGTGAGAAGCGTAAGCAGCTTACGCTCGCGGATATGGCGGATGCGCTGCCGAAAAATCTGACGCGGCGCGCGGAAGCGCCGTCTTACGATCCGCGTGAAAATCACTTTTTAAAGAACAGCGCGGCGAAAACGGACAATGTACCGAAAACGGACGGCGCGCCAAAGGCGGAAAAAGCGTATACGCCGTTTGCGAAGGCGGGGTATATGCCGACCACGCTGTCGTTCGCATCGCCGAAAAAGGACGAGGCTTTGTACACGCCTTTAAAGCCCGAAAAAAGCGAGGAAATCAAATACGAGAGTAACATCATACCCGAGGGTGAAACGGACGAAAATACGGACGGTACGGGCGCGGAAACAGTGTTTGCGGACGAGTACTTTGAAATTGTCGGTCAGGTGTTTAATTCCTTCATAATAGCCGAAAAGGGCGACGAGATGATGCTCATTGACCAGCACGCGGCGCATGAGAGATTGAAGTACGAGGAGCTTAAAGAGGAAATGGCTTCAAGGCGGACGGTGTCGCAGGTGCTTATAGAGCCGGTCATAGTGAGCCTAAGCGGCTCGGAAATGGCGGCGTACCGCGACAATAAGGAAATATTTAACGAGATGGGCTTTGAGGCGGAGGAGTTTGACGAAAGCTCGGTAATCGTAAGGTGCGCCCCCGGCGAGGTCGAGATGGGCGAGGTGGAGCCGCTTCTTACAGAGCTTGTCGCGCAAAGCGAGGAATTTAAAAAGGAGCTTATCACGGACAAGTATCAGCGGCTTCTCTACACGATAGCCTGCAAAGCGGCGGTCAAGGCAAATATGAAGATGAGCGTGCAGGAAATGGAGTCGCTTGTAAGGCGCGTGCTGCGTCTTAAAAATATAAACACGTGTCCGCACGGCAGACCGATAATAATTACGATGAGTAAAAAGGAAATCGAAAAGGAGTTTAAGAGAATTGTGTAAAATTCCCCTTATAGTTGTCGCCGGTCCGACCGCGTCGGGAAAAACGGAGCTTGCGATAGAGATAGCGGAGCGCGTCGGCGGCGAAATAGTGAGCGCGGACAGTATGCAGATATACAAGTATATGGATATAGGTACCGCGAAGCCGACGAAGGAGGAGCGCGCGAGGGCGGTGCACCACCTTATAGACTTTGTCGAGCCGTGTGAGGATTTTAGCGTAGCGGACTATGCGGCGCTCGCGCATAAGGAGATAGAGGATATAGCGTCGCGCGGGAAAGTGCCGATAATGTGCGGCGGCACGGGGCTTTATATAAGCTCCGTCGTGAACGACGTGACATTTGGAGAAGTAGAAACCGATCACGCGCTGCGTGAGGAATTAAAAAAGACCGCCGAGGAAAAGGGCGGTGAATATCTTATCGAAATGCTTCGTAAGTTCGATCCCGTGTCGGCGGAAAGGCTGCACCCGAACAACTTGAAGCGCGTCATACGCGCGATCGAGTTTTACAAAACGACGGGTAAGCCTATCTCCGAGCATCAGGCGGAAACGAAATTGAAGGAAAGCCGCTACAGTCCGCTTATAATGTGTATCGAGTGGGACAGGCAAACGCTTTATGACAGGATAAATAGGCGCGTGGACATGATGTTTGACGCGGGGCTTATTTGTGAGGTGAAGCGGCTGCGCGAAATGGGGTTTACGCGTGAGCTCAATTCGATGCAGGGGATAGGGTACAAGGAGGTCATGGACTACCTCGACGGCGCGGCGACGCTCGATGAAACGAGGGAGATAATAAAGCAGTCCTCGCGCCGATACGCGAAGCGGCAGATGACGTGGTTTCGCCGCGATACGCGCGTGCGGTATATCGGTGCCGACAGCGCGGCGGTCGAGGCGGGAAGATTGGTGGATGATTTTTTAAAGTGAAACGGCGGCTCTGTGAGCCGCCGTTTGGTTTGTTTATTTATCTCTGCCGTATCGGGAATTTTCGCCTTTGGTGCCGTGTTGGGTGCGTTCGGTGCGGGACGCGTTCCTGTCGGGAGTGCGCGTGCCCGTTTCGTTGTCGGGGTAGTTCTGATTGCGCTGACGCTTAAGCTGCTGTATCCGTCTGCGGCGCTCAAGCTTCTTCTTGCGGTGACGCGCGTAGAGCATCACGATGATCAGAATTATCACCGGTATGAAGAAGAACGGACTTGTCACGACCTTTAAAATTATGTGGAAAACGTGAAGCAAATTGTTCCTCTCAACGTCGTTCGTCGCGACGAGGTTCGCCGCGCCGACCGGCACGTCGTTATAATAATAAGTCACGGTGCCCACCGTGTCGCCCTTGGCTATCGGCGCGCTTATTTGCTCCGGCATGTCGTATACAGGCTTTATAAGATCAGCGCTGCCCGTCTTGTTCGATATGAGCGCGGACACGTCCGCGTCAACGGTCAGGGCGACGCGCATGTCGTCCTTCGCCTCGTATACCTTGGAGTCGTTTATTATGTCGCCCACGGTCGCGAGCGATTGGTGCATGTAGTTGTTGAAACCGAAGTCAAACAGCTCGCGGGAGTCCGTGTACGAGTACGCGCCCGCCTGCTCGTCCGTGTTTGGACAGTTCATAACTATCGCAAGAAGCTCCGTGTCGTTATACGATGCCGCGGACACGAGGCAGTTGCCCGCCTGTGAGGTGTGTCCCGTCTTTATGCCTATCGCGGGCGGGTATAAATGGTAGGTCGAGCGAATCGTCGATAGGAACAGGTTCGTGTTTACCAGTGTGCGCTCCTGCGTGTACTTCGCCGTCGGCGGTATTTTGTATATTACGGTCTTTACCAATTCGCGGAAGGTGTCGTTTTTCATCGCGTATTTCGAGAGAATGGCGATGTCGCGCGTGGTCGTGTAGTGGTTGTCGTCGTGCGCGCCGCACGGATTCGCGAAGTGAGTGCCGGTCATGCCCAGTTCCTGCGCCTTTTGGTTCATCATCTCAACGAACGCGTCCATAGAGCCGGCTATGTGAACGGCGATAACGTTCGCCGCGTCGTTCGCGCTTTGTACCATCATCGCGTAGACAAGCTGTTCAAAGGTAAGCTCCTCGCCGAGCAGTATGCCGATGGCGCTGTCATCGAGAGTGATCGGCTTTAATGCCTCGTAGGTCGCGGTGACGGTGTCGGTCATGTTGCCGTTCTCGAGCGCGAGAACGCATGTCATGATTTTTGTGATACTCGCGGGGTATACGCGGTCGTCCAAATTTTTACTGTAGAGTACGCGTCCGGAGTCAAGGTCCATAAGCAGCGCCGACTGCGCGTGTGAAACGGAGGGCGGCGTGAGCGTGGGATCCTCCATTGTGATCCCCGCCGCGAGCTGCGGCGCGGGAGATGTGTCTTCGCTCGTTTCGTCGTCCGCGTCGTTTGACGTGTCGGCGGTTTCGTCCGTGCCGTCCTCGTCCTCGTCGGGCGTGGGCTCGGGCGTGGGTGTGACGGTTTCACCGTCGGAGTTGACGGTTTTCGTGGTGCCGTCGGGTGAGGTGACCGTTGATGTGGACGTGTCGGGCGTGGGCGTGGGAGCCGCGAACGCGTGCGCAAGCGGCGAAAGCGCGGTGAAAGCCGCGATCATAAGCGAAATAATCCTCTTTTTGTTCATTATAAACGTTGCCTCCGTATGTTTTTTCTTTTCATAATATTTCTCATTATACTATTATACAGAAAGAATAATTACAATTCAATGAATTTTTTTTTAAATTTGTAAAAAAATGCGGAAATGTGGTGAGGGAAAATTGGGGGTGGGGCAGGCTTCGTATTATTTTTACTTGCAAAAACGGAAAAATATGGTATACTATAGATAAGATATGACTAAACGAAAAGGTGAGGTAGGGATATGGTTACGTTAAAGAAGAAGGCGAAGATAATAATCGCGGCGGCTTTGTTCGTGGGAGTCGCGGCGGCGGGATATTTGATAGAAAAATTTGAGAAGGATGCGTTTGTCGTGGAAACGGTCGCGCAGGATGACGCGGTTTCGTACGTGTCCGAGGGGAACGCCGAGGAGGAAGGCAAGATAAATATAAATGCGGCGGGCGTTACGGAGCTCGTAAAGCTTGACGGAATAGGTGAGGCGCTTTCGGAGCGTATAATAAATTACAGAGAGGAAAACGGTCCGTTCGTTACGGTTGAGGAAATAATGAAGGTGCCGGGCATAAGCGAAAGTAAGTTTGAAGCGATAAAGGATCATATTTGCGCCAAGTGACGGCGCGTGGGCTTGAAAGGATGGAATAAATGAAAATACTTGTTGTAGACGATGAAAAGCTTCTTGTGAAGGGAATAAAATTTAATCTCGAACAGGAGGGTTATACTGTCGTGACGGCGTTCGACGGTGAGGAAGCGATACGTTTGGCTCACGATGAAACGATAGATCTGATACTGCTCGACCTTATGCTGCCGAAGGTGGACGGCTTTACGGTATGCCGCACGGTGCGCGGTTTTTCAAACGTGCCGATAATAATGGTGACGGCGAAGAGTGAGGATATAGATAAAATACTCGGTCTTGAGTACGGCGCGGACGATTATATCACAAAGCCGTTCAATATACGCGAGGTCACGGCGCGTATAAAGGCGATACTGCGACGCGTAAATCCCGAGCCGAAAAACGGTAAGGACAAGCTTATGGTTTCGGGCGATATAACGCTCGATTACAATTTCAGGCGCGTCACGATAAACGATAAGGTGATCGAGCTTACGAGTAAGGAGTTCGATCTGCTCGAGCTGTTTATGCGCAATCCCGGAAAGGTGTACACGCGTGAGAACCTTCTTGACATAGCGTGGGGCTTCGATTATCCCGGGGACGTTCGGACGGTGGACGTGCATATAAGACGACTTAGGGAGAAAATCGAGAAAAATCCCGCGGAGCCGTCTTATATAAGGACAAAATGGGGTGTTGGCTATTACTACAAAAAGGACTAAGCTGAGGGACAAAATAAAAAGCGTCACCGGCTCGATGCGGTTTATGATGATCACAACATATCTCGCCATCATAGTCACGACGCTTGTTTTGATGTCCTTTTACATAATAGGGCTTTTGAGTGAAAGTCTTTACAGCGGTGAAACGATAAATATGTTCGCGAAGGCGAATATTATTTCCGAAAGTATTTCCGAGGTGTGGGGCGACAATCCCTCCGCGACGGCGGCGGAAAAGTTTTCCCAAGTCGTCGAAAGCTCCCTGGCGGGTACGAATATACGCGGCGTCGTTACAAACACGTCGTACACGGTAATGTATGACACGAACGAGGAATCGCAGCTCGGCGGCAAGGTGTTCATGCGTGACGTTTTAAAGCGCGCGCTCGACGGTGAGCAGGCGGAGCAGGTCACGACGACGGACAACGGTATGAGGCTCGTAAACGTCGCGGTGCCCGTGAAAAAGAGCGCCGATATAATAGGAGGCGTGTACCTCGCGGAGTCGGTCAGCACGATCGACGACACGATAAATTCCACGCGGACGAGCCTTATAGTTTTCAGTGTGCTTATAATCATACTTATCGGTATGCTGAGTCTTGGAATGAGCTACATAATAACGTCGCCGTTCGAGGAATTTACGGCGGTGGCGCGGGAAATTTCAAAGGGTAATTTCTCGAAGCGCGTCAACATAAAGGGACGCAGCGAAATCGCGCAGATGGCAGCGGCGCTCAATTACATGTGCGGTGAGCTGGAGCTTTTGGAGGAGAAAAGAAGAAAGTTCGTTTCCGACGCGTCGCACGAGCTTAAAACGCCGATGGCGGGTATTAAGCTTATATGCGACAGCCTCGTGAGCGCGGAAGATCCCGATATGGGAACGGTCAAGGAATTTTTGTCGGATATGTCGGACGAGGTAGACAGACTTACGAGGATAGTCGAGAGGCTTCTCGTACTGACGAAGCTCGACGTGGGCGCAACGTCGCTGAAGCTCGAGGAAACGGATATAAAGGCGCTTGTAAATCAAGTCATAAAGAAGCTTACGCCTATGGCTACGGCTAAGGAAATGGTAATGTACGCCGACTATCGTTCCGCCGAGTATGAGCCGATACTCATAGACTACGACAAAATGTACGAGGCGATCTACAACATCGCCGACAACGCGATAAAGTACTCGCCGGAGGGCGGATACGTGCATATAATCGTAAGCGCGGACGATGATTACCTGACGATAAGGATAGAGGATAACGGTCCGGGCATACCGGAGGGTGAGCGCGACAGAATTTTCGAGCGTTTTTACCGCCTTGACGACTCGCGCGCCCGCGACACAGGCGGCACGGGACTCGGTCTTGCGATAACGAAGGAGGCGGTGCTCATGCACGGCGGAACGATCGAGGTAACAAACGTTTCGGAGGTCGGCAGCGCGTTTATCATAAGACTTCCGTACAAGATAAATATTGACAGGATAAATTAAGGGAGGCGGCTCATGGAAAATAAAAAGGTGCTTATACCCGCCGCCGTTATTGTTGCCGCTGTTATCGCGGTACTGGTATTTTTTGCCGTCAGGGAGGACTATAACAGTCAGAAATACGACGGTGAGCTGTACTTCTTCAACGAAACGGCAACGGCTATCGAGGCGGAGGACAGAGAAATAAAGTACAAAACCGGTCAGGACTTGGCGGAGTCGGTTATACGCGCTTTGATGAAAGGTCCCGAAAGCGCGCGGCATCAGCGCATAATCGAGAGGGATGCAGACCTTATCTCCGTGACGGGCGTTGAAACGGGCAATGTGCTCGTAAATTTTACGGACGAGTTCATTACCGGTGACAACACAAAAGACGTGCTGGCGGTTTACGCGGTCGTAAAGTCGCTTTGCGTCACGGATATAATAAGCAGCGTGAAGGTCGTTATCGAAGGGCGCGACATAAAGACGAGCGACGGCTCTATCATCGGTTATCTCACAAATCAGGACATAAATTTGCCGAGCGACACGTATAACAGCGAAACGCGCGTCGTGACGCTGTATTTCCCCGACAAGGAATTGAAAAAGCTCGTCAGGGAGGACAGGAATATCAAGGTGACCGACCAGCAGCCTATAGCGCAGTACATAATAAACGAGCTTATAAAGGGTACGGAAAATCCCGAGCTTACGGCTCCGCTTAGCAAGGACACGGTGCTTTTGAGCGTGGAAACGTCGGACAGTAAGTGCTTCGCGAACTTTAAGTCCAATTTCCTCGATAAAAATTCCGGCTCGGCGGAGCGTGAAAAAATGACGGTTTTCTCCATTGTGGATTCGCTTACGGAGCTTGACACGATAGACCGCGTGCAGTTCCTCATGGACGGTAAAAAGGTGGATATGTTCGGGAATATCAATATAGGAAGCATGTTCGGTCGGGATGAAAGTATAATCGCGCAAAATTAAACATGAAAGATAAAAAAACAGGCGGAAAGTGTTGTTTCCGTCTGTTTTTTACCCTTTTATCCGATTTTGGTTTTAAAGTCCCGTGCCGAGAATATCCAATTTAACTGTGCCGTCCGTTTTTACGGCGTAAACATACAGTCCCTTTTTCATTTTTTTGGTTTTAATAAACCCTTCACCGATATTTTAAATTTCGAGGGCAAAAAAAATCAACCGAACGTGCACATTCGGTCGATTTCATGCACAAGCGGTCAATTTTTCTTTGAAAAATCTCTGTGATTTATTAAAATCGTGGTATTGAATTTCTTTTCGTCCCTGTCATAGCTCCATTCCATATCGCCGCTGTATTTTTTTAGCGCCTGTTTTATGCTCACCGTACCTATGCCGTGCAAGTCCTTATCGCTCTTGCTCGTCACAAGCACGCCGTTTTCACTCACAGGCTCGCTGTCGGCGCTGTTGTCAAGGCGGATAACGGTAAAGGCGCCGTTCATTTCGTATATGCTTAAAAATATCTTTTTCGCCGTCGATTTGTTGCTCGCCTCGATGGCGTTGTCCATGAGGTTTGCGAATATCGCCACCGTGTCGGCTTCGTTTATAAACGACAGGCTTACGTCCTGAATATAAACTTGAAAATCAATGCCGTTTTGCGCACATTCCTCCGATTTTTGCGTAAGCAGGACGTTCAAGGCGGCGTTGTCCGTGTATTCCACAAGCAAAAATGAACGGTTTTTACTTTCAAGGCTTCGTATCATTTCAAGTGCCGCGCCGGAGTTTTCACCGAGCATTCCCTCTATGCTTTTGCAGTATTTATTGAAGTCGTGCGACATAATGCGCAAGTCGGCGTATTTGTCCTTCAGCAGATTATATTTCTGAAAATCAATCTCGTTTTTATGCTCAACCTCCTGTAAATATTGTATTCTCGCGTTTCTTTCAACAATTCGGTCACAAATAATATACACGGCAAAATTCGTCGCGATAAGCATAATGCCGAGAATGATAAATACAGCCTTCGCGCCGTAATCGACCTGTGCAAACATCTTATTGAACAGCATAAAAAACAGGCAGCTGCATATCGGCAGCGGAATAAGCCATACCATTTCCGGTGTGCTTTTGCCGCTTCTGCCGGGAGCAAAGCGTTTCAGCATTACGAGCGATATAAAATACAGTGTTTTGGAAAAAATCACCATAATCGCATCCAATACGGGATCTATGTTGCCGTAAGAGCCTTGCTCGATTTTCGTATCGGTAAGCAGAGAGAAAACCAATTCCCAAAACATCATTATTGCGGTCAGGATTATGACGCGCAGCGCGGTTGCCTTTGCGGAATCGGAAAAGCCCAAATACAGCACGATAAAATTGATTATTATAAAACTCAATATATTCAGAACGGGGACATAAAACGCACATATAACGCCGTAAAGTGCATATCCGATAATTATGAGCAAATTACTCTTTGTCCTTGAATTTCTGTATTGCATAACCGAATTTGAAAAATAAATCAGCGCAATACATTCTATCAAAACAGACAGTTCCGTATTTATAGAAACAATCAATAAATCACTCATCTTAGATCCTTTGCCGTTTTAAACATTTTCGCCGCGAAAGCCTTGTAAAGTCTGCGTGAAACCATCGCCGAGTATGTATTTTCGCCGTATGTCATATGCACGCTTAATTTGTCGTAGCCGGTGACGTATTTCAAATTTACAAAGTAACTTTGGTGCGGCGTGGCAAAGTAATTCACCTCGCTCTCTATAGCAGATTTTATCTCGGTAAAGTTTTCCGCCGCTTCAAAAGCGCCGCTTACCGTGACTACCTTTGTGCGCCGTTTTACCGTTTCAATGTAGATCATGTCGGACAGGAATATGTCCGTTTTGCATTTTGTCTTAAAATCGGTCAAGGTGATTTTCTTGTTTGCAGTTTCTATACGCTCAATAGCACTGTCAATACCGGAGGAAAGACGCGCGCGGTCAATGGGTTTTGTGAGGTAGCGAATCGCGTTCACGTCGAAGGCGCTGTCGAGATAAACGGAATAATTCGTGATAAAGAACACAAGGCAGTCCTTGTTAATCTCATGCAGCCGCCGCGCGAGGTCTATCCCCGTCATACCGTCCATTTCCACGTCGAGAAACGCAATATCAAACCCGTCCGCCGCAAGCAGCTCCGACGGGTCGGAAAATTTGTCAAATGTATAATCGACGCCCTTTTCGTCGAGCACCGAGCAAATGATCTCATACTCCGCCGCCAGATCCGCCGCTTCGTCGTCGCATATCGCGATCCTCATACTTCCACCTCCATATAAATACATTTTATCACATTTTTATTAACTGTCGATTTTTTTGTAGAGCATATCGTAGCCGAGTTCGCTTATGAGTTCGTAGTTTTCGCGGAGGATGCGAAGGAATTGGCGGCTTTCGATTATGTCTATATTGTGTATCACGACCCACTTGGGCGGGGAGTCGAGCATCATTTGGTTTATTTCCCTGCCGAACTCGCCGTAATGCGCCGCCCATTCCTCCTGAAGCGTGAACAGGCGGAAGCACGGCATTATGTCAGCCTCCAAAAACCATGCCGCCGAAATGTTGTAACCAAAGACGCTGTCACGCTCGTCCTCGGGAATGAGCGAGGAGAGCGCCGACGCGCTGTACTGTATGTCGGAATGAGCGTCGCGGTAGACCTCGGGGCGGTTTTGGCGGTAAAGCTTTCGCGTGTAGTGGCTCACGTTGTACGGGAGCGTGTCAAAGTAGCCGCCAAGCGGCAGCGCCATGACGACGCATAAAATACACGCCGCCACGTTTACTCTGTTGCCCGCAATGTAGAAAAACACGGCGGCGTACAGGTTTATAAGCGGTATGAGCGTCGTGTAGTAGTGGGTGTAGCCGAAGCCCATCATTACCGGTATCAGCGCGAATACGGAAACGGTCGTTATAAGTGATGCCGTTTTTACGCCGAGGCGTTTTGAGAATATGAGTGACACGACGATGAGCGCAATCACCGGCAGCGTCCATTTTATAAGCTCCCAAAGCGCCGCGGAGCCTTTTTCGTACGAGCCTTCGGCGGCGTAGAGAAAATTAAACGTGAACGTCGCGAAAATCATATCGGAAAATGTGCCTTTTATGATGAAAAACAGGCATATCGGTACGGCGACGAGCGCCGCGCCCGCAAGAAAGTAAAGTATGCTTTTAAACGCGGCTTTTACGCGCTCGCTCACAAAGTCCGTGACGACGGCGATAAGCACTATGCCGCCTATCATTATGCCGTTGTTTATACGTATAAACGCGCATAACGCGAAGCATACGCCGTATATGAACATGTATTTGGGCGGGTGCGGAGCGTCGGGCGATTTTGTGAAAAATTTCAGTGAGAGGTAAATCGGTATAAGGCACGGAAGCAGACAGTACTCCTCGCTGAGATTGCCGTCGCTTATCGTGGCGGCGAACGCCAAAACGGATATGACGGCGCATATTACGGCGCGAGTCGTTTTGGTGAATATGCGCGCCGTTTTGTACATAAATATCGCTGAGAGCGAAAGTAAAATACACTGTATTATAAATACGCCCGCCTTCGTTTTCGTGACGGCGAAGCCGAGAGCGTTCAGGTAAAAAAGTATCGGTCCCTTGTGGTCGAAGTAGTCGGTGTAAACGTTTTTGCCCATCGTTATCGCTTTGCCGATAAGCATGAAAATGCTCGAGTCACCGTCGCAGTAGGAGGTGTAAAGCGGGGAGGTGGACGCGGATAGGAGCAGTAAAAAAACCGCGCAGAACGCGGAAAGCGACAAGTAGATCACGGCGCGTTTTTTTCGCATAATGACGTCCCTCCCGTAGTAATATGAGTTAAATCGTATATATTTTAGTACATCGGCGCGTTGTTGTCAATATTTGTAACAGGTATAACGCCAAATTGTGAACTCATTGTAAATTTTTGCGACGGCTTGTTGACTTTAAATTTTTAAAGTGATAAAATACGTTATCGGATATAGGTTTATTAAAATTATGAGTATATAAATTTTGAAGCGGGAGGCGGCTCTATGGAGAATTTAACATCGCAGGAAGAAATCACGGAAGAAGTGCCGTCCGCAGTGCAAGGCGGCGAAACGGAGGATGAGGTGTCGTTTTCGGATGACAGCGAGTACTACGGTGACGAGGATGACGCTCTCACGTTAAAAAAGAAAAAGAGAAAGAAAAGGCTTATCATACTGGGAAGTGTGGTAGGCGTTATTGTGGTGCTGATGATAATATCGAGCATACGCGGACATATCGCGGATAAAAAAGCCGAGGAAGCGATGTATACGGATATGCCGGTAATAAGGCGCACCATATCGAATACTATCACGGGTTCGGCGTATATAGAGCCGAACGATTCGTATAACGTCATATCGATGCACTCGGGCGATATAACCGCCGATTACATAACGGAGGGTAAGACGGTCAAAAAGGGCGATAAGCTGTACCAGTTCGACGATGAGGACGCGCGAAACCAGCTTACGAGCGCGAAAAATAATCTTACGAAGGCGCAGCAGCAGTACGCGGACGCGGTGAAAACGAGGACGCAGACGATCTCGTCGAACAACGCGCAGACGGCAAGCGCGCGTAATTCCGTGCAGAAGGCGTTAAATTCGTTAAACGACGCGCAAAAGTCGCTTGACGATAGTTATGTGACGTCCGATATAAGCGGAAAGGTGAGCGCGGTGTATGTGGAGAACGGAACGAAAGTGCAGGCGGGAGCGCCTATCGCGGATGTGTATGACGATTCGGTCATGAAGCTGCGTCTGCCGTTTAACGAGTTCGATTCCGCGAATTTGTACGCGGGCGCGGCGGCGGAGGTGTCGGTAGCCGGTACGGGTGAGAAGCTTATCGGAACGGTGACGGACGTTTCAAACTCGTCGACCGCGACGGAGTCGCACACGATAATAACGTACGCGACTATAGAGGTCGTAAATCCCGGCGCGCTCACATCGAGCGACGTCGGCAGCGCCGTGGTGAACGGAGCCGCATGCTCCGATACGGCGAATTTTGAGTACGCGAGTACGCGGTCGATAACGGCGGAAACGTCGGGCACGGTCGAAAATCTTAGCGCGGATATGGGCGAAGCGGTGCAGGCGGGTGAGAGGATAGCGCATATAAGTTCAAGTCAGCTGCAGACGAGCTACGACAACGCGCGTCTTTCCTATGACGACGCGGTGCTGGCGCTTGAAAGACAGGTGCTTAACAATGATACATATTCTCAGGATTCGAGTATAAAGAACGCGGGGCTCGCGCTTGACGACGCGCGGCTGCAGGTTCAGAACGCCCAAAAAACGGTGGACGATTATCTCGTCGAAGCGCCTATTGACGGTACCGTCGTGACGAAGAACGCCAAGTCGGGCGACACGATAGACTCGTCGAACGGAACGGATCCGCTTTGCGTTATCTACGACCTTTCGAGCGTTAAGTTCAGTATCGACGTTGACGAAACGGAGGTCGCGCTTATCAAGGTAGGTCAGAAGGCGACGGTGACGGCGGACGCGGCGGAGGGTGAGTTCGTCGGCGAAGTCGTTAAGGTGCCGGTGGACGGCGTGAACCAAAACGGCGTTACGACGTATACGATAGATATTCAGATAAAGGATTACGGCGACCTGCTCCCCGGTATGAACGTTGATGCGGAAATTGTCGTCGAGGAAGCGGTGAACGCGCTCGCGATACCTATGAACAGCATAAACCGCGGTAATATTGTTTTCGTGAAGGACGATGGTACGCAGCGCGCGAACGACGTTACCGATAAGATCGCGCCGTCAGAGGACGGTAAAAAGGATAAGGACGCTCCCGAGGAGAGTGCCGCGCCGACATTTTCTCCGGCAGGCGCAAGCCGACGTGCGGTCGGAAAGGACGACTTAACGGCTGATCTGCCGAAAAACGTCGAGGTTCCCGAAGGGTACCGCGCGATAGTTATTGAAACGGGACTTAATGACGCTGATTACATAGAGGTAAAGTCAGGTCTTAACGAGGGCGACAGTGTGAGAACGCTCAATACGCTCGCCGCAAGTGAGGGTGCTCTTGACGATGATATGGCGAACGCCATGAATGCCACAATGGGCGGCGGTATGGGCGGTCCCGGCGGCGGAGCTCCCGCAGGCGGCGGGGCTCCCGACGGCGGAAACAGAGGCGGCGGCAATGCGGGCGGCGGTCCGAGATAAGGCGGAGGTGGCAGTATGACACCTTTGGTGGAATTAAAGGACGTATACAAGATATATAAAATGGGTGACACGTCCGTCCACGCGCTGGACGGGATCTCCCTTACGATAGAGAAGGGTGAGTTCGTCGCCATTGTCGGTCAGTCCGGCTCGGGTAAGTCCACGTGTATGAATATTATCGGCTGCCTCGACGTCGCGACGAAGGGAACGTACAAGCTGAACGGCAGAAGGATAGGTAATTACTCGCAAGACGAGCTTGCGGAGATACGCAATAAAATGCTCGGATTTATATTTCAGCAGTACAATCTTATACCGAAATTAACGGTGCTCGAAAATGTGCAGCTTCCGCTGCTTTACGCGGGTATGAGAGAGTCGGAGCAGCGCGCACGCGCGCTCGCGTCGCTCGAGCGCGTGGGACTTAAGGCGAAGGCGGGAAATTACCCGTCGCAGCTTTCGGGCGGACAGCAGCAGAGAGTGTCTATAGCGCGGGCGTTGGCGGGTGAACCGTCGGTAATACTTGCCGACGAGCCTACGGGCGCGCTCGATTCGCGTACGGGCAGAGAGGTTATGATGTTTTTGCAAAAGCTCAACCGTGAGGGTAACACTATCATACTCGTTACCCACGACAACTCGATCGCGGCGCGCGCGAAGCGCATAGTGCGTATCACCGACGGACGCATCGTATACGACGGTCCCGTCGAGGGCGACGTGACGGTAATGCAGATGCACGGCGCGGGTGAGGAAGCTCCCGAGGACGAGAAAGCAAAGGGGGCGACTTGATGCTTTGGAAATGCTTTAAAATGGCTATAAACAGCGTCATCAGTAACAAAATGCGCTCACTGCTTACGATGCTCGGTATAATCATAGGAATAACGGCGGTAATATCGCTCGTAAGCCTTATGTCGGGACTTACGTCGGAGGTTACGGACGCTTTCGAGGAGGTCGGAATAGAAGCTATTTCGGTGGCTGTGACCGACAGGGCGGACACGATAGAATTGCCCGTGGAGCACGTTGACGAGCTTGCGCAAAAGTACCCCGACATTATACAGGGTTATTCGCCGAGCGTGACTATGCCGGCATATATAAAGGACGGGACGGAGTCCGTAATGTCGTCCGCAACGGGAGTCAACGAGCAGTACATAGACCTTTACGGCTACAAGATAGAATACGGCAGAGGTATTACGTATATAGACGTGGAGCGTATGCAGAAGGTGTGCGTCATAGGCACATACATCGCGAAGGAGTTTTTTGACGGTGACGCGCTCGGTAAGACGCTGCAAATCACGGGAACGCCGTACAAGGTCGTCGGAATAATCGAAGAGCGCAGCGACTCGGAAAAGGATTCGGACGACGACTGTATCTACGTGCCGTACACCGTCGCGGCGCACACGGTACATTCAAGTAAAATAAGCAGGTACATAGTGTACGCGACGAATCAGGAAACGGTCGAAGCCGCGGAAACGCTTATAGAGCAGCTTTGCGACAAGGATATAGGCGATGACGATTATTACACGGTAATAGCGATGAAGGCGATAGCGGAGTCGCTTACGAGTATTCTCGACAGTATGGGAGCCGTGCTTATCGCGATAGCCGCGATCTCGCTCGTCGTCGCGGGTATAGGAATTATGAATATAATGCTCGTTTCCGTGACGGAGAGGACGAGGGAGATAGGTATAAGAAAGTCGCTCGGAGCGAAGCAGCGCGACATTCTCTCGCAGTTCATCATGGAGGCGGGAATGCTGAGCTGTATAGGCGGAGTGATAGGTATCGCGTTCGGATCGCTTTTGGCGGTCGGGGCGGGTAAGCTGCTCGATATGAACGTGCTGCCGACGCCCGCCTCGATAATCGTATCTTTCACGGTGTCGGCGGCGATAGGCGTGTTCTTCGGGTTTATGCCGGCGAAAAAGGCGGCGGAGCTTAACCCGATAGACGCGCTCAGATATGATTGATAACGGAGGATTGTTATGAAAAAGATTGCAGTATTAATGCTTTTCGCGCTGATTTGCGTCATGCCGCACGCGGTGAGCGCCGAGTGGAGCGAGGAGGACGGGATCGTATCGCTGCTTAACGAGCTCGAAATCATGCAGGGTGACGAAAACGGCGATATGGGACTTGACCGTCTTGTTTCACGCGCGGAGTTCGCGAAAATCGCGGTCGCCGCGTCGAGCGAAAAGGATACCGTGGCGATAGGACTTCAGATGTCGCCGTACCGCGACGTGCCTTACACGCGCTGGTACGCGCCTTACGTGAAGGCGGCGATGTCGGCGGGGTACGTTCAGGGCTACCTTGACGGCACGTACCGTCCCGACAATACGGTGACGTATGAGGAGGCGCTTTCGATAATGCTGCGCGTTTTGGGATATAACGACAGCGCGTTCGGCGCGGCGTACCCGTACGGACAGGTGGCGAAGGCGCAGGCGCTTGACCTCACCGACGGGGTGGACGGTGAGATAGGTACGGAAATGACGAGGCGGCAGGTGATGCGCCTTGTGTATAATACGCTTTTGGCGGACGTTACCGTATCGACAAGCTCACAGACGACAACGAGCACCGGTAATTCTTCACAGCCGAGCTCAAATACTCAGAGAACGTCGCAAAGCATGACGACAGTCGGTACCTCAAGCTACTCGGGTTCGCTTTTGGGAACGCATAACTGCAGCGTTTCGGAGGACGCGGACGTGATCGCGGGGTACGCGCAGGATAATTCCCTGGGTTTGGATAAGGTGTTCACTTCGGTGGGAACTTACACAAAGGGAGATCATTTCAGCGACGAGTGCGTCGGTATGACGGGAAACGTGTTTGTCAAAAATTCGCGCGATATTGTCGCGTTCGTTCCCGATACAGCGTATGAAAATAACGATTACGAAACGTATTTTGTGTACTCGATGCTCCCGAACGCCGTGGTGGGTTACAGAAACGGTAATTTTGAAACGATAGATATACCCGACAGCGCGACGGTGTATGAAAATCAAAGTCCGACGGTGTATTCGCTCGTGAAAGGTAATATGGAAATGGGCGACACGATGTACGTAAAGCGTACAAGCGGCGGTTCGATCGATTATATAACGTATGAGTCGAGCGCTATGGAGGGACCTGTCAGAGTTAAGAGCAGGGGACAGGTGCCGAGCTTCCCGTCGGACGCGGACACAACGGTCATGCGCGGCGGCGTGAAGGCGAGTATGGCGGATCTTCAGGTGGACGATATTGCGTACTACAGCCCGAATTTGAATATGGTGCTCGCGTATACGGATAAGGTTACGGGCGTGTACGAAAACGCGGCTCCGACAAAGGACGCGCCCGCGTCGGTAACGGTTTCGGGTGCGGAGTATACGGTTGAGAGCGTGGAGGCGTTTAACGATCTTTCGTCGAACGGTAAGTATAATTACGGCGATACGGTGACGCTGCTGCTCGGCAGGGACCGCGCGGTCGCGGGCGTAAGCGGCGGCAGCGGAAGTAATGCCGTTGCGACTTCGACGGGCGCGACGGGCGGATTTGTGACGGAAACGGGAAGAAAGGATTTTAAAAATCCCGATAATACGGTGTATACGAGTTATTACGCCAAGGTGGTAACGTCGGACGGAATTTTGAACGAGTATGAAACGGCGAGCGATTATTCGTCGTTCGTGTGCTCCGCCGTAAGGATAAGCTTTAAGAACGGTAAAGCGTCGCTTAAGCGTGAAAAGAGCAGCGGCGGCGTGTACGGTAAGGTGAACGCGAAAGCGGGAACGATCGGTGACGATACTCTCGCGGACGATGTGAAAATACTTGATACGGCGGGGATGGAGAGAGATGACATACCGGCGTATAAGAAGATATATCCTCAGCGTTTAGATAAAGTAACAATCAATCCTTCAAGTGTAATATACAGTTCTAAAAACAGCAGCGGAGAAATTGACGAATTAATACTTAGAAATGTGACGGGTGATATGTACACATATGGAGTTGCTATAAAATCCGAAGAGAACACAAGCGTTACGGTAACTCAAACAAACGAAACCGAAGTTGTCACGGATGACGAAGGCAATCCCGTATATGAGCCGGGCGTGGTTAAGAACGCTGACGGCAATTTGTCTGTCGGACTTGTTCCGAAAACAACAAATAAAACAATGAGCACGGTAAATACAACGAATACATTAACTATCGAAGTCGGTGACGAAACGTATAGCTACGGAGCCAATATTGCCGCGCAAAGGGGACCGTGTAGAATAAAAGCATCGGGACTTTACGTAGATGATTTTATGGCGCTGCACGCGTATTCCGGTTCTATATCGCAGCTGACGCGGACGGAGGCGGTCATAGGTCAGCAGAGGTATCTTTTAAGCGACAAGGTCGCTGTATACTACAAGGCGCTGTCGATGCCGTACATGAAAATCACTCTTGATGACGCGATAAATGGGGATTACAGGCTTACCGCGTACTACGATAAGGCGGAATCGTCGGGAGGACGGATACGCATAATAATAGCCGAGTGATGTTGGCTTTGGGAAAAAGTAAAGTAAGATACAAGTTATTTAACAGGGGGGTTAAATATCATGAATGTATGCCGTTATTTTCTATGCTTCGCGGTATTCAGCTTCATAGGCTGGGCGTATGAAACGGTGTATTACAGTGTACAGCACAAAAAGTGGGTGAACAGCGGATTTTTGAGCACGTGCTTCTGCCCGATATACGGAATAGGCGCTATGCTCGATTTGCTGCTGCTCGGTTCCGTTAAAAACACGTTCGCTCTTTTTGCCGCGGGAATGGTCGTTACCGGTTCTTTGGAGTATTTTGTTTCGTGGATGCTGGAGCGCCTTTTCGGAAGGCGCTGGTGGGACTATACCGACTGGCCCCTCAACATAAACGGAAGGGTATGTATACTGAGCGCCGCGATGTTCGGTATAGGAACGGTAGCGCTGATTAAATTTATCGCGCCGTTTACGTTCGGGATGATAAACCGAATAGACAATAACGCGTGCGTCGCGCTGACGGTCGTCATAGCCGCCGTTATGATAATAGACGCGGCGCGTTCCGCAAGACATACCGACGCGGCGAAGCTTTGGTACGTCGAAAAACAGCCGACGCTGTTTCGTGAGATCGAGCACAGCGCCGTGGTAGAAAAAATCAAACATGTTCTTAAAAAATAAAAAGCGCCCATGAGGCGCTTTTTTATCTGTTTCCTTTTATGTCGAAGCCGCGCATGAGCTCTTTGCGTTTTTCCACCGCGTACTGGGTGTAGTACTTATGCGTGACCTCTATGTTTTTATGTCCCATAAGCTCCGCTACCATTTTTATATCGACTCCGTCGGCTATGAGGTTGCAGGCGAACGTGCGCCGAAGCGCGTGCGGACGGGTTTTGTCGGGATCGGTTATACCCGCCGCGGCGCAGTATTTTTTTAAAAGCTTCTCCACGCCCTGCGCCGTCATGCGCTTGCCAAGACGGCTCAAAAACAGCGCGTCATCCTTCGCGTCTTCTATTTCCGAGCGTTCGAGCATATACGTAAGCAGCTCGTTTTCTACCTGTACCGGCATAAATATTTCCTGCTCGTCGCCGCCCTTGCGCGTCACGACGAACGAGGATGTTTCAAAGCTCACGTCGCGCATGTCGAGGTTCACAAGCTCGCTCACGCGGCAGCCGGTGCCGAGATACGCCGTAAAAAGAGCTATGTCGCGCGTTTTTCGCTTTTTGTACTCGGTGAGGTCGCGTCCGGTAAAGTAATTTTCGCCGTTATACAATACGTCGAGGAGGCGTACCGTTTCCTGAGTCGTTAATGGGCGCTTCATCTTTTGATGCAGCTTTTTGAAATCCACCTTGTCGGTCACGTTCTGTGAAATGAGGTCGTTTTTGTAAAGGTACGAGAACAGTCCGCGCACGCCCGACAGCTTTCTGTTTATGCCGTATGGACTGTTGTGCCACACGCGCTTTATATGTTTGCCGTCTATCGTCACAGTTTCGGTTTCGTATTCCTTTAGGTACGCCGTAAATCCGTTGAGGTCGCGAAGCGTCACCTTGTCCATGTGTGCGACGGTAAAGTCCTCGGTGTTTTCCACGTCGCGGAACTTAAATTTTTGCAAGTATTCCAAAAATATTTTTATGTCTATGCTGTAGCCGATCTGCGTGTTTATGCTCTCGCCGTTGTACGCTATCTCTATGTAGTCGAACACAAAGTCCGGCAGATTTGAAAGAAAATTCATCAGCTTTGTACGCTTGCTCACAGCGCGCCACCTCCGTTCTCCGTAAAATTAATTATATACCGTAAAGTGTTTTAAAGCAAGAACAAATAAAAAAATTTTAAAAAACATGATTTTTACGTATGGACTATTTTGGAATTTTATAGTACAATGTAGGTAATAAAACATTCCAAAGGAGAGGAAGGGATATAACCATGGTACTGAAAACAAGCAGCGAGCTGGGCGAGGTTTCGATCTCCAACAGCGTCATATCGGAAATCGCCGGCGCTGTCGCGACAAAGTGCTACGGCGTTGTCGGCATGGCTTCGAGAAACAAAAAGGACGGTATAGTAAATCTTCTGAAATCGGACAGTATGTCAAGAGGAATAAGCGTATCGGTGGAGGACGAGGGAGTCGTCGTTGAGATCCATCTCATCGTCGAGTACGGCATAAATATTAACACGGTATGCAAAAGTATTGTAAACCGCGTAAGATACACCATCGAAAACGCGGTCGGCATAAAGGTCAACAGAGTAAATGTCAAGGTGGAAGGCGTAAGAGTGGACTGACGGAGGGGTGATTAAAATTAAGACCTTAAACGGAAACGCGTTCGCGAGCATGATCGTAAGCGGCGCGAATAATTTATATAATAACAGGAAAACCGTGGATGATCTCAACGTGTTCCCCGTGCCCGACGGCGACACGGGTACAAATATGTCGCTGACTACCTCGGCTGTCGCGGCGGAGCTTCTGAAAAACGACTCGCTCACGGTAACGAAAGCGGCGGATGCCGCGTCTTTCGCGGCGCTTCGCGGTGCGCGCGGTAATTCGGGAGTGATCTTGTCACAGATTTTCAGAGGTATGGCGAAAAGCCTTAAGGGCGTGACGGAATGTGAGGCTTCAGCGCTTGCGGACGCGCTCAAGGCGGGCAGTGACGCGGCGTACAAGGCGGTAATGAAACCGACGGAGGGTACGATACTCACGGTGTCGAGAGAGGCTTCGGCGGGCGCGCAGAGCGCCGCGAAGGCGGGCGGCGACGTTGTCGCGGTCATTGAGGCGGCGTATGAACGCGGTGAAAAGGCGCTCGCGAAAACGACGCAGATGCTTCCCGCGCTGCAGCAGGCGGGGGTGGTCGACGCGGGCGGACAAGGATGGATATTCGTGCTTTGGGGTATACTTGACTACCTTAAAAGCGGCTCCGTCACAGAGCGTGAGAACGCGGGTGAAGCGGCGGAGGAAACAAAGAGCGCACCGACACAGACGGCTGTGAGCACGGAGGATATAAAGTTCCGTTACTGTACGGAATTTATAGTCGAGAAAAAGTCAAAGGGACTTTCGGTCGACGCGTTCCGTAAAGCCATATCGCCGAAGGGCGACTGTATGCTCGTGATAGACGACGAGGATATAGTAAAGGTGCATATACACACGAACCACCCCGGCTTTGTGCTTGAGGAGGCGATAAAGCTTGGTGAGATGATAAACCTCAAGATAGACAACATGAAGCATCAGCATAAGTCCATAATAGAGGGCAGTAAGGACGCGCCGAAAAAAGCGGCGGCGGTGAGCGTGAAGGGTAAGGCGGAGAAGCCGAATAAGACGCAAAAGCCCAAGAGTGAGCCGAAGGAGAAGGCGCAGACCGCGAAGCCTAAGGAGCCGGCACCGATGAAGGAGTTCGGGTTCGCGGCGGTATGTATGGGTAAGGGGCTCGCGTCCATACTCAAGGACCTCGGCGTTGACAAGGTGATCGAGGGCGGTCAGACGATGAACCCGAGCACGGAGGATATTTTAAAGGCGGTAAAGCGCGTGAAGGCAAAGACGGTATACGTGTTCCCGAATAATAAGAACATAATCATGGCGGCGCGTCAGGCGGCGGAGCTTACGGACGACAGAAATGTTATAGTAATCGAAAGTAAAAGTTATCCGCAGTGCGTCAGCGCGATGATGAGCTTCGATCCGCAAAAGAGTGCGGAGGAGAATGCGAGTAAGATGAACCGTGCGATAAAGGAGGTAACGTCGGCGCAGCTTACATACGCGGTGCGCGATACCGAGATCGACGGCAGGAAAATCGCGAAGAACGATATTCTCGGTATGATAGAGGACAATATAGAGGTCGTCGGTAAGGATACGGACGACACGCTCAACAAGGTAATATCGCATATGGTCGATGAGGACACGGAGTACATAACCGTGTACTGCGGCAAGGACATAAAAAAGGCTCAGGCAGACCGTATGCAGAAGGCGCTTGAAGCCAAGTATGAAAAAGACGAGATAGAGGTATCCTTTAAAAGAGGCAGTCAGCCTTTGTATTACTACATCGTGGCGGTAGAATAGGAGTATAATGAAAGATATACGGTATCTTAAAGGCGTGGGTGAAAAGCGCGCCGAATTGTTTGCGAAAAAAGGAATAAACACAGTCGAGGATCTGCTTTATTACTTTCCGCGCTCGCATGAGGACAGGTCGGAAATGAAGGAGATCGCGGACTGCGGCGAGGGAGAAACGGTGTGCGTCAGCGTCACCGTTTTTTCGCCTGTGCGCGACGTGCGCGTGAGAAAAAATATGCTTATATCCACGATGATAGTGAGCGACCGGACGGGCGCGCTGAATGTCGTGTGGTACAATAACCGCTATGTCAAGGGACAGTTTATGACGGGCGATGAGTATATCCTTTACGGTAAAATAACGCGTAACCGCGGTAAAAAGGAAATGGTAAATCCCGTGTATGAGAAAAAGGGGAATGAGCGTTTTACGGGTAAGATAGTGCCGCTGTATCCCTTGACAGAGGGACTTACGCAAAAAATACTGCAGTCGGCGATGGAGCTTGCGATAAAGGATGCGGGTAGGCTCGAGGAGTACATTCCCGCCGACATACGCGAAAAGTACAAGATAGCGGAGCTTAATTACGCTATGAAAAACGTGCATTTCCCCGAGGATTTTGAAAGCTACAACATAGCGCGTGAGAGGTTTGTGTTTGAGGAGCTTTTAATATTGCAGCTCGCGCTTACAGGTCACAGGGAGGAGAATACCGAGCTTGCGGGAACGGTGTTTAAGGACGCGCTTTGCGTGCGGGAGTTTGCGAAAACGCTGCCGTTTCCGCTTACGAACGCGCAAAAAAGGGTATTGAATGAAATAATGTCCGACTGCAAAAGCGGTAAGGTGATGAACCGCCTTGTGCAGGGCGACGTGGGCAGCGGTAAGACGGCTGTCGCGGCGGCGGCGGTGTATGCCGCCGTTAAAAACGGTCACCAAGCGGCTATGATGGCTCCGACGGAAATACTTGCCATGCAGCATAAGGAAACGCTTGACAAATTTTTTAAGGGTATGGGTATAAACGTCGTGCTGCTCACGGGCAGTATGAAGGTGAAGGAGAAGCGTCTTGCGTATGATATGATCTCGTCGGGCGCGGCGGACGTGGTTGTCGGCACGCACGCTATCATACAAAAAGAGGTGGAGTTTAAAGACCTCGCGCTCGTCGTCGCGGACGAGCAGCACCGTTTCGGAGTGGAGCAGCGGGCGAAGCTTGCCGCGAAGGGTAATGATCCGCATATACTCATTATGTCCGCCACGCCGATACCGAGGACACTCGCACTTATTCTGTACGGCGACCTCGACATTTCCGTGATAGACGAGATGCCGCCGGGCAGGAAGGCGGTCAAAACGTACGCGGTGGGTGAGAGTATGCGTAAGCGAGTGTTCGCGTTCCTTGAAAAGAATGTGAGAAGCGGTATGCAGGCGTACGTCGTGTGTCCGCTGGTGGAGGAAACGGAGAAGAGCGATTTGCAGAACGCGGAGCTTTTGTCCGAAAAATTGGCGGCGATCTTCCCCGATTTTAAAATAGGACTGATGCACGGGCGTATGCGTCCGAAGGTGAAGGAAAGCGTCATGGACGAGTTTTTGCGCGGCGATATACAAATACTCGTGTCAACGACGGTAATAGAGGTCGGCGTGAACGTGCCGAACGCGAATATAATGATAATTGAGAACGCGGAGAGGTTCGGGCTTTCGCAGCTTCATCAGCTTCGCGGACGCGTCGGGCGCGGCAATGAGCAGGCGTACTGTATACTTATCGCGCACGGTAATAGCGAGGTCACGAAAAAACGTATGGAAACGATGTGTATTTCAAACGACGGTTTTTATATAAGTGAGCAGGATCTGAAGCTGCGCGGTCCGGGCGACTTTTTCGGTACGCGTCAGCACGGTCTGCCGGAGATGAAGATAGCGAATCTGTTCGAGGACAGGGATATTTTAGCCGTGTCGCAAATGGCGGCGAAGGATATTCTTGCGGAGGATCCCAAGCTTGAGAGTGAGAAGTACAAAGCCCTTAGGGAGCGCGCCGACAAGATAATAAATTCCGGCATAGTTATGAATTAGTATAAATTACCTGTTTATATTTTGTAAATTTACATAAATTATGATTGGAGTAAACAACTCAAAATTTTATGTAAAGGAGCATGTAATTATGTCAAAGAACACAAGGAAAGCGGCGCTTGAAAAGTTTAAGATGGAAGCGGCAAGAGAAGTCGGAGTAAGTCTTGACCAAGGCTATAACGGTTCGCTTACATCAAAGCAGGCGGGCTCGATAGGCGGTCAGATGGTAAAGAAAATGATAGAGAGCTACGAGGATAAAAACATATAACTGAGCGCTCGTAAAATGTATGGAAAAGGACCGACCGAGGCGGTCCTTTTTGTCTTGACATTAACTTTATTATGTTGTATGATGTAGACATATTGACGGGAGGAAAAATGTAATGGGATTTATTTTTAACGCCGGCACAAAAATCGTGTGCGGCAGCGGCAGTAAACCGGTGCTTAACGCCGTTTCTATCTTGCGCCGCGACATGGACAAGGTGTTTTTGGAAAGCGTATGCGAAAACGAAATTGTTTTGGAAAACGACGCTTCGGCGGACGACGAGAGCTACGAAATATCGGTAGGCGGCAACGTGACGGTGCGCGCGGGCGGCGATTTGGGATTTGTGTACGCGCTTCTTTACATAAGCGAGAGGTATCTCGGAATAAAGCCGTTTTGGTTTTGGCTCAATCAAAAAATCGAGAAAAAGGAAAGCGTACCGATAGACGAGGGAGTGATAAAGTCAAAAAAGTACGCGGTACGTTACCGCGGCTGGTTTTTTAACGACGAGGTGCTTATGCTCAAGTGGAAGGTAAACGGCGACGAGCGCGAGGTGTGGCGTATGGCGTTCGAGGCGCTTCTGCGCTGCGGCGGTAATATGACGATACCCGGTACGGATAAGATGTCGCGTAAAAATCGGCAGATGGCGGCGGATATGGGCTTGTGGATAACGCACCATCACGCGGAGCCTTTGGGCGCGGAAATGTTTGCGAGGCGTTACACGGGCGTGGACGCGAGCTTTACCGAGCATCCCGAAATGTTTTACGAGCTTTGGGACGAGGCGGCGCGGGAGCAGAAGGACTGTAAGGTCGTTTGGAATTTGTGTTTCCGCGGTCAGGGCGATAAGCCGTTTTGGGGCGACGATAAAAGCGGCAGATTCGATACTCCCGAAAAACGCGGCGCGCTCATAAGCGAGGTAATGGCAAAACAGCGTGGTTTGGTTGAAAAATACGTGGAAGATCCCGTGTTCTGTACCAATTTGTACGGTGAGATAATGGAGCTTTACGAGGCGGGGCACATAAAGCTTGACGACGATATAATAAAAGTACACGCCGACAACGGCTACGGTAAAATGGTCACGCGCCGCCGTGACAGCCACAACGTGCGCGTATCCTCCATGCCAAAAAAGGACGGAGGTCGGCAGGGTATTTACTACCACGTTTCGTTTTACGACCTGCAGGCGGCGAACCATATTACGATGCTCCCGAACAGTGTGGATTTTGTAAACCGCGAGCTTGACGCGGTGCTTGAAAATAACGGCGATGATTTTTGGATAATAAATTGCTCGAACGTGAAGCCGCACGCGTACTTCCTTGACGCGGTGCGTAAAAAGTGGGAGGGCAGTGACGTGAGTGACGAAACGCACAGCGCGGAATTTACTCGTGACTATTACGGCGCGGACGAAAACGTGCGGCGCGTATTTACGGAGTACCCGAAATCGCTTTTGAGCTACGGCGAAAATGACGACGAGAAGGCGGGTGAGCAGTTTTATACCGAAAACGCGCGCGTATTGGCGCACAGTCTTATCCGCGCGGACTTTGACGGTGCGGGCGGTCTTAAGTGGATAGCGGACGGAACGCTTTTTGAGCAGGCGAAAACGCTTTTAAATATTTGTTTTAACGGTATTGGCGCGCTTGAAGTGTACTTTGATTTGTGCCGTTCAGTAAGCGGCGGACTTGAGGGAGATAATAAGCGTCTTTTTGACGAAACGCTGTTTTTGCAGGCAAAAATCCACTATTACTGCGCGAAAGGTCTTATCGCGCTTTGCGAAAGCGTCATAAAATTCGGTGACGGAAATTACAGGGACGCGTTTTTGCTCGCGGGTGACAGTGCCGCGCTGTACGATACGGCGAATGGCGAAATGCGCACGAGTGAAAGCGGGATATGGCATGGTTTTTACGCCAATGACTGCTTTGCCGATATTAAGCACAGCGCGTACATGGCGAGAAAAATGATGGGCACGATACGCGAGTACGGCGATAACGCGCGTCATGACACGTGGCAGCGCGACGCGACGTATTCAAAGGAGGATAGGGACGTGTTCCTTCTGCTTCTTACCGACAATCATATGACGGACGATGAACTTTATAAAATAATGCGTGAAAAATAAGGAGATCACATATATGAAGTATACTTTTGAAAAATACAAGGAAGAGCCGCTTCTTGTTGACCACCTGGAGCTTGGCGGTAAAAATCCCGACGGTGTGGAAATAAACGTCACGAGCCGCTACTTCACGCGCGGCGCTAAGCCGTTTATCGGCGTTATGGGCGAGTACCATTATTCGCGCGGACGGCGCGCCGACTGGGCGAAGGAGCTTGCAAAAATGAAGGCGGGCGGTGTGACGATAGTATCGACTTACATATTTTGGATATACCACGAGGAAATAGAGGGCGTGTACGATTTCTCGGGCGACAACGACGCGCGCGCGTTTGTGGAGGAATGTAAAAAAGCGGGGCTTGACGTGGTGATACGTATAGGTCCTTGGGCGCACGGCGAGTGCCGCAACGGCGGTCTGCCCGACTGGCTTTTGAAAAAACCGTTCGCGCTCCGTGAAAATAACGACGAGTACCTTGCGCTTGCGCGTAAGTGGTACGCGCGTATTTATGAGGAGATGAAGGGACTTTTCTACAAGGACGGCGGAAATATTATCGGCGTGCAGATAGAGAACGAGCTTACGGACGACGCGGAGCATTTGGCGAAGCTTAAGGAAATAGCGGTGGAGTGCGGACTTATAGCGCCGCTTTACACCGTTACCGGCTGGAACAGCGCGGCGGGCGCGAAGATACCGTTAAGCGGCGTAACGCCGGTGTTCGGTGCGTACTGCGAAGCGCCGTGGACGGCGCATACGAACCGTATCGCCGCGTCGCCGCATTACCGTTTTCACACGATGCGTAACGATTCCGCGATAGGTACCGACCTTATAGAGCAGACCGACGGCGACGGCTGGCAGCTCCCGTATGAGCGTTATCCGTTCGCCACGTGCGAGATGGGCGGCGGAATACAGGTTACGCATCACAGAAGGCCTATCATAAACCCGATGGATATTTACGCGGTGTCGCTCGTGAAGCTGGGCTGCGGTAACAATCTTATAGGCTATTACATGTACCACGGCGGTACGAATAAGATAGGTAAGCTGTCCACACTCAACGAGTGTAAGACGACGGGGTACCCGAACGACTACCCGATATTGTCCTACGATTTCCAAGCGCCCATTTCCGAGTACGGCGAGATAAGGGAGCATTACCGTCTTTTAAATCTGCTGCATATGTTCGCGGCGGATCTCGGTGAAACGCTTGCGCCGATGGGCGTGGCGGAAGCGGCAGCGGCGAACGGCGGCGAAACGCTGCGCTACTGTATGCGTACCGACGGCGAGAGTGGGTTCGTGTTCGTAAACCATTATGAGCGTCTTACAAACCTTCCCGACATAGAAAACGCGGTCATAGACACGGGCAGCGTCGAGTTCCCGCCGATAGACGTGAAGTGTGACGTGAGTTTCTTTATGCCGTTTAATATGCGCGTGGGCGGCAGCGTTCTCGAATACGCGGCGGCACAGCCGATTTGCGTCGTGGACGGCGCGTACTTCTTTGTGGATATACCGAATGTGCGCGCGGAATTTAAGTTCGCGGACGGCAGCGTGTTTACGGATAAGAGCTTTGATTTTGGCGGCGCGCATATAGAGGTGCTTAGCACGGACGAGGCGAGGTACGCGCGTAAGATAGCGGGAACGCTGTATATAGGTGAGAAAGATCTGTATGAGATGGACGGTAAAATACTGTGCGCCGGCGGCGGAATGTGCGAGTGCCGCAAGTGGAACGGTGCGGAGTTTGAAAAATTGACCGTGGGCGAAACGTGCGAAAAGGACGCGCGGGTAATCGTGGAGGATGTGAGCGACGCGCCGTTTGAGCCGAAGTACAAGGAGGAGCTTAGTATAGGCGGCGAGCGCAGCATCACGTGGAAAAAAGTGTCGGTAAGCGGCAGGGGCGGCTTTGCCGTGATAGATTACGTGGGTGACGCGGCGCAGATATACGCCGACGGTGAACTCGTAGCCGACGATTATTACTACGGTAAACCGTGGCGCGTGCCGTGCGAATTGCTTTACGGTAAGGAATGTTACGTTGCGATTTCGGAAATGAAGGACGATTTTTACAGAGAATTTTAATTTGAGAAAGGGAGTATAAAAATGGAAATGACACTGCGCTGGTATGGAAAGGATTTCGATACCGTAACACTGAAACAGATAAGACAGATCCCGGGCGTGACGGGCGTTATAACGACACTTTACGACACCAAGCCCGGTGAGGTTTGGTCACGTGAGCGCATACGCGCGATGATAGATGAGGTCGAGGCGGCGGGACTTCACGTAAGCGGCATAGAGAGCGTGAACGTTCACGACGCGATTAAGGTAGGCACGCCGGAGCGTGACAAATATATAGCAAATTACATAGAAACGCTTGAAAATCTTGGTAAAGAGGGCATACATCTCGTGTGCTACAATTTTATGCCGGTGTTCGACTGGACGAGGAGCGAGCTTGCTCGCAAACGCCCCGACGGCAGCACGGTGCTGGCGTACAATCAGGACGACATAGATAAAATCGTGCCGGAAAAAATGTTTGAAAGTATTTCGGGCGACATGAACGGCACGGTGATGCCGGGCTGGGAGCCTGAGAGAATGGAAAAGGTCAAGGAGCTTTTTGAGATGTACAAGGACGTTGACGATGAAAAGCTGTTTGAAAATTTAAAGTACTTCCTTGAAAAAATAATGCCCGTCTGCAACGAGTACGACATCAAAATGGCGATACACCCCGATGACCCCGCGTGGAGCGTGTTCGGGCTGCCGAGGATCATAATCAATAAGGAAAATATTCTGCGTATGATGAGCATGGTTGACGACGTGCATAACGGCGTTACATTCTGCTCCGGCTCGTACGGCACGAACCGTAAAAACGACCTGCCCGACATGATACGCTCATTAAAGGGACGTATACATTTCGCGCACGTGAGGAACCTCAAATTCAATTCGCCGACCGATTTTGAGGAGGCGGCGCATTTGTCGAGTGACGGCACGTTTGATATGTACGAGATAATGAAGGCGCTTTACGATATAGGCTTTGACGGTCCCATACGCCCCGACCACGGCAGAATGATTTGGGACGAGGTCGCAATGCCCGGCTACGGACTGTATGACCGCGCCCTCGGCGCAACGTACCTTAACGGTCTGTGGGAAGCGATTGAGAAAAGTAACAGGTGATATTGCGGTAGGGACGAATGTTCGTCCCTATTTTTATTGTAAAATTATACGGCGGGCTGAGGGCAGCCCGCCGTGAGCGATTTAAAATCTGAAATCTCTTTTTCCGTTTTCAATTTCTTTCAAATAATTTTCCGCGATACCTCTTACTTTGTCGTTCGGTATTTTTTTCATTTCCTCGCTTATAAGCTTTTCGCCGGTTTCGCGCGTTTTTTCGGAGGCGTAGTCCGTAAGATACTCTTTAAGCGTCATTAGGGCGTTGGGCTGACAGCAGTTTTGTATCGCGCCCGTTTTCGCGAGCGACATAAATCGGTCACCGGTGCGTCCCTCGCGGTAGCACGCGGTACAGAACGACGGTATATACCCAAGCTCCATGAGCCAGTTTACGACCTCGTCGAGCGTGCGCGTGTCGCTCCTGTCGAATTGCGCGGTGTTGTTTTCCTCCGTTTCCGGCTCCACGTATCCGCCGACGCTCGTGCTTGACGCGCCGCTTATCTGCGATATACCGAGCTCCAGCGCGCGCGCACGGTTTTTCTCGCTTTCGCGCGTGGATACGATCATACCGGTGTACGGAACGGCGATCCTTATGATAGCAATAAGCTTGTGCCATATTTCGTCCGGTACGGCGTTTGAAAAGTCCTCCACGTTGATATCGTCCGCGGGACATATTCTCGGCACGCTTATCGTGTGCGGTCCGACACCGTGCACCGCTTCAAGATGCTCCGCGTGCATGATTATGCCGACAAGCTCGTAAGGGTAGGTGTTAAGACCGAACAGCACGCCGAGTCCCACGTCGTCGATACCGCCCTCCATGGCTCTGTCCATCGCCTCGGTGTGGTAACGGTAGTCGTGCTTGGGACCCGCGGGGTGAAGCTTTTCGTAATTTTCCTTGTTGTAAGTTTCCTGAAACAATATATACGTGCCTATTCCCGCGTCCTTTAAACGCTTGTAATTTTCTACCGTGGTCGCGGCTATATTCACGTTGACGCGGCGTATCGCGCCGTTTTTGTGTTTTATCGAGTAAATCGTGTTTATACATTCAAGTATGTACTCAAGCGGATTGTTTACGGGATCCTCACCCGCCTCGAGCGCAAGACGCTTATGTCCCATGTCCTGTAAAGCTATTGTTTCCGCCCTGACCTCCTCCTGAGTGAGCTTTTTGCGGCATATATGCTTATTTTTTACGTGATACGGACAGTAAACGCAGCTGTTTATACAGTAGTTTGAAAGGTACAGCGGAGCGAACATAACTATTCTGTTTCCGTAAATTTTTCTTTTGATTTCACGGGCGAGGGAGTACATCTTTTCGTTTAAGTCCTCGTACGGACACGCCAAAAGCAGCGCCGCTTCTCTGTGCGTAATGCCTTTTAAGTCGCGGGCGCGCTCGATTATTTCCTCTATAAGCGCTCTGTCCGTCTTGTTTTTTTCTGCAAATTCCAATGACGCCTTAACCTCGCCGTCACAAATAAATTCGTCGGCGTTCATTGATTTTGGATCGTACATTTTTTCCACCTCTTATAAAAAATCTACATCTATTTTACCGCAAAACGCGCCCAAAATCAATACAAAAAAAGAAAAACGGTGATTAAAAATGAACTGTTTCATCTCTAATCGCCGTTTTTATACAGGTCAAATTTTATGATAAAGGGTTATTTCAGAATGACTTACTTCAATCTGCTTTCGTAATCCGTGATCATCTTTTTAACCATCTGACCGCCTATCGAACCCGCCTGCTTGGAAGTGAGGTCGCCGTTGTAACCCTGCTTAAGAGTAACGCCTACTTCGTTGGCAGCTTCCATCTTAAACTGCTCCATAGCCTGCTTAGCCTCAGGAACCTGAATCTTGTTTCTGCTCATTTCTTTTCCCTCCTTAAAAACCAAAGTCTTTAATATATCTAAATTTTGTGTCGAATTATATCGGACACAGTACTATTTTGTACGCTGAAAAAAATAATATTCAAAAAAATATTAGAAATATTTAGCTCATTAAATTATTGAAAAAATTGACGAATTGTGTTAGAATGAAATATGTACAATACATTTACGGAGGGGCGATTTCGTTGATAAAGCAAATAATCATTTTAAAAATCAAATCAGCGCTCGATTACCTGACCGTATTTTTTAAATGGACGTTTATAGCCGTGATAATCGGCGCGGTCGGAGGCGCGGTCGGCGCGCTGTTCCACGTCAGCGTTACGCGCTCAAACGAGCTTTTTACGCGTTACGATAAGCTGATACTCCTTCTGCCGCTTGGCGGTCTTTTGATCGTGGCGATGTATAAAAAAACCAAGATGCTCGGCAACAAGGGTACGGACAGTATACTCGCGTCGATACGCGGCGATAATGACGTGCCGTTTGTGCTCGCGCCGCTTATATTTATAAGCACTGTCGTGACACACCTTTTGGGCGGAAGCGCGGGACGTGAAGGTGCGGCGCTTCAGCTCGGCGGAAGCATCGGTACGAGTATCGGCAAGCTTTTCCGTCTTGATCAAAAGGATATGCACATGGTCGTTATGTGCGGTATGAGCGCGCTGTTTTCGGCGCTGTTCGGTACTCCGATAACGGCGGCGTTTTTCGCGCTCGGCGTTACGAGCGTCGGTATAATGTACTACTCGGGACTTGTTCCGTGCCTTATGTCCGCACTTGCGGCGTACATGGTGTCGCTTATCGCGGGCGTGGAGCCGACATTTTTACTCATATCGTCCGTGCCGAGTGTGTCCGTGGTGACCGTGCTTCAGACGATACTGATAGCGGCGCTCTGCGCGGAGCTTAGTATAATATTTTGCACAGTCATGCACTACACGGCGCGGTACATGAAAATATGGTTTAAAAATCCATACCTGCGCGTGATAGTCGGCGGACTTGTAATAGTCGCGCTCACGTACCTTACCGGCACGCGCGACTATAACGGTTCGGGTATGAATATCATCGAGGACGCGGTGACGTTCGGTAACGCCAAGGGCTGGGCGTGGGCGCTTAAAATAGTGTTTACCGCGATCACGATAGGCGCGGGGTACAAGGGCGGAGAAATCGTTCCGACGTTCTTTATCGGCGCGACGTTCGGCTGCGTCATAGGTGGACTTATCGGAATGCCGGCGGGCTTTGGTGCGGCTGTGGGAATGATCGCGATGTTTTGCGGCGTGCTTAACTGCCCCGTCGCGTCGCTCATACTCAGTATCGAGGTTTTTGGCTCGCACGGATTTATACTTTTCGCCGTCGCGGTCGGTATAAGCTACATGCTTTCCGGCTATTACGGTCTTTACGGAAGTCAGAAGATAGTCTACTCAAAGCTTCGCGACGAGTACATTAACGCCGACACAAAATAAAATCAATAAAAACGGGAGGAAGAAAAAATGATTTTGGGATTTTCGATTTATGAGCTTATAAGCCTGTTCTTTATTTACGGATTTCTCGGCTGGTGCGTCGAGGTGGCGTACTGCGGGTTGGAGTGCGGTAAATTTGTGAACAGGGGATTTCTTAACGGTCCGATATGTCCGATATACGGCGTTGGCGGAGTTATAGTCGTGGTGTGTCTTACGCCCATAAGCGACAATATTTTCGTACTGTTTGTCGGTTCCGCGATACTTACGACGCTTTTGGAGCTTGTGACCGGTTTCGCGCTCGACAAGATATTTCACGCGCGCTGGTGGGACTACTCGGACACACCGTTTAACCTGAACGGCTATATCTGCCTTAAGTTCTCGCTCGCGTGGGGACTTGTGTGCATAGGACTTATGCGGTTCATACATCCCGTTATATTCGGTCTTGTAAAGCATTTTCCGCATTTTATCGGAATGATAATACTTATATTCCTGGCGGCGGTATTTGCTGCGGACTGTGTGATCACGGTCGTGACGATAAATAAGCTGACGAAGCGTATGAAGCTCATGGACGAGATAGCAGCTAAAATACACAGCGTTTCCGACGAGATAGGTGAGCACGTTTACGAGGGTACGGTGAAGATAATACATAAGGGTGAGGAGATACGCGACAGCGAGAACGTGCGCGAGATAAAGGAAAAGTACGAGGAGAGCGTCGAAACGCTTCGGGAAAAGTACGCCGCCGCGGCGAACGAGCGCCACGTTTTTCAAAAGCGTATTTTAAAGGCGTTCCCCGATATGCGCTCGCATAAGCATAACGAGCAGCTTGACGCGCTGAAGGAGAGCGTAAAGAAAAAACAGAAAGCAGATAAGTAAATAAAAAAAGTCTTGGAGGTTTCCAAGACTTTTTTTGTGCTTTGTTTAATTTACGGTTTTCGTGTCGATAGGCTGACCGTTATTCAGGTTCCAAAGGAATGCGCGCATATTCGATGTTTTTTCGGTATCGGCGAACGCGTTGACCTTTAATAGCGACTCGCCGCCACCCTGCTGTATGTTCTTTCTGTCCAGTTTTACCGATTTGAGCGCGCCGTTTTCGTAGGAGGCGACGATAAGCGCCATGTTTGCCGAATGTATTGTGCCATTTTTGACAGCTGCGCTTACGGAACCGTCGGTGTTGACCGTGACGGAGCCTTCGGGCTCTGTGGGAATGTCCGACGGGTCGAACGTCTGCGGCGTGACAAGACTTTCACCCTTTTCCTCAGCTCGTTTTTCTTCGTTTTCAAGTGCGGTGAGTTCGGCAAATCTCGCTTCAACAACGATGTCTTTATCTTCGATATCACTGTAATTTACCGTGATTTTATTATCCGTAGGTGTAACGGCTTTGCTGCCCACCATGACAGATTCAACGCCGTAGCCATCGGACGGCGTTACCGTAAGCGTTACGCTTTCGCCCTCTTTGAGGCTTATAAATTCACTGTCCGTGTCGGAGGTGACAGAGCCGCCGTAGCTCGATGATACGAGTACTTGCTTTGTGTCCTCCACAGCCGCGCCCTCGTCAAGCTCGACCGCCGCTACCGCGAACGGACTGAACGAGTTGCATAGTATAACAAGACCGTAACGCGTGATCTCGCACGGTATCTCTTCCACTTCGATCGTATTTCCTTGAGAGTCCTTTTTGAAGTGGTAAGCCTTGAAGGTCACGCCCTCGTCGTCGGGACCGTAGGGGTAGGGGAAGCCCATGCTTATTCGCACGGACTGACCTGTTTCGACGACTTGACATTTGCAAAGTGTCAGCGCGATGTTGTAGGTGCTGCTGCTTAAAACCTTGTCAACGTTCGTTTCGGGACTTTCTTCTATGAGGTCGTTCATCGTCTTGTCCTGCGACGCGTCCGTTTCCGACACGACGAGCGTCATTCTGTGCGTAAGGTCGCCGTCAACGCTGTTACCTTGAGCGTCCTTCCAGCCGTTTGTCGAAAGGTCGCTGTTTTCCATAAGCTGCGGCTTCGCGAACACGTTCCAAAAATATCCGCGCGAACGGTACGCGCATACGGCGCAGCCGTGCGCCGCGTGGTACACTATCTCGTTCGGTGTTTTTTGACTTATTTTACCCTTTAAGGAGTTGAGAGTGATTTTATATATAATACAGTCGCCCGCCCACAATTCCTCGGGACGGAAGTCAAACCGTACCGTGCGGTCGCCGTCGAACACGGCGTTTTGTACCACAATGTCTTTCCTGACGTTGCCGAGCGCGTCATTACGGGCGAAGTCCACAAGCTCGACGGTAAAGTCCTCGCCGTACTTAAGCGGCATTTCCGTGCCCGCAGCGCTTGCTTCACCGGCCGGTACAAGCGGCTGATCGTACACGACCTCGCACTTATACGTGCTGCCGACGGAAAGTCTGCCCGTCTGAGATGGCGTGGCTTTTTTAATATACGGCGGAGCCATATACGTACCCTCGGGGTTGTGCAAAAGTCCCGTCTGACCTTCAAGTAAGAGTGGATCGCCCTTGTAGTACTGATATTCAAATTCTTTTCCCGTATAATCTTCCTTGCTCGGCGGATCGGGTATCTGCGGAGTTTCGGGGATCTTCTGACCGTCGTACCAGTGACCTATCGGCGGTATGTCCGTAACGGCAAATTCCGCGTATGTAAGGTGCCACGCGGGGAAGAGAGTGTAATTTTCGGTTTCAAACTCAACTCCCTGCCCGTCGAAAAGACCTGTGTCGGCGTAAACCCAATCCTTAAAGCCCGCCGTGCTGCCGTCCTCGGTACTTGTTCCGTAAAGCTTTACGAGAATGTACATACCATCCTCTTTCGCTGCTCTTTCATATCCCTTGCCGTTGTAGCTTACCTTGTAAGCGGGCATGGGCCCCGCGTTCGGATCGGTGGAGGCGTTTTTGGAATATTCCACCTCAAGACCGTTCAGCGAATATACCGTGTCGTACCTCGTGCCGCTTATTTCGAGCGCGGGGTACGTAAACTCAAACCCGCACTCCGACATTTCGCCGCTTGGCACGTGCTGGCGGTCCATCTCGTCCGCGCCGACCATAAGGTACTCGCTGCTCTCCCGACCGCTTGTGACGTTATTGTTATTTTTCACGATAGGATCGTCAAATGTGGAATCCACCGCGTACCACTTATTGCCGTCACTTTCGTCGATCCTCACGTAATTCCACATATGAAGCTCCGGCGTGTCTTTCGTGTGCATGTAAACGCCCTGTACAAGCACGCATGGAACGCCGGCTCTGTCGAGAACCGTCTTTAACGCGCGTGAATAGCCCTCGCAAAGACTTTCCCGCGCCACAAGCGCGCCGTACGCCGTCCTCACGTGACCGATATTTTCTTCTTTACACCTGTTCGGCTCGCTTTCGCTCGTCGTGTCAAGCTTGTAAATTGTGGCGCGTATAAGCGTGTCGTGAACGTAGGTGATGATTTTTTCCGCCTCCGTCTTTTCGCGCGCGCTCTCCTCGGTGCTGTTGTCGCTGCGAAGCTCGTCTATCGTGTACACCGTTTTATCGTCCGTGGCGGGGCTGCTTCCGCTTTCGGTATTGCCGTAATTTTCGTCAGATGCCGCGTCCTTGGCATCCTGTGCCATTTTGTCCGCCGCTTTGTTTAATTCTTTTTCCGCCGCCTCTACGCCCTCTTTTGACGTAAAGCCCTGCCTGTAATAGCTCGCGCTTCTGCCCGTGCCGAGAGTCGCGGTGTACGTGCCGTCCTGCTTTTTTCTCACGACGATACTGAGTTGGTCAAAATCAACGTAAAATACCTCGGGAAAATCGGCACAGAACGCGTCGCGCGCCGCGCCGTATGTGTTTAAAAGAGTGTTGTCGCCGTGGGCGTAAGCGTCAAGCTGTTCTTGCGTCACAACGCCGTTGTCGGTAAGACTGTACTCGCCGCTGCCCGTTTTAAACGTGCCGTTTTCGTACATTTTTGCCATAGCGTTGTAAAACTTTTTCGCCTCTGTCGTAAGCTGGTCGTAAAAATAGATAAAGTGCTTCGCGCCGTTCGCGTCTGTTTCCCAGTGACCGCCCGTAACGTCGGGCGCGGACACCTCGAACGCCGCGTCCGATATAAACGGCGCGCAAAGCATGGTAAGCGACAATATTGCCGCGATCGTTTTTTTAAATTTTCCTTTGCTCATAAAATGTCCTCCCCAATTATGCTTTAGCGGATAATACGCTCCGCCCCTGAATTTTATCATGCGGACAAATTCCGCGTCAATACGATATATAAAATTTAAAAATTGTGTAATAAATGTCACATTTAAGCGTGCACTTTAGCCAACCGGTGTATTGACAACCGTATGTAGTTATGATAAACTTTATGTAGGAATATATTGGCAATCGGGACGTAAAAAACAGGAGGAATATCATGGAGAAAGTAATAGGAGGCATTAAACGCGACTGCTACCCCATTACCGAGGCGGAGCTTTTGCATTTGTACACGATGTCGTTCAGTCCGACGCAGGAGATCGTAAACCTCGGTACGGGGCGTTACCTGCAGATGGATATAAATATGTCGCTTCTGCGTGAGGCGCTGAACCGCGCGGTGTCGCGCTGTGAAACTATGCGCCTCAGGTTTTGGAAGGAGCCTGAAACGGGACAGATTTGGCAGTACGTTATGCCGTACGAAAACCAACACTTCGAGTACTACGATTTCTCGGATATAAGCGAGGAAAAGGCGCACGCAATTCTCGACGGGTGGACGAGTCAGCCGTTCGACACGTTCGGCGGCCCGCTTTCGCGTATCGTGCTCGTGTCGATGCCCGACGGCTACAACGGCTATTACATGAACGTGCATCACGCGACGATGGATGCAGCGTCGATCATCACGTTTAACCGTGACGTTATGGATATATACTGCAGCCTTATGTACGACCTTCCTTACCCCAAGCCGATGACGTCATATATAGAGGCGGTAAAGAAGGATATGGAGTACCTTGCCGGCTGTAAAAAGAAGGAAGCCGACGACAAGTACTGGGCGGAGCAGCTTGCGCGTCCCGAGCCTATATACACCGACTTTACGGGACCCGGACGCTTGCAGACGCAGCGGCGTGAAAACAACAACCCCAACCAGCGCGCGGGACTTCTTCTCTCGCGTGACGCGGCGGGCAGCACCGTTACGTATGCTCTCGACGTTGACTCGACGAAAAAGCTCGTTGACTTCTGTGAGGAACACGGCTACCCCGTAAGCGTTCTGTTGCTGCACGGTCTGCGCACCGTTTTGTCGAAGTTTAACAACAACGAAAAGGATATATGTATAAAGGACTTCGTCGCAAGACGTTCAACGGTGCTTGCCAAAAAGTGCGGCGGCGTGAGAATGCACTGCATGACGCTTCGCACGATCGTCGAGCCGGACAACACCGTTCTCGAGTCGCTTGACATTATAGACAAGGCGCAGAACGATTTGTTCAAGCACTCCGAGTACGGTCCGATGACGTTCTACAAAAATCAGCGTGAAACGTACGGTTACGCGCCGCGCGGCGGTTATGAGAGCGTCGGCTTCACGTACCAGCCGGCGACGCTCAAGAGCATTGCGCCGTACCTTAAGGGCATACCGTACAAGAATTTTTGGTATTCAAGCGGTAAGCAGCCGCAGGCGTTCTATCTCACGGCTATGCACCGCCCCAACGACGGCGGTCTGAATTTCCATTTCGGTTATCAGAGCGATGTGGCTACGCCGCAGGAGATCGAGTTCCTGTACTACTACCTCGGACGCGTGCTGTTTAGAAGTATCGAAAATCCGAACGCGACGGTTCAGGAAATTATGGATATGGTTTAATTATGTAAGGGAGGATATAAAAATGCTGGAACAGTTAAAAGAGCTTATAATGAATTACGTCGAGGTCGACGAAAGCGAGATCGTGCCGGAGGCGCGTTTTTCGGAGGATTTGGGATTTAACTCGTACGATTTTATGTGCATGCTCGGCGACATCGAGGACGAAATGGATATAGAAATAGACGAGGATAAGGCGGCGGCAAGCAAAACCGTCGAGGAATTGATGAATTATTTGGAGGAACAGAAGTAGAAAAGAGAGGTATACCATGTTTTCACGCGACAACATAAAAAATATGCGCGATCTTGCGTACACGGCGGCGGAGCGTTTTGGTGATGAAACGTTTATCCGTACCCGCGACAAGAAAGAGTTTACGGACAGGACCTTTAACGAGTTTAAGCGCGACGCGGACGCTGTCGGAGCGTGGCTTGAGGAAACGTTTCCAAGCAAGGTCCACGCCGCGCTTTTCGGCGCGACAAGCTATGAGTTCGTCGTGTCGTGGTTCGGCGTTACGACGAGCGCGAACGTTGCCGTGCCGCTTAACGTGTCGAACGACGCGGCGGCTCTCGCGGACGAGATAAATCGCTCCGACAGCGAAATTATATTTCTTGACGAGCGCCGCGAGGACTGTATTGACGAATTAAAAAAGCTTTGTCCCAAGGTCAAGTGCTTCGTTCATATGAGTGGCGAGCATGAGGGTACGGTTTCATTAAAGTCCATAACCCAAAAGTACGGCGGTAAAGCGCCCAAGCGCGAAATAGACGCAAACTCCGTGGCGGCAATCATATTCACGTCCGGCACGACAGGTCAGAGCAAGGGCGTAATGCTTACCCACGCGAATTTTGCCGACAACGCGACGTGTGAGCCTGATCTCGGCTACCACGGCGACAAGCGTCTTACGCTTCTGCCGATACATCATATTTTCTGCTTCACCTGCGACATACTTTGCACGCTTTGGTACGGAAGGCTTTTATGTATAAACGATTCTCTTATGCGTATTCCGAAAAACCTTAAAGCGTACAAGCCGGTACAGACGACGTTTGTGCCGATGATCGCCGCGTCGATACTTAACAAAATGCGTCAGGAGGCGAAGAAAAATCCCGACAAGATCGCCGTCGGCAGGGAAATGTTTGGCGACGAGTTCAGCATACTTTACGCGGGCGGAGCGTATTTAAGCCCCGAGATAATAAAGGGATATAAGGAGTTCGGTATAGAAATAGCGCAGGGTTACGGTATGACCGAAACGACCTCGCGCATAAGCACCGGCGTTAAAAACTGTCCGTACCCCGAGTCGGTCGGCAGGATAATTCCCGGCTGTGAGGTAAAGATAGTGGACGGTGAGATATGGGCAAAGGGACCGTCCATCATGAAGGGATATTACAAAAACCCCGAGGAAACCGCGAAGGCGCTTACCGAGGACGGCTGGCTCATGACGGGCGACTTGGGTTACGTAAAGGATAATTACGTGTTCATAGTGGGACGCAAGAAAAACCTTATCATACTCGACAACGGTGAGAACGTGTCACCGGAGGAGCTTGAAAACAAGTTCGCGATGTGCGAGCCGGTGAAGGAGATCGTAGTGTACGATAAGGATAAGGTGATCACGGCTGAAATTTACCCCAATCCCGACTACGAGTTTACCGACGTTCGCGCGGAAATTCAAGCGGAGATAGACAAGGTGAATGGCACCCTTCCCGCGCCGAAGCAAATACACGGCTTGGTTTTGAGGGACACAGAATTTGATAAAACAGCCTCGAAAAAAATAAAAAGAAACTCAATCACAAAATAAAAAACAGGGGACACTAAATTTAGTGTCCCCCTGTGCATTTTTTATTGCGAAAGCATACGGTTTACCGCGCTTATGAGCGCGTAGATCGACGCGGTGTTTATATTAACGTCCACGCCCGCGCCCCAGTAGGTGCGCGCGTCGTGCTTTATCGCTATATACGCGGCGGCTTTTGAATTTGACGAGCGCTCGAGCGCGTGCTCGTTGTAGCTGCTTATTTCAAAGTCGGCTTTGAGGTAGCTGCGAAGCGCGTTTGAAAGCGCGTCGATAGGACCGTTACCCTTACCCTCGATCGACGAAACCTTACCCTTTACCTCGACCGTCGCCGTAAGCAGAGTGCCGTCCGCTTCCTCGTTTGAACGGTAGAAACGCATATTTATGGGTGACGACACATTCACGTAAATATCCTTAAACGCCTGATGTATCTCGTGGTTCGTAAGCACCGTCTGCTTTTCGTCGGACATGTCGTTTATGACGGACGAGAACTCGATAAGCATGGGCTTTGGCAGCGTGTAGCCGTACTTGTTTTCCATTATGTAGCTCACTCCGCCCTTGCCGGACTGACTGTTTATGAGTATCGGCTCGTACTTTCTGCCTATATCCGTCGGATCTATGGTGAGGTAGGGGTTAGCCCACTTGTTCGCGGGACTTGAACCGAACAGATCCATACTCTTCTTTATAGCGTCCTGATGTGAGCCCGAGAACGCCACGTACGCCATTTCTCCCGCGTACGGATGACGCGGATGTATCGGCAGACGGTTGTATTTTTCAAATACTTCGATTATCTCGTCTATATTTTCAAGGTTAAGCTCGGGATCTATACCCTGACAAAACATATTGAGCGCGACGGTTATAAGGTCCGTGTTGCCCGTTCTCTCACCGTTACCGAAAATAGTGCCTTCCACTCTGTCCGCGCCCGCCAAAAGCGCAAGCTCGCTCGACGCGACGCCCGTGCCTCTGTCGTTGTGCGCGTGCACGCTTATGATAAGATTTTCACGGTTTTTGAGGTGCTTGCACATGTACTCTATCTGGTCGGCGTACACATTCGCCGTCGCGACCTCGATAGTGGAGGGAAGGTTTATAATGATCTTGTTGTCCGCCGACGCGCCGAACACGTCTATAACGGCGTTACAAACCTCCGCCGCGTAGTCGGGCTCGGTGCACGTAAAGCTTTCGGGTGAGTACTCGTAGCGGATATTGCCGTCGAGCTGTCCCGACACAAGACTTTTTACCAGCTTCGCTCCGTCGACCGCAAGCTGTTTGATCTCCTCTTTATTCTTCTTAAACACCACCTCGCGCTGAAGCGTCGATGTGGAATTGTAAAGATGTATGACCGCGTTTTTAACGCCCTTAAGCGCCTCGACCGTCTTTTTGATAATATGCTCGCGCGCCTGCGTAAGCACTTGTATCGAAACGTCGTCGGGGATCAGATCCTCGTCGATAAGGCGGCGCACAAACTCAAACTCCGTATGCGACGCGGCGGGGAAACCGACTTCGATCTCCTTAAAACCGAGCTTTACCAAAAACTTAAAGAACTCGATCTTTTCGTCGGTCGTCATGGGGGAGTAAAGCGCCTGATTACCGTCACGCAAATCAACGCTGCACCATATCGGAGCCTTTGTTATTTCATTATCGGGCCACTCACGGTTCTCAAGCGGAACGGGGTGGTACATTTTCTGATACTTTTTATAATTCATAAAACACTGCCTTTCCGGCTATACGCCTGTATAATTTTCATGTTACAAAAAAGCTGAGCCGCGCAATGGGGCTCAGCATAATTCCAATACTTACAACAGTACAGAAAAACCAAACTGAAGACACCATTGCCCGTTCAGCTTAGTAGTAGAAGGCTGTTCATATTAAATGCCGCAAAATTTCTCATGACAATTACCTCTTTCCGTACTATACAGGTATTCTACAATAAAATTTACAATATGTCAATATTTTTTTGCAAAAATTTTTTCCTTTTTACTTTCGGATATTGACCGTGCGCGTATCGCCGTCCCAATCGACTTCCACGTCAAACGCTTCCATGACGAAACGCAGCGGCACGAGCGTCCTGCCGTTCTTTATCATAGCGGGCATTTCAAGCGTCGTTTCCTCACCGTTAAAGAGCGCGGTGTCGCTGCCGATAAACAGCGTCATCGTGTCGGAGCCTTTGCTTATCGTGACCGTCTGACTTTCCGCGTCCCACTCAACATCCGCGTCAAGCGCTTCGCTCACGCCCCTTATCGGTATAAGTGTGTACGTTTCGCCGTAACGCGTTTCGAGCAGCGGATACTGGTCGTCGAACTTCAGCAATTTACCGTCTATCCTGACCTTCGCGCCCGAATACTCGATGTCGTTATGGTAATACCTCAGCACGTGCTCTATGTACTCCGCGTCGCCGTACGTTTCGTACTGCCAGTTGTCGGCATACGCGGCGGCGTTTTTGCGCTCGTCAAGCCAATCGTCGCCCGCCGCCTCGATTATTCTGTCAAGTACGGTCTGACCGAAGTTATACGACTGTATCATCTTCATGTAATCGCAGTCGTAGCGGATAAGCGCCTGAGATATGAGGTACGCGGCGAACGGAACAGCCTTCGCCTCGTCGAGTCTGTCCTCTCTTGTCCACTCTTCACCTGTGGTTTCCTCGCCGAATTTTGAGAATGTGTCGACCATCGAGTACTCGATCTGCATTATGCCCCACGCGGGGTACTCGCTGCCGTCCTCACGGTAGCTGAGATTACGTCCCGACGATTCCTGCATACATATAGCCGCGAGCAGGTTGGGATCGACTCCGTACCTGTCGCCCGCGCTTTTAAACAGGTTCGAGTACGACTTTACCGCCGAATTAAGCGGCTCGGTGCCAATCTCCATTCCCTCCGTGCTTGTCCCCATATGGTCGGGTATCGCGCCCGCCGCGAACGCCGGATATGTACTGAATGTTACTGCGGCGGCAATAATAAGTGCCGTTATCTTTTTCACGGTACACCCCTTTCCGCGGACGTTATACCGCGTCCGCCCGAGATTTTACGAATATCTGCTTCCATTATACACGCGAACGGCTATTTAGTCAATGTATTTGCTTTCCATTGTATAAATAAAAAGGAATTTGCCAATACTCAAACCGTAAGAGATAAAAATTGTAAAATTTGTATTTTAAAGGAGGGTAAAAAATATGAAAAGATATGTCGAAATAATTGACGTGTTCGCGCGCGAGGTGATGGATTCACGCGGTAACCCCACCGTCGAGGTCGAGGTTCAGACCGAGGACAGTCTTGGCAGAGCGATCGTGCCGTCGGGCGCGTCCACGGGAGAGCATGAGGCTCACGAGCTGCGTGACGGCGACAAAAAGCGTTACGGCGGCATGGGCGTAAAGACAGCCGTGCGTAACGTAAACGAAAAAATTTCCGACACGCTCACGGGTATGAACGTGCTCGACCAGCGATATATAGACATGAAGCTCATAGAAGCGGACGGCAGCGCGGACAAGTCCAATCTCGGCGCGAACGCGCTGCTCGGCGTGTCGCTCGCGGCGGCGCGCGCTGCGTCGAAAAGTCTTGGAATACCGCTGTTTCGGTATATAGGCGGCGCAAACGCGCACGTGCTGCCCGTGCCGATGATGAACATTTTAAACGGCGGCGCTCACGCCGATAATAACGTGGACATACAGGAATTTATGATAATGCCGTTTGGCGCGAAAACGTTCAGGCAGGGACTTAGGTGGTGCAGCGAGGTATTTCACGCGCTCGGTAAGCTTTTAAAGGACAGCGGCAATATTACCGCCGTGGGTGACGAGGGCGGCTTTGCCCCGAACCTCAAAACGGACGAGGAAGCGCTTGATTTTATCGTGAAAGCCATAGCCGCTGCCGGTTACAGGGCGGGCGAGGACTTTCGTATCGCCATAGACGCGGCGGCGTCCGAGTGGGCGAAGAAGGACGGCACGTACCTTATGCCGAAGTCGGGAATGAGGAAAACGTCGGAGGAAATGATAGAGTACTGGGAGGCGCTTTCCGAGCGTTACCCGATATTTTCGATCGAGGACGGTCTTGGCGAAAACGATTGGGAGGGGTGGAGGAACATGACAGACCGCCTCGGCTCAAAGCTGCAGCTCGTCGGCGACGACTTGTTCGCCACCAACATTTCGCGCATCGAGCACGGCATACAAGCGGGCGCGGCAAACTCCGTGCTCATCAAGTTAAATCAGATAGGAACTCTGTCCGAAACGCTTGACGCAGTGCGTACGGCGCATAAAAACGGTTACAGCGCCGTCATATCGCATCGGAGTGGCGAGAGTGAGGACACGACCATAGCCGACCTTGCCGTGGCGGTAAACAGCGGTCAAATCAAAAGCGGAGCGCCGTCGAGGACGGACAGAGTGGCGAAGTATAACAGGCTTTTGAGGATAGAGGAGGAGCTTTGCCCGACGGACAAATACGGAGAAACGTAAAAATTTGAAAAAAGGATTGACAGAAGGCGTATTTTGTCATATAATTATGTCAGTATAAAGGGGAGTAGTTCACGCCTTCTGGCGTTGAATGGGACGTCAATACACGGAGAGATCCCGTCCATTCAGTAAGTAACAAGACTTTTATTGCGTTTTTTGCAGTAAAAGTCTTTTTTGTTAATTTAAAGCTGCACCCGTATTTTAAGGAGGAAAATTAAATGAACACACTGCTTATGATTTTATTTCTCGTCGGCGGATTTATCCTGCTCGTAAAGGGTGCGGACGTGTTTGTGGACGGCGCTTGCGCGCTGTCGGACAAGCTCAAAATACCCGCTTACCTCGTCGGACTTACCGTCGTCGCGTTCGGAACGAGCTTGCCGGAGGCGGCGGTAAGCGTCACCGCGTCGATCGCGGGCAGTAACGAAATAGCGATAGGCAACGTTATAGGCTCGAATATGTTCAACACTCTCGTCGTTCTCGGCGCGAGCGCGCTGCTCGCTCCGGTGGCGGTGAAGAAAAATATTTTAAAGCGCGATTTCCCGTTCTGTATAGGCATAACGCTTCTCATGCTTGCACTCATGCTGACTATGAGCAATGGCGAAGTCGCTCTTACCCGCGTTGACGGAATCGTGCTGCTCGTCGTTTTCGCGGCGTTTATGACGGTATCGATAGTTTCGGGAAAGCGTAACGCCTCGCTCCAACCGGAGGCGGATAGTGAAGAGAAAAAGGATATGCCCATGTGGAAGTGCATACTGTTTATACTGGCGGGCATTATCGGCGTTATAATAGGCGGTGAGCTCACCGTAAAGGGCGCTCAGGAGCTCGCGCTGCAAGCGGGACTCAGCGAAAAAGTCGTCGGACTTACCGTTGTCGCGATAGGCACGTCGCTGCCGGAGCTTGTAACATCGATCGTCGCCGCGCGTAAAAAACAGAACGACATCGCCGTCGGCAACGTCATAGGCTCAAATATATTTAACGTGCTCTTTATTTTAGGTATTTCCTCTTCGATAAGCGCCATCGTGACCGACATGTCTGCTGTTTTTGACGCTCTTATCCTCACCGCCGCACTCGCGCTTACGTATGTGTTCGCGCTTACGGGCAAAAAAATAAACCGCGGCGCGGGAATCATAATGATAGTCATGTATGCGGCTTACACGGCGTATCTTTTGATTAGGTAGAAATATTGGGAAGGGGATAAATGTATGGGAATATGGGAGCTTATAATTCTCGCTGTGGGACTGTCCATGGACGCGTTCGCGGTATCGGTATGTAAAGGACTTGCCGTCGGCAAGGTAAATGCGCGCCATCTTGTGAAGGCGGGCGCTTGGTTCGGTGGGTTTCAGGCGCTCATGCCGCTTGTCGGGTACCTGCTCGGCAGCAGCTTTTCGGAGTTCGTGACGAAGTACGACCACTGGATAGCGTTTATACTTCTCGCGCTGATAGGCGCTAACATGGTAAAGGAGGCACTGGGCGGCGGAGAAGAAAAGTCGGACAGCCTCATGGACGTAAAGACAATGTTCCTGCTTGCCGTCGCGACAAGTATCGACGCGCTCGCCGTCGGCGTGACGTTCGCCTTTTTGGACGTCGCCGTCATACCCGCCGTGCTCACTATAGGCTCCGTGACGTTTATATTCAGCGCCGCGGGCATTAAAGCGGGCAGCGTGTTCGGCTACAAGTACAAATCCAAAGCCGAGCTGTGCGGCGGTATAATTCTCATATTGCTCGGAATTAAAATATTGCTTGAAGGCGTGGGTGTGCTGTAACAAAAAAACACGGTAATTTTACCGTGTTTTTTGCGTTTTACGCTTCTTTATCCCATATTTCCTGGAAGAATGTCGCGTAATCCGTTCTTCCGTTCTTGATGCAGTCGATCGCCGAGCGCGGGTGCACGTTCAGTATACCCGTGATGAGGTACGGCACATCGTAGCCCCAAACAAGCCCTTCCTTTTTGAGCTTCACCATCTCGTCCTGAACGAATTTCAGCACGGGATCTATCTTGTACTTGGGGTTTTTGAGGAAGCCTATAAGCGCCTCCATAGCGCAGTTACCCGCGCCTCTGCCCATACCACTCATCGTCGCGTCGAGCATGCTCACACCCTGAGCTGTCGCTTCGATCGTGTTCGCGAACGCCATCTGCTGGTTGTTATGCGCGTGCATACCGATTTTTTTGCCGTACTTTACGCCCACCTCGGTATACATTTCCGCGAGCTCGCGTATCTGCTCGGGGTACATCGAACCGTAGCTGTCAACGATGTAGATCATGTCTACGCCGCTTTGACCGATAAGCTCGAGCGCCTGCTTAATATCCCTGTCGCCCGACGTGGATATAGCCATGATATTGATACTCGTTTCATAGCCCTTCGACTTACAGTACTCCGCCATGTCGATAGCGGCGGGAATTGTGTTTATGTAAGTCGCCACGCGCACGAGGTCGATAACGCTGTCCTTTTTGTCGAGAATGTCATGCTCGAGGTCGGTTCTTCCCACGTCCGCCATTACGGATATTTTCATATCCGTGTCGTTTTCTCCGACGACATCTCTTATGGATTGCTCGTCGCAGAACTTCCACTTACCGAATTTGTCCACGTCAAAAAGTTCCTTCGACGCTTTGTAGCCAAATTCCATGTAATCTACTCCCGCTTTCACGTTCGCCTTGTAGAGCTTTTTCACAAACTCGTCGGTGAAGTAAAAGCTGTTTACCAATCCGCCGTCGCGGATCGTCGCGTCCAAGACCTTTATGTCAGGTCTGTAGGACAATAGTGTTCCTTGCTGTGGTGCCATTGTTTTTTCCTCCTACCATACTACATTATTTTTTGTCACATACAAAAAACATTTATATTCTAACAGATTTATTGAAAAAAATCAAGAGTAAATATAAAAAAATATACCGCAAGCCATTCAACACCATAAACCTGTAATCAACCGCCGGTTGAAAACGCCCGTTTGCGCGGTAATTGCCGTGTCTTTCCTCCTACAAATGCATTTCAATGTAACGAAAAAGTAACAATAAAGTAAACACTGTGACAACATAGGGTTGAAATAGTATGGTAAAATATATGTATCTAATTTTAAGGAGGTAAATAATAATGGAAAATCTTACATCGCAGGAAACCGGCGTATTAGCTCTCTTTGCCCTGATAGGAGTTACGGGAGTATTGTTGATTGCTCTGGCATGGTATGTGATTCAGGTGATCGCAAACTGGAAGATATTCAAAAAGATGGGCGAGCCGGGCTGGAAGGCGATAATTCCGTTTTACAACTCGTACATCTTATACAAGAGAACATGGAAAACAATGTTCTTTTGGATCGCGCTTGTTATAGGCATAATTGCCGGAGTATTCCAATCGCTTTCACAGACTATGACGGATCAGGCTACCGTATTCGCTGCAATTGAACTGGTATTCCTCATTGCGGCACTCGTACTCAAGATTATCGGTGACAACAAGCTGTCAAAGTCATTTGGACACGGCGCGGGCTTTACCGTTGGTCTTGTGTTCCTGAACCCGATATTTAAACTCATTCTCGGCTTCGGTTCGTCGAAGTACGTAGGCAACACAACTGACGTAACCAACAAGCAGGCTTAATAAAACTTACGCTCATTGCGGTCATGGACGAATAAGAGAAAACTACTCGCATTAAGCGGCTTATCACAAAAAAGCGTTTCCGTAAGGAAACGCTTTTTTGCGTACTCATGAGCGCAATCTATATTAAAAGCCCAAAACGGGCTGTAATTGTCTTCCTTCAAAAGCCGCCCGCGCCGCGTCCGTAAGCTTGTTAAAATCAGCAACGAGCGATGTGGGCTTCTTTATGTAGTCGTCCTGTGAGAACGGAAGAAAGTAGACATTTTTGCAGTTCAAAAGAACGCCGATATTCTTTGCCGCGGTACCGAGTCCGTCGTTGGTGGACACCGCGATCAGGAGTGGTCGCTGATTGCGCAGGTGTGCCTTGACCGCCATCGTCACCGACGTGTCGGCGATGCCGTTGGCTATTTTGGCGAGCGAGTTGCCGGTGCAGGGGAGCACGACGAGCAGATCCAGCATACCCTTGGGACCGATAGGCTCCGCCTCCTTGACGGTGTGGATTATCTCGTTGCCGGTAAGCTCACGAAGGCGCGAGCGAAAATAGTCGGCTGTGCCGAAGCGGGTGTCGGTGGAGTAGGAGATGCCACTCATGATAGGTATTACGTTCGCGCCCGTGCGGGTAAGCGCCTCGAGCGCGTCCACAGCCTTTGAAAACGTGCAGAAGGAGCCGCACATGGCGAACCCGATCGTTTTATTTTCCCAATCCAAATTTCACACCCCCAATTCCTTTATGATGTTCATGATCGTGTTTTTGATTATGGCTCCCGACGTCACGGGCGCGATTTTACCGGGCAGCGACAGCGCCCATATCACGCGCACCCCGTACTCCTTCGCCGCCTCAAAATCCACCCCGCCGGATACAAAATTTGGATAAGGCGGTGTAAAAGTAAAAAAACGTCCGTAAGGTTTGCGCTTTCGCGGGACGCAGCGTTTGGATAAGGAATATCCTCACCGAAATTTTAATAGAATTATCGGGGAGGTGATACAATGGTGGTCCAAAGAGAAGTAAAGGTGATATTCAACGCCAACGGAAAGAGCTTAAGCGATATACTGAAACAGATATTGATCAGTAAAGCAAGGTGATAACCGTGGCGGATAATATGACTGCTTTATATTTAAGACTGTCCCGCGACGACGGTACGGTTACGGAGTCGGAGAGCATCGCGAACCAAAAAGCGTTCCTTACGGACTATGCCGAAAAGAACGGACTTAATGTTGCCCATGTGTTTTCGGACGACGGTTATTCCGGCTTGTCCTTTGACAGACCGGACTTTAAACGAATGATTAAAATGATTGAAGACGGGAAAATAAATACCGTTGTTACGAAGGATTTATCCCGCCTCGGTCGCGATTATATAGAGGTCGGCAAGTACATAGACAAGTATTTCCCAGCGCACGGCATACGCTACATCGCCGTGAACGACGGCATAGACACCGCGGCGCAAAGCGACGACATGACGCCGTTTCGCGCGGTTTTTAACGATATGTACGCCAAGGACATAAGCAAGAAGGTGCGGACGGCTCTTACTACCAAAAAGATCGGCGGCAAATTTATCGGTTCCAAGCCACCTTACGGGTACAAAAAGGATCCGAACGATAAAAACCATCTTGTTATCGACGAGGAAACGGCAGTCTATGTGCGGCGGATTTACCGCGATTTCCTTGCGGGAGAAACGATACTCGGCATAGCGCACAAGCTGAGCATGGACGGCGTTCCCACACCGTCGCAGCAGAAGAATCTGACCGCAACGCAGCGGGTTTTCCAAGGAGTGTGGAACGATGCGATTATTCGCCGTATACTGACAAATCCCACATACGCCGGACATCTTGCGCAGAATATGACGCGAAAGGTGAGCTACAAGGTGGATAAAAAGGTGCGTCTGCCGCGTGAGGAATGGATTATCATCCGCGATACCCACGAGCCGATTGTGTCGCAGGAGGATTTTGACGCAGCGGCGGATATTCTCTCAAAGCGCGGCTACAATAAACGCAAACGTGAGGGTGAGCCGCATCTGCTGTCGGGGTTGGTATTCTGCAAGGACTGCGGTGGCGGTATGAGCTTTGTCAGAGAATCGGAAACCCGAACGTATCTCGTATGCAGCCGGTGGAGGAAGAACGCAAAGCTCGGAGTTTGTACCTCGCACAGCATCAGGGAGTCATACGTCGAGAGCATAGTTAAAGAGAAACTTAAGGAATTAGCGTCAGCTATCAATACGTCGGAAATTTTGACGGAGGCTGACGCTTTTTTTAATAGCGAAAATAATAATGCCAAGCTTGCCGAGTCGCTTGCGAGAAGGATCGAGGCTTGTAAGAGTACGGCTTTGAGCCTATACAAGGATAAGGCGTGCGGAACGATCTCGGCGGAGGAATACGCGGAGATGAGCGACGGTATAAAAGCTGAAAGGGCTGTTTATGAGAAACGGCTTGAGGAAATTCGCAGGGAGGATGAACGCAGTAAAACGACGCGCAATATGGGCGAGTTGCTTAAGGGAATCCTCAGCTTTGACGATATTGACAGAAATACGCTGCTTATGCTGGTTGATAAAATTTACATCGGACAGGATAAAGATATAGAAATACGGTTTAAATTCGACGATCCGAAGGGGTGATTTGCGTTGCCCCTTCTTCTTAGGACGATATATTTGTAAACTTTTTATAAACTTTCCCCAAACACTATTGACTTACCGCCCGAAGGTGTTGCTATAATATACATAAGTATACATAGCCGAAAAAATTGGGAGGTGGGTGCAAAGATGAATAACACGCAGCTTGAAACATTTGTGCGGGTAGTCGAGGCGGGGAGCTTCAACAAGGCTTCGGAGGAGATGTTTATCACGTCCACGGCTGTTATCAAGCAGGTCAATCAGCTTGAAACGGAGCTTGGCGCGCCGCTGTTTGAGCGCACTCACCGCGGACTTACGCTCACTCCGGCGGGAAATTCGCTCTACAAGGACTCGAAATACATAATAGAGTATATGCGCGAAACGGTTTTGCGTGCGCGGCAGGCGATGAGTGAAAGCGAAAATGTTATTCGCATCGGCACGTCGCCCATGACTCCGGCGCAGATTTTGACAGACTTATGGCCGAGGATACACGAGCATTGTCCCGATATTCATTTTCAGTTGATCCCATTCGAGAACACTCCCGAAAACGCGAGAGAGATCCTCGCGAATCTCGGTCGGAACATAGATATTGTGACGGGTATTTTCGATGACACGCTTCTCGATCTGCGTAAATGTGAGGGCTTTGAGATCGCCCGCGAGCCGCTATGCTGCGCCATGTCGATAAATCACCCGCTTGCGAATAAGGACAAGCTCACGATGCGCGATATGTACGGAGAAAATCTGATGCTTATCCACCGCGACTGGAGCAGATATATTGACGCTTTGCGCGACGATATTTTCCTAAATCACAGCCGGATAAACGTAATTGATTTCGATTTTTACGACGTCGGCGTTTTCAACACCTGCGAGCGGAATAAGGATCTGCTTGTCGTTATCCGCGATTGGGACTGTATTCACCCGATGATGAAGGTAGTGCCGGTGGAATGGGAATACAATATCCCGTTCGGCGTGCTGTACTCGCCCAAGCCCTCCGAAATCGTCGAACGGTTTTTGTCGGCGGTGAAAACGGTTATGCAGGAGTAGTTTTAAATTGTAGCAACGCTCTGCTAAGCTCGCTTAAATCAGAGCTTGCGACAGATTATGGCTGCGAATCAGTTATAACTTTTGGTTATAACTGATGAACTAAAAAAGACTTCTCAAGAGGTCTTTTTTGCGTTATAATAGAGTTATCAATTATAAAAGAGTTTTATGTGTAATTCCGGATAACGGAATAACGAGAAAATATGGGAGGAACTTTTATGGCAAAGATGTTGATTGTATATTATTCGTGGTCTAACGGGAATACAAAAAGAATTGCTCAAATGCTACAAAAGGCAACGGGTGCGGATATGGCTGAAATCGAAACGGTTGAGAAATATAAGGGAAGTCATCAAGACGTTGTAGAGCAGGGTAAGCGCGAGGTTGACAGCGGTTTTATGCCGAAAATAAAACAACTTCCGTATGACATCGGCGACTACGATTATATTGCCGTCGGAACTCCGACATGGTGGTACACAACGGCGCCCGCGGTTTTGACTTATTTAAGCGGTAATGACTGGACAGGCAAGACGGTTATTCCGTTTATGACAAACGGCGGTTGGCCCGGTCATGTTATCCGCGATATGAAGGAATTATGCAAAGGCGCAAAATTCGTATGTGAAGCGGAAATACAATTTGACTCCTCCGGCGGCGCGCATCT